>NZ_CP117983.1:0-440000 GCF_035231985.1 Ligilactobacillus salivarius
GTGCTTAATTTAGATTTAGATTCACTTTGGCAATATATTATTGAATCTTTCAGTAAATCTTTAAATCCTGCTAGCTACAAGGCATGGTTTGGTCCAGCAGAACCAGTTCAATATATCGATCAAACACTAATTGTAAATGTTCCAACACCTTTACATAGGGATTATTGGACTCAAAAGCTTAATGGACAAATTTCAGATCTAATCCAAGAAGTATCTGGTGAAAAAATAACTGTTTTAGCTAAGCTACCTAGTGATCCTAATCCTCTAGAAAATTCAGAAAGTGTAACTACACCAAAAAAAGTTTCTGTTGCAGAAAATAATAATAGTTCTTCTTTTCTAAAAGAAACTCAACTTAACGATCGTTATACTTTTGATACTTTTGTTGTTGGTAAAGGTAATCAATTAGCACATGCAGCAGCACTAGCCGTTGCTGAAGAACCTGGCGTTTTTTACAACCCGCTCTTCTTCTACGGCGGTGTTGGTTTGGGAAAAACTCATTTAATGCACGCTATTGGACATCAAATGTTAGAAAATCGTCCTGATGCGAAAGTAAAATACGTTACTAGTGAATCCTTTGCCAATGATTTCATTAGTTCTATACAAACAAAGCGTCAAGAAGAATTCAGACGTGAATATCGAAGTGTCGATTTACTACTTGTAGATGACATTCAATTTTTTGCAGATAAAGTAGGTACACAAGAAGAATTTTTCCATACTTTCAACGCGCTATACGATGATAAAAAACAAATCGTTCTTTCATCAGATAGACTGCCTAATGAAATTCCAAAACTTCAACAAAGACTAGTTTCTCGCTTTAAATGGGGGCTATCCGTTGATATAACTCCTCCAGATTTTGAAACGAGAATCGCAATTTTAAGAAATAAGGCTGAGGCTGAACACGTTTCTATTCCAGATGACACTCTTAGTTATATAGCTGGTCAAATAGATTCAAATATTAGAGAACTTGAAGGTGCTTTAATGCGAGTAGAAGCTTTTTCTTCAATGACTCGCACTCCAATTTCTACTAGTCTAGCAGCTGAGGCTCTTAAAAACTTAAAAGTCAGTGGCAAATCCAGCAAACTAACTATTCCTATCATTCAAGATAAAGTAGCTAAGTATTATCATGTAACAATTGCTGATTTAAAGGGAAAGAAACGTGTTAAATCTATCGTTATTCCTCGCCAAATTGCTATGTACTTATCACGTGAACTAACAGATGCCTCACTTCCAAAAATTGGAAATGAATTTGGTGGTAAGGATCATACAACTGTTATTCATGCTCATGAGAAGATTGCTGAAGCTCTTCATACAGACACTACTCTCCAAAAGGAAGTAAATGAACTGCGAGCCGAGCTGCAAGATTAGTTTGTGGATTAATGTTAATAACCTACTAATTTTATCCACAGCAATTCCACAAGTGATTTTCTTATATTTCAGGGTTTTATATACTTATCCACAGTATGAACAGGCCCTACTATTACTACTACTTATATAAATAATATATAAATATATATTAGGAGGATTCATATATATGAAATTTTCAATTCAACGAGCATCATTTATCAAATATTTAAACGATGTTCAACGAGCAATATCATCTAAAACGACAATTGATATTTTGACAGGATTAAAAATGGATTTGTCAAAAGATGCATTAACTTTAACTGGTAGCAATTCAGATATATCCATTGAAACAATCATTTCAATTGCAGATGATAATGCTGCATTACAAATTGAACAAGAAGGTGCAGTTGTTTTACCTGCTCGTTTCTTTAGTGAAATTGTAAAGAAATTACCAGAACAAACAATGACAATTGAAATTAACGAAAGATTTCAAGCAACAATTACTTCTGGATCAGCAGAATTTACAATTAATGGGTTAAATGCTGAAGAATACCCTCATCTTCCAGAAATTGATTCAAAAGATCAATTAACTGTTCCCGGCGATATACTAAAACAAGTTATTAGTCAAACAGTTATTGCTGTTTCTAATCAAGAAAGTCGCCCTATTTTAACTGGTATTCATTTGGTAATAAAGAATGGAGAATTACTTGCAGTAGCAACTGACTCCCATCGTTTAAGTCAACGTATCATCAAATTGTCAGGTGCTGACGATGCGGTTTATGATGTTATTATTCCAGGAAAATCTTTAAGTGAATTATCTAAAATGATTTCTGATAGTGACGAAAACATTGAAATTCAGATCTCAGAAAATCAAGCATTATTCATTCTAGGCAATACTTCTTTCTACACTCGTTTACTAGAAGGAAAATATCCTGATACTGAAAGATTAATTCCAAAAGTTTCAGAAATTACAGTTGATTTTAATGCAGTAGAATTACTTCAATCAATTGAACGTGCTTCCCTTCTATCTCATGAAGGCCGCAATAATGTAGTTAAATTAGCAATTAATCCAAGTGCACAAAGTGTTGTTCTTTCAGGTAATACTCCTGAAGTCGGAAATGTTGAAGAAGAATTACATTTCAAAAATTTAGAAGGTTCAGAGTTAGAAATTTCATTTAATCCAGATTATATGAAAGACGCCCTACGTTCATTTGGTCAATCAGAAATTACAATTGCGTTTACACAACCATTACGTCCATTCACAATTGTACCAACAGAAGATAAAGATAATTTTGTTCAGTTGATTACACCTGTGAGAACATTCTAAAAAGATAAATTAGATTAATTTATTAAATAAGACTCTTATGCTTTTTATGTATAAAGAGTCTTATTTTTATATAAAAAATTAATATACTATACTATTGTGATTGATTGATCAATATCAGTGAAAAATGATATAACCGTTGAGGCTGTAAACTTGTGTAGATTTCACAAGTAAAACTAAAGGTGAATAAGTAACTTTGGTGTAGTGTTGCCGTTCTTTCAATTAATGCTCCTTGTAGTTTGGATATGCTAAAAAAGCAAATAAGAGTTATTTTGAGCCGTTTTAATATAGGGTAGGTAGGATAAGTCTAAATTGGTGTAAAAGTGCTATAAACGGTTAAAAAAGCCTTTAAAAATTGTCTTTTTATCAAAAAAAAGGTATAATTAGAAGGTATTTAAAAGAAAGTAGGGGATATTTTGACACAAAAAGTGAAGTTGAAGACAGACTATATAACTTTAGGTCAATTATTAAAGATTGTTGACATCATTAGTTCTGGTGGGCAAGCGAAATGGTTCTTACAAGAAAATGATGTTTTGATCAATGGTGAATTGGATAACCGTAGAGGTAGAAAGTTATATCCTAACGATTTAGTTGAAATTCCTGAATATGGAAAGTTTATGATGGAAGCTGACAAATAATGTATCTTGAAAAATTGGAACTTAAACATTTTCGAAATTATGAAGATGTTAATGTTGCTTTTTCTCCTCAAGTTAACGTTTTGATTGGGAAAAACGCTCAGGGAAAAACTAATTTATTGGAATCTATATATGTTTTAGCAATGGCACGTAGTCATAGAACGAGCAATGATAGGGAAATGGTAACTTTTAAAAAAGATGCCGCATTAATTAGAGGAGAAGTTCATCAACGTTTAGGTAACACGAAGTTAGAACTTTTGATAAGTCGTAAAGGTAAGAAAGCCAAAGTTAATTATTTGGAAAAAGCAAGATTGTCACAGTATATCGGGCAATTAAATGTTATTCTGTTTGCGCCGGAAGACCTAGCGCTAGTTAAGGGGGCTCCATCAGTTCGTCGAAGGTTCATAGATATGGAGTTTGGACAAATAGATGCTCTTTACTTACATGCCTTGACTGAATATCGGGCGGTTTTGCGCCAACGAAATAAGTATCTTAAAGAACTACAAACCAAAAAGGCAACGGATAAAGTATATTTAGAAATATTATCAGAGCAACTTTCAGAAAGTGGTTCGCAAATAATTTTTAAAAGATTAGAGTTTTTACAAGAATTAGAAAAATATGCTGATAAGTTACATAACCAAATCACACAGGGGAAGGAACATTTACAATTTCAGTATGAAAGTACATTGAAAGAATACCAAGGAAAGAGTGTGTTGGAATTAAAGCAATCCTTGATTGAACAGTATAAAACTATGATGGATAAAGAAATTTTTCAAGGGACAACATTGCTCGGCCCGCATAGAGATGATGTTCGTTTTATGTTGAATGACAAAAATGTTCAAGTGTATGGATCGCAAGGCCAGCAAAGAACAGCAGCGTTGTCTGTGAAATTAGCTGAAATAGATTTGATGAAAGAAAAAACAAATGAATATCCAATCCTGTTGTTAGATGATGTGTTGAGTGAGTTAGATGGTGCTCGACAAACTCATTTATTGAAAACTATTCAAAATAAAGTACAAACATTCCTGACTACACCAGGATTATCAGATGTTGCGCAACAATTAATTAATAAACCCAAAATCTTTAGAATAGATAACGGAAAAATTACAGAAGAAAATTCATTTACGATTGAGGAGGAATAGCGGTGACTGAAGAAGAAAGAAAAGAAAAACTTCAAGAAGAAAAGGCAAAAGAATATGATGCTAGCCAAATACAAGTTCTTGAAGGTTTAGAAGCTGTTCGTAAACGCCCAGGTATGTACATTGGTTCAACAAGTTCTCAAGGGCTACATCATTTAGTATGGGAAATTATTGATAATGGTATCGATGAAGCTTTAGCAGGATTTGCTGATGAAATTAATGTAACAGTTGAAGAAGACAATAGCATTACTGTAAAAGATAATGGTCGTGGTATTCCTGTTGATATTCAAAAGAAAACAGGTCGTCCTGCATTAGAAACAGTTTTTACGGTCTTACATGCCGGTGGTAAATTTGGCGGTGGAGGCTATAAAGTTTCTGGTGGTCTTCATGGTGTGGGTGCCTCAGTTGTAAATGCATTATCAACAAATCTAGATGTAAAAGTCATGCGAGAAGATGATGAAAACGTCTATGGTATGGACTTTAAATTAGGTAAAGTAGCTACCTCTATGACAGTTGTAGGAAAGTGTCCTCGCCATGAACATGGAACGATTGTCCATTTCAAGCCAGATCCAGATATTTTTACAGAAACTACAACCTATGACATCAATGTGTTAACTAAAAGAATTCGTGAATTAGCCTTTTTGAATAAGGGATTAAAGATAACAATTGATGATAAACGTCAAGAAGAACCAACGCATGAAGAATTTCACTATGCTGGTGGTATTAAGCATTATATTGAATTCTTGAATAAGGGTAAGGAAGTTATTTTCCCAGAACCTATTTATGTTGAAGGTGAACAAAATGGAATTACGGTGGAAGTAGCTTTACAATACACTAATGATTTCCATTCTAACTTGTTATCTTTCACCAACAATATTCATACCTATGAAGGTGGAACTCATGAATCTGGATTTAAAACTGCTTTAACAAGAGTAATTAATGATTATGGTCGTAAAAGTGGCTTGATTAAAGAAAATGATGCAAATCTTTCCGGGGAAGATGTACGTGAAGGCTTAACAGCTGTAGTATCAATTAAACATCCTAATCCACAATTTGAAGGACAAACAAAGACTAAGTTAGGAAATTCAGATGCTCGAAAGGTTACTGATAAATTATTTAGTGAAACTTTCAATAAATTTATGCTGGAAAATCCTACAGTTGCAAAGCAAATTGTAGAAAAAGGACTTTTAGCCGCTAAAGCTCGTATTGCTGCTAAGAGAGCACGTGAGGTAACACGTAAGAAGAATGGTTTAGAAATTTCTAATTTGCCAGGGAAATTAGCTGATAATACTTCAAAAGATCCTGAAATTTCAGAGTTATTTATTGTCGAAGGGGACTCTGCTGGTGGTTCTGCCAAGCAGGGACGTTCACGTTTAACACAAGCTATCTTGCCAATTAGAGGTAAGATTTTAAACGTTGAAAAAGCAACAATAGATAGAATTTTGGCTAATGAAGAAATTCGTTCGCTATTTACAGCTTTAGGAACAGGATTTGGAGAAGAATTTGATGTTTCTAAGGCAAACTATCATAAGTTAATCATCATGACTGATGCTGATGTCGATGGTGCTCACATCAGAACTTTGCTATTAACTTTGATATATCGTTTCATGAAACCTATGCTTGACGCAGGTTACGTATATATTGCACAACCACCTTTGTATCAAGTGCGTCAAGGTAAGATGATAAAATATATTGATTCTGACGAAGAATTGAATGATGTTTTAGGAAGTTTACCACCTAGTCCAAAGCCTGTTATTCAACGTTATAAAGGTTTGGGTGAAATGGATGCTGAACAGTTATGGGAAACTACAATGAATCCTGAAAATCGTCGATTATTGAGAGTAGAATTATCAGATGCAGAAGAAGCAAATGAAGTATTTGAAATGTTGATGGGAGATCATGTTGGACCTCGTCGTCAATTTATAGAGGATAATGCAACATTTGTTAATAACTTGGATGTTTAATTACATCGTGAGCAAAAGTGTTAGGAGGTAAGAAAATTGGTAGATTTACCAAATAGAATTAAAGACGTTGATTTATCTAAAGTTATGCGTACATCGTTTTTAGACTATGCGATGAGTGTTATTGTAGCTCGTGCTTTGCCTGACGTACGCGATGGTTTAAAACCAGTTCATCGTCGTATCTTGTATGGAATGAATGAATTAGGGGTTACTCCTGATAAGCCATATAAGAAATCCGCACGTATTGTTGGTGATGTAATGGGTAAATTTCATCCACATGGTGACTCTGCGATTTATGAATCGATGGTACGTATGGCACAAGATTTCAGTTATCGTTATATGTTAGTAGATGGTCATGGTAACTTTGGTTCTGTCGATGGTGATGGTGCTGCTGCGATGCGTTATACAGAAGCTAGAATGTCAAAGATTACTCTAGAAATGCTCCGTGATATCAATAAAGATACAATTGATTTCCAACCAAACTACGATGGAACTGAAAGAGAACCTGTTGTTTTACCAGCACGTTTTCCTAATTTGCTAGTTAATGGGGCTACAGGTATTGCTGTAGGTATGACGACAAATATCCCGCCTCACAATTTGGGAGAAGTTATTTCCGGAATTCATATGTTAATGAAAAATCCTGATGTAACTACAGCTGATTTGATGGAGGCAATCCCTGGACCAGATTTCCCTACTGGCGCAATTGTAATGGGAAAATCTGGTATCAGAAAAGCATACGAAACAGGTAAGGGTACTGTTACTTTACGTGCCAAAGTTGAAATTGATGAGCAAGCTAATGGAAAACAACAAATTGTTGTACACGAGTTGCCATACATGGTAAATAAAGCTCGATTAATTGAACGTATTGCAGAATTAGCACGTGAAAAGAAAATCGAAGGCATTACTGATGTTAAAGATGAATCAGATCGTGAAGGTATGCGTGTAACGATTGATGTTCGTAGAGATGTTAGTGCTTCAGTTGTATTAAATAATTTGTATAAATTAACATTAATGCAAACTACTTTTGGTTTTAACATGTTGGCCATTGTTAATGGAACACCAAAGATTCTTAGCTTGAAGCAAATTCTACAATACTACTTGAAACACCAAGAAGAAGTAATTCGTCGTAGAACTGAGTTTGAATTAAAGAAAGCTAAAGCAAGAGCTCATATTTTAGAAGGATTACGTATAGCTTTAGATCATATTGATGCCATCATTAATATCATTCGTGGTTCTCAAAGCCCAGATGTAGCTAAAGATAGATTGATGAATGAATATCAATTAAGTGATAAACAAGCTCAAGCTATCTTAGATATGCGTTTAGTACGTTTGACAGGACTTGAAAGAGACAAAGTTGAAAACGAATATTCGAAGACAATGGCAGCAATTGCAGACTATGAAGATATTCTAGCTAAGCCTGAAAGAATCGATAAGATCATTTATGAAGAACTACTAGAAATTCAAGAAAAATTTGGTGATGAAAGACGCACTGAATTGATGGTTGGTGAGGTTTTAAGTATTGAAGATGAAGATCTAATCGAAGAAGAAAATGTAGTAGTTACATTAACACATAATGGCTATATTAAACGTCTACCAACTAGTGATTTTAAAGCACAAAATCGTGGTGGTAGAGGTATTCAAGGTATGGGAGTTCATGATGATGACTTCATTGAACATTTATTGACGACCTCAACTCATGATGAATTGCTATTCTTTACAAATGTTGGAAAAGTATACCGGATGAAGGCATATGAAATTCCAGAATATGGTAGAACTGCTAAAGGAATTCCGGTAATTAATTTATTGGATATCTCTGCAGATGAAAAAATTCAAACAGTGATAAATATTCCTGCAGATAAAGTTCAAACTGACAAGGAAATGTATCTATTCTTTATCACACGTCAAGGAACGGTAAAAAGAACTTCGGTCAGTGAATTTGGAAATATCCGTAAAAATGGTTTGAAGGCTATAACTTTACGTGATGGTGATGAATTAATAAATGTCCTAGCTACCGATGATTCTAAGAACATAATCATCGGTACTCATCAAGGTTATGCTGTATCTTTCGATGAAAAAGATATCAGATCAATGGGTCGTTCTGCCGCTGGTGTTAGAGGTATCCGTCTTCGTGATAACGACTATGTTATAGGTTCTGCAATTCTTGAACCTGAAAGTAAAGTCTTCGTTATTTCTGAAAATGGCTACGGTAAGCAAACTGCTGCTAGTGAGTATCCAATTAAAGGCCGTGGTGGAAAAGGTATAAAGACAACAAATGTCACTGAAAAGAATGGACCGTTGGCAGGACTAACAACTGTAAATGGTGATGAAGATATCATGGTTATTACTGATAAAGGTGTCATGATACGCTTTAAGATTAGCGATGTATCTGAAACAGGACGAGCAACATTAGGTGTAAGATTAATTAATTTAGGTGCTGATTCTATTGTATCGACAATGACAAAAGTTGAGCCAGAAGACGAAAACGAAAATAGTGAAGAAACAACTCAAGAAGTAAGCACTGAAATTAGTGATGATACAAAAGATAGCGATGTTGCTAGATTATTAGATGCTGCTCAAAAAGATGGTGAATAGAATTTTTTAAGATTGGGAAAATATCCCAATCTTTTTTTTGAAAAGATTTTTATTTTACGTATGTTAATTATTAGTAGGGTAAATCAGGAAAACTCTTGCTAAACGATTAAAATCATGATATAATTTTAATTCGTGAATGTATATCATTCAAATTAATCCTTGTTCTCTGTTCAAAGGAGAACAGAGAACCATAAGTCCATAAGGAGGTGCAAATAGACATGACAAATTACGAAATTACTTACATCATCAGCCCAGCTATCGATGAAGCAGCAAAGACTGCTTTAGTAGAACGTTTTGATAACATTTTGAAGAACGACGGTGCTGAAATCGTAGACTCAAAAGACTGGTCTAAGCGTCGTTTTGCATACGAAATTGGTGGTTTCAGTGAAGGTATTTACCACATTGTAAACATCAAGGCTGAAAATGCAGATGCAATCAACGAATTTGACCGTCTTGCAAAGATTAATGATGGCATTTTACGTCATATGATCGTTAAACGTGAAGACTAATAAATTTAAAAGAGATATAAAAAATTAAGGAGGAGTTACTGTGATTAATAGAGCTATTCTAGTAGGTCGTTTAACAAGAGATCCTGATTTACGTTACACGGCTTCTGGAGCTGCGGTTGCTACATTTACTGTTGCTGTAAATCGTCAATTTACTAACCAACAAGGTGAACGTGAAGCTGATTTTATTAACTGTGTAATGTGGCGTAAACCAGCAGAAAATTTTGCCAACTTTACTCATAAGGGTTCATTGGTTGGGATTGACGGACGAATTCAAACTCGTTCTTATGAAAACCAACAAGGAACAAGAGTATATGTTACAGAAGTTGTAGCTGAGAATTTCTCATTGTTGGAATCACGTGCCGAAGCAGATCGTTATCGTGAACAACATGGAATGACACAAAATAATTACGGAAATAATGCTCCTTCGCAAAATCAAGCATCACAGTTTGATAGCAATCCATTTGGTGATTCTCAACAAAATAATAGTTTTGGTGGAAATACACCATCAAATAATGGAGCAGATAATAGTGCTGATCCATTTGCTGATAATGGACAATCTATTGATATTTCTGATGATGACTTGCCATTCTAGTAAGCGTGAGGAGGGAATAACATGGCTCAACAACGTAGAGGCGGACGTCGTCGCCGTAAGGTAGACTACATCGCAGCAAATCACATTGAATACATCGACTACAAGGATACAGATTTATTACGTCGTTTCATTTCTGAACGTGGAAAGATCTTACCTCGTCGAGTAACAGGTACAAGTGCTAAGAACCAACGTAAGTTAACAGTTGCTATTAAGCGTGCTCGTATCATGGGCTTATTGCCATTTGTTGCTGAAGATTAATAGTTAAAGTAAGACACTTAACAATGTTTATACATTGTTAAGTGTCTTTTTTAATCGTATATCTTGATTAATCCCTGAGTACCATCATTGCCTAATTTAAATTCATCAACCATTGTTTGATAAAGTTCTTCAGCTTTTTCTGTCGCAGGAAGACTGATACCCATGTTTTTAGCAGAATCTAGAGCAATACGTAAATCTTTGAGAAAATGCTTAGCAAAAAATCCAGGAGTATAGTCAGATGCTAAGATTCTAGGTCCGTAATTATTTAGACTCCAGTTGGCTGCTGATCCAGCTCCTACTGTAGTAAGAATAGAATCTAAGTCTAGTCCAGCTTTTTTAGCATAGACGAGCATTTCAGTTAATCCAGTCATTGTTCCAGCAATCATAATCTGATTTGCCATTTTAGCATGTTGTCCAGAACCAGCTGGGCCAAATAAGTGATAACTCTGAGAAATAACTTCAAAAACATCTGTAAGCTTATCGAATGATTCTTTATCTCCTCCAACCATAACAGTCAGAGTACCATTTTTTGCTCCAACATCACCGCCAGATACAGGAGCATCTAAAACAAAGAGATTTCTTTTTTGACCCTCTTGATAAATCTTTTGAGCAAGAGAAGGACGACTAGTAGTCATATCAACTAGGATAGATTGTGGTTTAGCTCCTGCGAAAACTCCAGTTTCAGAATTAAAGTATACGTCTTCAACATCTGATGGGAATCCAACCATTGTAAAGATAATATCACTTTGTTGAGCTACTTCTTTGGGTGAGTCAGCCCAACTAGCACCTAAAGAAACTAAATTATCAGTTTTAGATTTAGTTCGATTATATACAACCATTTCATAGCCGGCTTTTAACAAATTAACGGAAATAGCATTTCCCATAACACCAGTGCCAATAAAACCTATTTTCATATAAGGTACCTTCTTTCTATAACGCTACCTTAATTTTAACACTAATAAATTTTGCAAAAAGAAATAATGCTTATGGAAGAAATAAGAGAGTAATGTTAGAATTTAACATGATCTAATTTTTAATAGTGAATAGAATAGGTGAATTATTTGGAAAAATTATTGAGTATTGTAGTTCCGTGTTACAATTCGCAAGATTATATAGATCGGTGTGTGGAGTCGTTATTTCCCGGAAATGATAGAGTTGAAATTTTATTAATAGACGATGGTTCGACAGATAGGACAGCTGAGATTATAGATAAATATGAACGTACATATCCCAAGCAAGTAAAGGCTGTTCATCAAGAAAATGGAGGACATGGGCAAGCAGTAAACACTGGAATGTATTTAGCAAAGGGAAAGTATGTAAAAGTTGTTGATAGTGATGATTGGCTAGATTTAAATTCATATCAAAAAGTTCTGAATTTCCTAGAGAGTTTGGAAGAATCAAATGAAGAAATTGATATGTTAATTTGTAATTATATTTACGATAAAGTGGAGTTAGGACATAAAAAGGTAATTAAGTATCGATGGTTACCAAAAAATAAAAGTTTCACGTGGAACAAAGTACATTTACTGTATGGAGAATATTTTTTGATGCATGCGGTTATATATAGAACTAGTCTAGTAACCAAAGAAGCTAAATTAAAATTACCAAAGTATAAATTCTATGTAGATAACCTTTATGTATTTGAGCCATTGCCTTATGTTAAAAAGATGTACTATTTAGATGTTGATTTGTATCACTATTTTATTGGAAGAGAAGATCAATCAGTTAATGAAAAAGTGATGCTCAAACGAATAGACCAACAATTGTATGTTAATAAAAGAATGATAAAATTTTATGCTGAGAATATAGATGTTAATTCTGACGTAGGAAAATACATGAAGAGATATTTAGAAATTATTACGACTATTTCGTCGATACTTTTGATTCGTGGAAATACAAAAGAATACTTGGATTTAAAAGATGATTTATGGAATTATTTAAAAGAATATGACGATGTATACAGGATTTTACGAAGAAGACTATTTGGGATAGGTGTTAATCTTCCGGGAAAATTTGGTAGGAAATTAGCTACAGATGTTTATAAAGTAGCTCAAAGACTATATGGCTTTAATTGATTATATAAATGATTGAACAGATTATAAGTTCAATCATTTTTTAATACTTTGTAAACCAAGTGTAAAATAACTAAGTGAAATATTTCAGTTGATTAACGATTAATTGAAAAAGCTACATATTATTGGCATATTTAGTACAATGAATACTGGATAGTTTTTAAAGTAAGAACATATATAGAAATAAACAGAGGGGACAAATAATTTTGAGAATAACACAAAGACTAGTTATGGCAAGTGCAGTGTTAGCTTCAATTGGTGTTACTGGAATGATGCAAAATAAGCACATTTCTAAGACTGCGATGACAGAACATAAGAATGTTCAGAAAGCTACTGTGAAACACTCTACATTTTTTTCAAAAGTAAGTGCAGATACAATTAATCAAACGGCAATTAAAGGAATAAGCAATAGTAGTTCACCATTTCCAAATGTTAGTGTAAATGATTTACAAATTTCTTCAGGAATGGGCTGGCGTAGTATAGATGGTGTTCAATATCACCAAGGTTGGGATTTGCCGGCAGTACAAGGTACTCCAGTTTTAGCTACTAATAGCGGTGTCGTTAGTTATACAGGCTTTCTTCCAGATCAAGGTAATGTAGTTATCGTATATTTCCAAGAATCTAATACAGCTGTATATTTCCAACATCTAGCATCTATTACAGTATCTAAAGGGCAACAAGTAACAAGCGGACAACAAGTAGGTACTGTTGGAGGAACCGGTGCTTCTCCAGATTATAATAGTTATGCTCCTCATTTACATATTGGAGCTTTTAAGAATGCTTCAAACTACATTAATAATGCATATCCAATGCCATCATTACCAACTAATTCTGAAACTGCAGCAACAACTGATTTTATTTCACCAGCTGAGATGTTTGGTATTGATGATAATCAAAATAATTGGATTGATGAACAAACTAATATGTATGGTTCTAATAGTGAACAACCTGCATCGATTTCAGATGGCAACAACTTTGTAACAGTTGGACAAGCGTTACAACAAATACAGTAAGAAGATTCAAATATCTCTTAGTTATTAGATAAATTACTAATAACTGAAGTGCAACAAAAAAGTTAGACAAAAATAAAATATTTTTAAGCAGCTAAGACATGGGTTCGGTAATCAACCGGACTCATGTTTTTTGTTTTATTGGAAATTCGGTCATTATTGTACCAATTGACATACTTGTTAAAGAAATGTGTGAACTGAGAAATACTCTTACATTTCTTTATTTCAAGCTGTGATTCAACTTTAAAAAGATGGAAAAAGCTTTCCATTGGGGCATTATCTAGGCAGTTTCCCTTGCGGGACATACTTTGAATTAAACCTAACGAATCAATCTTTTCACGGTAATATTCTAATTGGTAGTGCCATCCTTGGTCAGAATGGATAATTGGACTAAAGTTATTAGGGAGGTTATCCTCAAGCTGGTTTAATGTATCCATAATCAACAATTTATTTGGACTTTGGCTAACAGAAGCGGCTAAAACTTCCTTGGTAGCTTGATCTAAAATGACTGACATGTAAGCCCAGGTCGAATCACCTAGACGTACCTGTGAAACATCCGTATGAAGAACGGTAAAAGGAGATGTAGCATCAAATGTTTGGTTTAACAAGTTATCAGCTACCTTACCAACTGTACCTTTATAAGAAGAATAGTGATTATTTTTACGACGATTATACATAGCTGGTTGTACACCTAATTCGTTCATTAGGCGACGTAAAGTGGCTTCAGCCATGTGATATCCAGCTTTTTCAAGAAGTGGCATTATACGGCGATAGCCGTATGTGTAAGAACCTCTCCACTTACCTTTTTCCGCTATTTCCTTGATTACCACCTTAACATCAGCATACTTATCATTTTTATTGATGATACGTTTGCGTTCATCGTAATAGGTTGGTCGCTTCAAGTCAATCGTTTTTAGAAGCTCACCAATCCCATATCGTTCCTTTTTGGGCAAGTTTTGTTGGTCCACCCTGATCTGATCCACAATTATTGTTTTCTCCTTGGCTTTGAGGGTCCGAACAGGGTCAACGATTTTTTTAAGATATCACGCTCCATTTTGACTTGACGTAATTCACTCTTTAGTGCCGCAATTTCATCACTTTCCTTTTTTAAGATTTTGCGTGCATCCTTCTTTGTCATTTTTGACATCTTACTTGGCCTACCTTTCTTCTTGGGTTTCAAGGCCTCAGATCCACCTTCCATAAACAACTTCAACCAGATAGATATCTGTGAACACAAAAGATTATGGGAAGCTGCCACTTTGGACATTGAAACATCATTATTTAGGTAGTAGTTTATCACACGAAGTTTAAAATCAACAGTAAATTTACGTTTGAAATGTCGTAATTTCAACCCTTCGGGTCCTTTTAAATTGTATACAGTCCACCATTTTTTTAAGGTATCCTTTGGTAAAGAATACTTATTTTCTATCCATCGTTGTGAACAGCCAGTATCTAGGTATTCCTGAATAAGATCTAATTTGAATTTTTGAGTATATTTAGTCATACGAAAAAAGCACCTCACAATCACTAGACTTTGTCTAACAATTGTAAGGCACTTCATAACCAAGGGATATTTTTAATATTCTAAAGAAAAAAATAAGATATTTTCCTAGTGAGTTCCTTTCTTGTATAATTACTGGGATAAGTGCTATAATTCAATTATTACTGTGTACGTACATGTATGCGTATGTAATATTAATATGAAATAAGTTACTAGAATTATTCTAGGACAAATTATAGAAGGTAAGGGGAACAAATATGTGTGGATTTGTCGGTTATGTTAACCAAACAGATGTCCAAGATGATGTAATTGAAAAGATGGCTAATCGAATTCGTCATCGTGGACCTGATGATGAAGCTTTCTTTAGAGATAATAATATTTCCATGGGATTTCGTCGTTTATCAATTATTGACTTAGCTCATGGTAAACAACCTATGTATAACCAAGACCAAACCAAAGTATTAACCTTTAATGGTGAAATTTATAACTACAAAGAAATTAGAAAAGAACTTAAAGAATTAGGATATAATTTTAGAACAGAAGTTGACTCAGAAGTTTTGATTCATGGCTATGATGCTTGGGGTCCAGAATTACTTCAAAAGACTCGAGGTATGTATGCTTTCGCAATCTATAACCAAAAAGAAAACGAAGTATTTTTAGCTCGTGATCATTTTGGAATTAAACCATTATACTACTATGATGATGGTGAAACATTCTTATGGGCTTCTGAAATCAAAGCCTTCTTAGATCATCCAAACTTCAAGAAGGAATTCAACAAGGAACTATTACCTATTCATTTGAGTTTCGAATTTATTCCTTCCAAGGAAACAATGTTTAAACATGTTTATAAAGTTATGCCAGGTCAATATGTAATTCATAAGAATGGCAAGACTGAGGTACATCAATATTATAAATTTAATTATGATAAGATTGATAACTCACAAACAGTAGAAAGCGATGCTAGTCAAATTCGTAAATTAGTACGTGAATCTGTTGATGCACATATGATTGCGGACGTTGAAGTAGGTAGTTTCTTATCTAGTGGTGTTGACTCAAGTTATGTATTTAATGAAGCAACAAAAATTAAGAAGCAACACATTCAATCGTTTACATTAGGATATGATCGTTCTAAATATAGTGAAATTGACTGGGCGCATGATTTTGCTGAAGGAATTGGTCAAAAGAATACACCAATCAAGATTGATGCAGATGATTATTTTGGTATTTTACCAACAATCATGTATTACATGGATGAACCATTATCTAATCCATCTGCTATGCAATTATATTTCTTATCAAAAGGTACACGTGAACACGTTAAGGTTGCTTTATCTGGTGAAGGTGCAGATGAATTCTTTGGTGGATATAATACATACCTTGAAGCTGGTCCATTCGAACGTTATCAAAAATGGGTACCAGGCTTTGTACGTAAAGGTTTAGCTAAAGCAGTTGAAAACCTACCTCGTTTCCATGGTCAACGTTTCTTAGTTCGTGGTGCACAACCATTGAGTGAACGTTACTACCGTGTAAACTATGTTTATAACTACCATGAACGTGAAAAAATCTTAAAAGATAAGAGTTTAAATGTTGATACAGGTGCATATACAAAGCACATCTTTGATGAAGTAAAAGATAAAGATGAAATGACACAAATGCAATACTTTGATATCAACACTTGGTTACCATTTGATATCTTACAAAAGGCTGATCGCATGAGTATGGCAAACTCACTTGAAGTTCGTACACCATTAGTTGACCGTGAAGTTGCTAAATTTGCAGCTACAATGCCAATTAAGACTCGTATTCAAGGTGATACAACTAAGATTTCTTTACGTAAAGCAGCACAAGCAGAATTGCCTGAAAAAGTTGCTAATAAGGAAAAATTAGGTTTCCCATCTCCAGTTGCTCAATGGATGAAAGAACCTAAATATAAGAAAATGATCGAAGATGCTTTCACATCTGATGTTGCCAAGAAATTCTTTGATACTGATGCATTACTTGAAATCTTCAAAGAACATTTGAATGGTAAATCAAGTATGCAAAAGATTTTTACAATCTATACATTTATTTTGTGGTATCAAGTATACTTCCCTGAAGACTGTGAACATGACATTAGGGATCAAATTCGTTTTAACAATGTTAAAGCACATGCAAATGAACAAAATTTTGCAGAAGCTTAAAATATAAGATATTGTAGTCGTGAGAGAGTTCTCACGGCTATTTTTGTTGACTGATTAAAAAAGGCCTTATTAAGATAGCAGAGAAAGGAAGTGAGTATTTTGCCTAAAAATCGTATGGAGGCATTTAGTGATGGGGTTTTAGCAATTATAATTACAAATTATGGTATTAGAGTTGCATATGCCTGATGGTGCAACATTCGATGCGATTAAATCAATTATTCCAACTTTTATTGCATATATACTTAGTTATCTTTATGTAGGTATCTATTGGAATAACCATCATCATTTAGTATCAACCCTATCAAAAGTATCAGGAAAAATACTATGGTTTAATTTGCACTGGTTATTTTGGATGTCGTTATTGCCTATGGCAACAAAATGGTTAGGAGCATATCCATTTAGGACTGCTCCAATCTTTGTTTATGGATTTATTTTATTCATGTGTGCTATTTCTTACTATTTACTACAAATTGAGGTTTTGAAACAGCATAAAAAACATTCTAAACTTAAACAAATATTTGGTAGAGACTTAAAAGGAAAAATATCAATCATACTATATTTAACTATTACAATTTGTGCTCTATTCTTACCAATTTTAAGTTACGTTTTACTATTTGTTCCTACTTTACTATGGGTTATTCCAGATAGAAGGATCGAAAAATTCTATAATCCATAAATTGATGGTCTAATAAAATAGAAAAACTATTATATAAAATAATAATTGAAGATTTAATTATTGTGAACAACATGATATAATATCAACCTGTAATAACGATCATTAGAGGGGTGATTATTTGTGTTAAAAGAATTTAAAGAATTCATATCTCGTGGTAATGTAATGGACTTAGCAGTTGGGGTAATCATCGGTGGTGCTTTTACAGCTATTGTTAATTCTTTAGTTAAGTATATTATTAATCCTTTCTTAGGTTTATTTGTCGGAGCAATTGATTTTTCTGATTTAGTATTTAAAATTGGCAATGCGACATTTAGAGTTGGTAGTTTCTTAAATGCGGTAATTAACTTCTTGATTATTGCTTTTGTTGTATTCTTAATGGTAAAAGGTATCAACAAAGTGTTACGTCAAGACAAGAAGGAAGAAGCTCCAGCACCTAAAGATCCTCAATTGGAAGTATTAGAAGAAATTAGAGATTCTTTAAAGAAAATTGATAAATAATAAGTTTAAATAAAAGAAATCCTATGGAATTGGAATTAACCCAATTTCATAGGATTTTTTTAGTACTCGGAAGCTCCAGAAACTGCATCTGGGATGATTTGATCTTGTTCTTTTTTCTTTTGGTCATAATTTTCCGGTAAGGTTGATGGTGTTGTAATTACATCAAAAACATTTTGCATCGCGGAGTTAAAATCATCGCGAGATTCCCCTAGTTCACGCTTTAGGAAATAACTAAATGGACGTAAAGTAGTTGCTTGATATTTTTCGATAAAACTAGCTACTTTCTGTGGATCTTGGTAACTAGGATCCAAATACATATGCTCAGTAGTAAATGGCATCTCTCGAGTAAATTTAACGTCAATTACAATTGGCTTGGAACTTTCTTTACCAGCAGCAATTGCTTCTTTAAAGTCGTCTAAAGTGTAGACTGTATACCCAATTGCACCCATTCCTTTGGCGATTGTTGCCCAATCAGTATCAGGAAGATCGACTCCAAAAACAGGTTGTTGAGTGTCATCAATTTGCTCAGCCTCGATATAGCCAAGGGTCTTATTGTTAAAAATAATGTTGATAATATTCAAATTGTACTTTACCTGTGTAATGATTTCCTCCATTAGCATAGCAAAACCACCATCGCCATTAAGACTATATACGTCACGATCTGGATAAAGTATTTTAGCTGCGATGGCCGCAGGAACACCATACCCCATAGTTGCGAATTGGCCTGAGGTAGTCCATTTTTGTTGATCATGTAAGTTCATAAGTCTAGCAAAGTTAATATTTACATTACCAACATCAAGAGTGAAGATTGCTTGATCACTAGCTTCTTGATTCAAAACTTCGAAAACAGGTTCAGGTCTAAGTGGGATATCTTCACTGTGTTTAAATCTATTTAACCATGCTAGCCAATTTTCTTTGTTAGCTAAAGCAGCTTTGTAGAATGGTGTTTCAGGTAATTCTTCACCTTGTTTAAGTAAGGCTTGCAATGTTTTTTTAGAATCAGCAAGAATTGGAACAGTAACTTGATGTCGTTTACCTAATTTTTCACTATCAATATCAATTTGAATGACTTTAGCCTTAGGATTAAAAAGGAAGATACTGAAAGGCACATCGTTACCAATCCAGAGAATTAAATCAGTATTAAATCCTAATTCTACTCCGGTTTTTGGAGCAACACGGCCAGTTGATCCCATATAAGTAGGATAGGTATCTTCAATAATTCCCTTAGCAAGAACAGAAGATACTAGAGGAAGTTTAAATTTAGCAGAAATTTCTTTCAATTCCTTAGCAGCATGTTTAGCCCCAATACCGAAGTAAACCATAGGTGCTTTAGCTGCTTTTATCAGTTCTAAAGCGTCGGTAATGGATTGAGGATTGGGTTCAGGGTAAATTGGTTCAACGTGGTTAGCAGCATTGGAAACAAAAGTATCAGGAATCATTTTCCATCCTAGGTCTTTAGGTAAAATTAGGGTGGCGACTCCACGATACTTATAAGCTTGACGGATACCTTCATCAACAAGTTTAGGAATACTTTCAGCAGTCATAGCTGTTCTATTCCAACAAGCAACATTATCAAACCAAGGACCTTCATTGTAAGCTTGGAAAAAATCTATATTCATTTTGGTTGTAGGGACCTGTGCGATAATAGCGAATATTGGAACATGGTCAGCTTTTGCATCATGCAAGCCATTAAGAAGATGAATAGCTCCTGGACCAGCAGAACCTAAAACAACTCCAATTTTACCAGTAAGTTTAGCACTAGCAGAGGCAGCAAGTGCACCGGCTTCTTCATGCCGAACTTGAATAAATTTAATTTTATCTTGTTGATTATGTAAAGCATTCATAGTAGAGTCAAGTGAGCCACCAGGATGACCATAAATATGAGTAACTCCCCATTCATGCAAAACTTTTAACATGGCATCAGCGCCACTGATTTTATTAGGCATAAAAATTTACCTCTCTAAAAGTGATTTTACTTAAAGTTTAGGGAAAAAATAAGGTAAAGTCTAATAAAAAGCATATTAATTTTAGCAACAGAATAATATAAAAAACGGATAAAAATATCTAAATTAAGGTCCTTTTTACGGGAAAATAGACAAAATTTCACTATAAGTGTAATTTTTATATAAGAAGCCTTTATTTTTTACTTTTTCTCTGGTAAAATGTACTCTGGAAGTCATAGTTGTTAGCAATCTTTGGTAAAACTTTCACTCAAACACTCAAACTACTATCAATCGATGTTAATCCCCCCTATGTCTTCCATGAATGAACGCTTTTACTTATTTTCAAACTATCACTTAGACAAAAAAGCAAGAACATTCATCTTATGCTCCAGAAATTAGCTCAATTTCTGGAGTTTTTAGTATAGAATTTAGTTACTTTTTTCACTAAATTGAAATCGGTTACTTATTTGATATAATTAAATTGATAGGGTTAAATTAAGTTTGATTTGAGGTGTACAATATGGAATTTAAAGTTAGTGAAGAAGCTGGACGTAAATTAATTGAAGAAATGCGCCTTGAAAAAGGTGATAGAATAAAAATATTTACTAAAATATATGGTGGCATCCCAACAGTTTTTCCAAGTTATTATTTGGGAATTATGTTGGATAATGATGAGACAGCAGGTGTTGAGGTTACTATAGATGGTGTCTCTTTTTATTTGATGCCATCAGATACATGGTTAATTGATGACTATGATTTACATGTGGTTCTAGTCGATGATGAAGTAGAATATAGATTCACACAACCAGGTGAAACTGATGCAGTTAGTGGAGCATCTAAAAAGAAAGAAGATTAGTTTGGAAAACCAAGCTAATCTTTTTTAAGTTAGTTAATTAATGTATAAAAGTATCAAACAAATATTTCCTTTTTAGCAAAAACGTGAAATAATAGATATTTGAGACAAGTTTAAAAAGTTAGAAGGTGTAGGAGCTGATGGCATTAGAAATAACCCCAGCTTTATCTTTATTGGATGAACACCACCTCTTAAAAGAAGTGGTTAACGAACAAAAATTGACTTTTGAAAATGTAACTTATGATTCAAGAAAAGTGTCAGATAATACTTTGTTTTTCTGTAAAGGTAATTTTAAACCTAGTTACTTAACTTCAGCTTTGGAAAAAGGTGCAACAGCCTATGTTTCTGAACAAAAGTATGCTGAAGGAATGGATGCGACAGGTATTATTGTAACTAACGTACAAAAAGCGATGGCACTATTAGGTGCAGCATTCTATGGTTTTCCTCAAAATGAGTTATTTATTATTGCTTATACAGGAACAAAAGGAAAGACTACTTCAGCTTATTTTGCGGAGCATATTCTAGCAAAAGCAACAGATAAAAAAGTAGCTCTTTTTTCAACTATTGATAGAGTGTTGGGAAATGAACCTGATCAAAGATTTAAATCAGATTTAACAACTCCAGAATCACTTGATTTATTCCATGATATGAGAGCTGCAGTTAATAATGGCATGACTCATTTGGTAATGGAAGTTTCATCACAGGCATACAAGAAGAATCGTGTGTATGGACTTACATTTGATGTGGGGATATTCTTAAATATCTCACCAGATCATATTGGTAGAAATGAACATCCAACATTTGATGATTATCTTCATTGTAAGGAACAACTCTTAGTAAATTCTAAGCGTTGTGTGATTAATGGAGAAACAGCTTATTTGAGAGATGTTTACTATACTGCAAAAGCAACAACAGAACCAGAAGATATATATGTTTTTGCACGCAAGGGTGCTCAAATTTCTGACAATATTCCAGTAGATATTGAATATCAAAATGATTTTGAAAATTTGCATAAAAGTGTAATTGAGGTTAAGGGACTTAGTGATAAAGTTCAAACCTTACATGTTGATGGAAAGTATGAATTAAGTGTGCCAGGCGATTATAACGAAGGAAATGCTACTAGTGCGATTATCGCTACTTTACTTGCAGGTGCTAAAGGTGAAGATGCACGCAAGACACTTGATAGAGTACATATTCCTGGTAGAATGGAAATTATTAAAACAAAAAATAATGGTACAATCTATGTTGATTATGCTCATAATTATGCTAGTTTAAAAGCTTTATTTGCCTTTTTAAAACAACAAACTCATGCCGGTCGAGTAATTGCTGTTTTGGGTTCTCCTGGAGATAAGGGTATTTCTCGTCGTCCAGGTTTCGGAAAAGCAATTAGTGAAGAAGTGGATCATGTGATTTTGACAACGGATGATCCAGGCTTTGAAGATCCAATGAAGATTGCTCAAGAAATTGATAGTTATATCAACCATGATAATGTAAAAGTAGAGTTTGAACTAGACAGAGAAATGGCAATTGAGAAAGCCATTAAAATGAGTACTAATAACGATATAGTAGTATTAGCGGGTAAAGGAGAAGATCCTTATCAAAAGATAAAGGGTGTCGATGTACCTTATCCATCAGATGTTAATGTAGCAAAGAAAATTGTGGAGGAATTATAATGAGTGCACCAGCATTTACACCAATTTTATTAGGTAGCGATTTTAATGTTTACGGAATGGCACGTTCTTTTTATGAACTATACCATAAACCAGTTAAGGCATTTGCAGAAATAGAATTGGCACCAACAAGATTTACAAAAATTGTTGACTTAGAATTAATAGATGGTTTTTCTGAAGATCCAGTTTGGATTAATGAAATGCGTAAGATAAAGAAACGTTACGCTGATCATGAAGAACCAGTAATCTTAATTGGTTGTGGTGATGGCTATGCAGAATTGATTGCTAAGCATAAGGATGAATTGTCAGATGTATTTATTTGTCCTTACGTTGACTATGATTTATTGAAGCATTTAAATAATAAGGAACGTTTCTATGAAATGTGTGACAAGTATGACTTACCATATCCAAAAACAAAAATCATCACCAAAGCTGATCATGACAGTGGAGACAAGATTGAACAACCATTCCAATATCCGGTAGCATTGAAACCAGCTAATAGTGTTGAATGGCTTGACGTTCATTTTGAAGGTCGTAAAAAAGCCTTTAGAATTAAGGATCGAGAAGAATTTGATTATGTTTTGAAACAAGCATATGCAAATGGCTATAAGTCTGACTTCATTTTACAAGACTTTATTCCTGGCGATGATAGTCATATGCGCGTATTAAATGCCTATGTAGATAAAGATCATAAAGTTAAGATGATGTGTATGGGACATCCTTTACTAGAAGATCCAGCACCATCAGCAATCGGAAACTATGTTGCAATATTGCCAGACTTTAATCAAGATATCTATAATCGTATCAAGAATTTCTTAGAGGCTATTAACTATACTGGTTATGCTAACTTTGATATGAAGTACGACACAAGAGATAACACATATAAGTTATTTGAAATTAATCTTCGTCAAGGAAGAAGTAGTTTCTTTGTAACTTTAGATGGTTACAATTTAGCTGATTGGGTTGTTAAAGACTACGTTAAAGATAGCTTAAAGGGTCAAGAAACGGTCTATGGAAATAAAGATGAAGAACAACACGCTTTATGGTTAGGTGTGCCTGCGAAAGTATTTAAGAAATATGCCAAGGATAATGAAGATAAGCAAAAAGCTTTGGAATTAATTAAAGCTGGTCGTTACGGAACAACTTTCGAATATTCTAAAGATATGAATATTAGACGTTGGCTATTAATTAAGTGGATGAATCATAACTATGTGAAGAACTTCAATCGTTATTTCAAAGAAAATAAAGGGTGATCTAAACTTATGAAAAATTTCTTTACAATTATTGGTGGTATGGGCACGATGGCAACTGAAAGCTATATTCATCAGTTGAATTTACGTACACCAGCTAATAATGATCAAGAATATTTGAATTATATTTTGGTTAATCATGCAACAGTTCCAGATAGAACAGCCTATATCTTAGATAATAGTAAACCAAATCCTAAGATTCCATTATTGGAAGATTTTAAACAACAAGCAGGTTTAAAACCAGACTTCTTTACATTGCCATGTAACACAGCACATTATTTTTATAATGAGTTACAAGCTGCAGTTGATGTACCTGTGTTGCATATGCCACGTTTAGCGGTTGAACAAATTAAGCAAGATTATCCTAATACTAAAAGAGTAGGGATTGTCGCAACTAACGGTACTTTACATGACGGTGTATACGATAAAGAAATCTTAGATGCTGGTTATGAATTAGTAAAACCAACAGCTGAAATTCAAGCTAAGACAATGGAATTAATTTATGATGACATTAAAGAAAAAGATTATGTTGATGGTAAATTATTCTATGAATTAGTTGAAGATATGGTAAAAGATGAAAAGTGTGATGCGGTTATTTTAGGTTGTACAGAGTTATCATTAGCTCAAGAGAGAGAACCTATTACTGATTTACCAATTATCGATAGTCAATCAGTATTGGTCGATAAGACGTTGGAATTAGCACTAAAAACACAAAAGAATAAATAGTAGAAAACCAGTGGGCAACGACCACTGGTTTTTTGTTATCTATTAAATTTCAAACGTAAGCTTGGCTCAGTAAACCATAAAATTAGGAAATTAAGTAGTAGTAGAGTAGCGGTAGAAATGAAAACAACATTGTAATCAAAAAGACCAGCTAAAGAACCACCTAAAAGTGAGCCGAACATATTGCCTAAAGCTTGGAAAGATTGATTCCAAGAAAAGACGGCAGATGTAGCTGATGCAGGAGAATTCTTTGTTAGTAAAGTTTGGATGGTAGGAAATAGTGCCCCATCAGAAATACCAATAAAGAAACGTAGAATTCCTAGTAACCAAATGCTTGAAACAAATCCTTGTGGGAAGTACATGATAACAGCAAAAAGATAACCTGCCATTAGAACTTTATTTGATCCATGAGCATCACCATAAGCTCCTAAACGTGGAGCTGAAATAATATTGGAAATACCTGGTAAAGCAGCAATAATACCAGCCACTAAGGCAATTGGGCCTTGATTGTGCATAAGTTCTTTGATGTATAAACTGATAATAGGGGCAATTGAAATATTCCCCAATTGAACCATCATAGTAGAAATAAGCAGAACAATGATTAGCCGAGGGTTTTGAAATTGTGATAATAAACCACGATGTTCTTTAGAATTTTTTTCTCGTTTAACAGGTACGAAGTATTCTTTAACTAAAGTGGCAGATAAAATTCCTGCTAGGGCTAGTAAGGAAGCGGTGATAAAAAAAGTGTCTCTAATAGAAAAGAATTGGGCTAATACACCACCGATGATAGGTCCCATTAACATTCCAGAAGTTGAGCCAGTGACTAGAGTTCCTAGAGCTTTCCCACTATGCTTTCTAGGTGTTTGCGATGCTATTAAAGCTTGAGCATTTGAAATGAAGCCTGAAAATAAACCTTGAAGGGCACGTAAGGCAATTAATTCCCAGACGTTAGTGACAAGTCCCATTAAAAACATAGCAAAGGCCATACCAAAGGAAGCGCGAATTAACATAATTTTGCGTCCTTTAATATCAGCTAGCATTCCCCATAATGGAGAAACGATGGCAGTGACTAGAAAAGTAGCAGCATAGACCAAACCGCTATAAAAGGAAACTTGTGCCTTAGAAAAATGTCCTAGTTGACTGACATATAAAGACATAAATGGCATAAGCTCACTAAAAGCAATACCAGCGATAAAAGTACAAACCCATAGAATGTATAAATTACGTTTCCATGGGCTTTTTTCTCGTTGTGCTTCGTCCATAAAATAGTCCTTTCCTTTGTATAATATCGAAATATAGCTTATAGTAGTAAAGAAAGTAAAATAATTACTATATTAATTTACAAAGTGTAATGATAGACCTAATAATAAATAAATGCAAGTGAGAGAATAAAAAATGACACAAAAAAGAAATTTATCAGCCGAAAAAATAATAGAAGCAGCTAAAGAGATTATAAATAAAGAAGGGGCTGAGAAATTAAGTTTCAGTAAGGTTGCTGGTGTATTAGGGGTACATTCTCAGGCGATGTATCCATATTTTGCCGATAAAGAAGAACTAAAAATTGCAGTAATTAATGATTTTTTAGATAGTTTAGCTGAACAGATTAAAGAAGAATTGCAAGGAATTTCTGGAAAAGAAGCTCTACGTATATATGGTCGTAAACTACATGAATTATTATTGATCCAGCCACGATTAACACGTTTGGCTTTTGGTGGAATTGATTATAGTCAAAAAGAAGAAGCAAGAAATCATTTTAAAGATTTAGTAGAGTTGTTAGAAAGTTTGATTGAACCATTTGCTAAAAATGATGTTGATGTTATAAACAGAGCACGATTATATCGAGCTATGATATTTGGGTATGCTCAAAATGAACTGTGGGGCTTATTCAAATTAGCACTAGTTCCAGCACAAACGAGCTTTGAATTTACTTTAGAAGAAGCAATAGCGACAATTACTGCGTAGAATTAAAATTCAATTAAAAGTAAGCCTTACCATTGATTTTCAATTAACTTTATAGGATAATATTAAAATAGTCTGTTTTTTCAGATAGAGAGAGAAAAAGTTTTTTGAGGTGAACAAAATTGAATATCATTATTGCATTGATACCTGCTGTTTGTTGGGGTATTTTTCCATTAATCGCTAGCAAAACTGGCGGTGGTCCTGCTAATCAAATTCTTGGAACCGGTTTAGGTGCTACTTTGGTTGGTTTAATCGTATTTGCTATCATGCACCCAACAATTACAGCTTCCGCTTTCATTTGGGCTTTCATGGCAGGTGCTTGCTGGACAATCGGTCAAATTGGACAATTTATTTCTATGAAACCTGAACGTATGGGTGTAACAACAACTATGCCTATCTCAGCTGGTTTCCAATTAGTTGGTAACTCTTTAATTGGAATGTTATTCCTAGGTAACTGGAGTGGAACAACAGCTAAGATTATTGGTCTTGTTGCTTTGGCAATCGTTGTTGTTGGTGTTGTTTTAACAGCGGTAACTGATGATAACAAGAGTGAAGCAGCTTCTGTAAAGGATGTATTATTCTTATTAGTTACAACAGTTGGTTACTGGATCTATAGTTCATTCCCTAACTTACCAGCTGTAAGACACGTTTCTCCAACTGCATTATACTTACCTGAAATGTTAGGTATTTTGTGTGGTGCTTTAATCTTTGTTTTCGCTACTAGAGAAACATCTGCATTAACAGCACGTGAAAGTTGGGCTGGTATGATCGGTGGAGCAATTTGGGGTATTGCAGCATTTGCATATATCTTCTCTGCTCAAGAAAACGGAACTTCAAGTGCATTTATTTACACACAATTGAGTGTAGTTATTTCTACTTTAGGTGGGATGTTGTTCTTACATGAACGTAAAACTTCTCGTGAACTAGGTTTCACATTAGCTGGTTTAGTGCTACTAGTTGTTGGTAGTGTAATCACAGGCTTTATCTAAAATATAAAATTAATAATTAAAAATAAGAGATGTCCCATAGTCATTGGCTAATTAGTTGATGACTATGGGATGTTTTTTTGTTAAATTCCGTATTATGTTTTAAACTTCGTATTATATTTTAAATTCTTTTAAACTCTTTTAAACTTTCAAACAAGAAAAATACTAATTGAAGATTAAAATTAAATTCTTTGACTGACATAATTTTCTGTAAGATATATAATTGAGTTTGTTACAACAATTGGTGTTTGGAGTTGATTAAAATGAGTGGTGAAGAAGCCAATAGTATGTTGCAGTCTGTGATGAAGCATCATCATATGCAAATGCCATGGCACAATTTTACGCCAGATAATAGCAATACTCCTGCTAAGAGGGCAACTTTGAAAGAAAAAGCTACCTTGGTAGGAAGAGTAGGGATTATGCTTCTGTCGTATGGAACTGGTGCTTGGCGAGTGCGAGATTCTATGAATACTATTGCCAGAGAGTTAAATATTTCATGTTCAGCTGATGTAGGGTTGGTATCAATTGAATATACTTGTGTTGATGAAGAAGGGCATGGATATACCCAAGCCTTATCTTTGGCAAGTACAGGTGTAAATACTGATAAATTGTCAGAAATGGAACAGTTTGTCATGGACTTCAATAAAGGTGGGTCTGATCTGAGTTCTGAACAGATCCATGAAGTACTAGATGAAATTGAGCGTAAGCCAGGACACTATACAGCTATTATGGCTGGTTTAGCGGCAGCTTCTGCATGTTGCGCCTTCGTATTTTTACTAGGCGGAGGTCTAGTAGAAATGTTGTGTTCTTTTGTAGGAGCTGGTTTTGGAAATTATATTCGTAGAAAAATGATTGAGCGACGCATTACTTTATTGGCGTGTGTGTCTGTTAGTGTGGCAGTTGCTTGTATATTCTATTTGATAGCCTTCAAATCTTTAGTAGCAGTAATGCATGTTTCATTGCAACATGAAGCTGGATATATTGGAGCGATGCTATTCGTAATTCCTGGTTTTCCATTTATAACTAGTGGACTTGATATTGCTAAACTTGATATGAGATCAGGTTTAGAAAGAATGATGTATGCGATTATGATTATCACAGTTGCTACTTTAGTAGGCTGGGTGGTAGCGATGGCAGTTCATTTAAAACCAGTAAACTTCATTCCATTAGATCTAGGAGTAATACCAATGATGCTTTTACGGATTCCTGCTAGTTTTGTCGGAGTATTTGGATTCTCAATTATGTTTAATAGTACAATTGAGATGGCAACTTGGGCTGGAATAATAGGAGCTATTGCTAATACACTTAGGTTAGAATTAGTGGATTTAACCAGCATTCCAGCAGGAGCGGCCGCATTTATTGCTGCACTAGTTGCAGGTTTATTAGCATCGCTAATTAAGGGGTATCCACGTATTTCTTTAACGGTACCTTCGATAGTGATCATGGTTCCTGGATTATATATGTATCGTGCTGTATATAATATTGGAGTTGCTTCAATTAATGTGGGAGCAACTTGGTTAACTGAGGCAGCTTTAATCGTAATGTTTTTACCACTAGGATTAATTACCGCACGTATATTGACTGATAAGAAGTGGCGTTATAAAGATTAGAAAGGAAAGATAATTTGGTATTAAAAGTAGAAAAGATTTCAACTAAGTCACAAGATTTTAAGCAGATAAAGAGAGTTTATGAGGAAGTTTTTCCAAAAGTTGAACGAATTCCTTTGTGGTTATTGAAAATGAGAGCAAATGAAGGAAAAGCAGAATTTTGTAGTCTTTATAATGAAAATGAATGGGTTGGTTTCTTCTATACAATTTTGACAAAGAAATTAGCATATATCTTCTTTCTAGCAGTAGATCCTGATAGACAAGGCGATGGTTATGGTAGCCAAGCTCTTGAAGTAATCAAAGAACGTTATCAAGATTATACAATGGGATTAAGTTCTGAGAGACCTAGTCCAGAAGCTCCAAACAATGAGCAAAGAATTCGCCGTCAAAGCTTTTACGAACGTAATGGTTTTACAAAGGCTGGGTTTTATAGTATAGAAAAAGGTGGGGTAAGATACGACTTCCTTAGTCCACAAGGCAAGGTTAAATCTAATTTATATGTTGATTTAATGGCTGAATTTTTAAAGCAAAGACAGGCTTATTATTTGCCATTAAGAGTTGAAAAAGATGATGAATAATTAGAATTCAAAAATCGTTAAAGGTCACGTTACTTAAAGCGTTAATCTTTAACGATTTTTTATTGGTGTAAATTATCTTTTCCAATCACTAATATTACCTAGTTTCGACTTAATATTTAGAATGTATCTGACAGTGCAGGAAAATTTTACTTTATATACAAATAAACAGTAATAATCATCATTACTACAATAAATACAAAAATAAAACTTAGTAAATATTTTATTAATTTTAATGAATTCATAAAAATCCACTCCTTAGATAATAAAAACAGACAAAGCTTAAATAATGAAGTATCCGTTTACACATCTAGTGATTAGATTATAATTTATATGATTCATATTGTAAACTATAATTTAAATCTAATTTATTCTATTTATAAATAGTGATGTGTAAATGGGTTTTGAAGATTTAAAGTTTCTTTTTTGATCTTATGTATTTTTTGTTGAAGTTGAAAAACAGTCTTATATCCCCAAGAAAAATACATAAAAGGTATCATCAGATGTCACTTTATGACGACATTTAATTATCCGTTAAAAACTTATAAAATAAATGATAATTAGTTGTTTACAAGACAACGTGAGAGTGTTATTCTGGTCTCTAAACTGTAAAAATAAAAGAGGTGATTTAGGTTATGTCAATGAAAACGAAGGGCATATTATTAGCTGCTGGTGGAGCATCATTATGGGGAGGTTCAGGAGCAGCAGCCCAGCAATTATTCATGACACATGCAGTGACAACAGAGTGGTTAGTAGCTGTTAGATTATTAGGTGCAGGACTACTATTATTAATTTGGGGATTAATTAAGTCTTCAAAACAAATCAACGAAATTATTCATGATCGAAAAAATATGGCAATGGTTTTGGCATTCGCAATTTTTGGAGTTATGAATTCGCAATTATCTTATTTTTTTGCTATTAAATATAGCAATGCACCGACAGCGACAGTCTTACAATATTTACAGCTAGTATTGATCGTTTTATGGATGGCTTTTGGTCAGAAAATTAGACCAAGAAGAGTAGATGGAATTTCAATTGCTGTAGCATTAATGGGAACATTTTTGCTAGTAACTGGCGGTCGTTTAGATACACTAACTCTAACCCCAATTGCGTTAGCTTGGGGATTATGGAGTGCAGTTGCTGCTACATTATATACATTACTTCCAAGTGGATTGTTGAAAAAATACGATGCGATAGTAGTATGTGGGCTAGCGATGTTTGTTAGTGGAATTATTATGTTGCCATGGTTCTTAACAATGGAACAACCACATTTATCATTATTCAATATAGTGTTAGTGATCTATATTGTGGTATTTGGAACGATGTTTGCCTATACCTTATTTTTACAAAGTATTCGTTATATAGCACCATCCGTTACCGGAATTTTAAGTGCTTTTGAACCATTGATTGCGACAATTTTAGCTGTTACTTTATTAGGAACTAAATTATCAACAGCCGCAATTATTGGATCATTATTGATTGTTTTAACAACAGTTATTCAAGCTGTGCCATTTAATGTAATATGGCGAAGATTTAGAAGGGTTAAATAAAATAACTGAAAAGTAAAAATGTTGAATTTGAACATAGGACCAATTTTTGAATTTCTGCAAAAATAAGCTAAAATTTGCAGAAATTAGAAAATTGGTCCTATCTTAAAATCGCCAAAAACAAAAATAAAGTCTTGAAATTATCCTCGTTGATAAATTCAAGACTTATTTTTATTGATTTAATTCTTCGGTTAGTGCAATAACTTTATCGACTGTGTCGTTTAAGAACTTGATAGTATTATGTAAAGGTTCTGCAGTAGTAACATCAACTCCTGCAACTTTAGCTGCATCCATTGGGGCCTTTTGATCACCTAGAGAGATATATTCTAACCAACGATCAACGGCAGGCTGACCTTCTTCTAAAACTTTTAGATAAGCTTGAGTAGCAATTGTTAAGCCAGCAGAATAAGTGTAAGAATATAATCCCATGTAGTAGTGGGATTGACGCATCCAAGTTAGACCAGCATTTTCGTCAATATCTACAGCATCGCCCCAGAAACGTTTTTGAACATCCATTTTAATTTGAGTAAGTTTATCACCATCAAAAGTTTGACCATTTTCAACTAAAGTATAAACTTCACGTTGAAAAGCTGCTTCCAATAAGTGGGTGATAAAGTTATGGAAGTAAGTATTTGTTAGCATCGTAGTATATGCGAAACGTTTCATGCGAGGATCATCACTCTTTTGTTCCAATGAATGAGTTAATAATAATTCATTAAAAGTAGAAGGAGACTCGATTAAGTATAATGATGGTTCACTTGTTAAGATTGAATTATTTTCGTTAATCTTAATAAAGTTACCAGCGTGTCCTAATTCATGAATTAAAGTATAGACATCAGGTAAAACACCAGTCCAAGACATCAAGATGTAAGGATGAAGACCGTATGGAGTTGTTTCAAAGCCACCAGATTCTTTACCGGCATTGGCAGGGAAATCTACCCAGCGTTCAGGGAAAGCTTTTAAAATTGCATTTTTATAATCTTCACCAAGTACGGAAACAGCCTCGCTAATATAGCCAGTAGCAGATTCTAAATCAGCTTTAGGTGCGAATTCAGGATCTAAGTCGATTTGTAAATCTGAGTAAAGCATCTTGTCTAAGCCACGTTCTTTTTGTAGAAGTTTAACGTATTTTTGCATAACAGGACCAAGTTCATCGATAATAACATCAATTTGACGGTCGAATGTTTCACGTGAAACTTCTTGATCTGATAATAAGTAATCAAAAACAGAATCATAGCCACGTAAATCAGCAAGTTTCTTTTCTTTGCTTACTTGAGTGTAATAGTTAGCGGCAACCGTATTTTTGTGTTTGCGCAAAGTATCAGAGAAAATTTGGTGTGCCTTATGACGTACTTCAGGATTTGGATGATATTGATAAGTATTTTCATAAAGTACAAATGACATAGGATAAGTCTTGCCATCAACTTCAAAATCTTCCATATCCCAATCAGCAGCACGAGCTGTAGTATAGATACGCTCAGACGAGTTAAGTGTAGGACTTAATGTCGCTAAAGTTTTCTCTACTTCTGGTGATAATTGATGTGGTTTTTCAACTTTCCAATGACGAACAACAGGAGCAAATTGAGGTTCAATTTCTGCAACTTGATTAAGTAAAGACACTGGATTGGTTAGAACTTCAGTTTTGAAAAATGACAAATCAGCTGTAATTGCAGCTTGTAGATTATCGTTTTCAACTAGCATCTGATTGTATTCAGGATTTGTCATATCTGTAGTTTGAGGTAGAAAAGCATAGTGTTCAATCCAACTAAGCTTTTGATAGATAGTTTCTAAATCATGTAAAGCAGCAATAATAATTTTAGCCTCAGTTAATTTAGAACGATAGTTATTTTGAAATTGTGTAACTAATTCTCTAACTGCTACCATATCTGCTTTCCAAGCTTTTTTATCTGGATAAATAGCGGTTAAATCCCATGTTTCATTAACTAGAACTTCACTTCTTTTGGGTAAAGCCATAATATCACCTCTAATAATTAATTAATGACAGTATAGCCGAGATTTTTTAAGTAAGCAATTTAAAACCATTGACGAAATAAAAATTAAGTGCTAGAATTGCTTACAATTAGTTAATAGACTTACATAATGATAGGAGGAACACCAAAATGCGTAAATTTAATTCAGTTGAATTAAATACAAGTTGTTGTGAAGCGTGTCAATTGCGCTTCACGTTTTGGTGTGCCGACAATCTGTTTTAACAAGTAATTAGATTATAACCATAACTTATACGTAGAATCGTAATTGACACTAATCCAGTAAATTTGGGTTGGTGTCTTTTTTATTAACTAAAATTAATTTGGAAGTGATGACAATGATTGTAAAAAGTGTCTATGAGTTGATAGGTCAGACTCCCTTAATAGAACTAGATTTACCAGTAGCTAAGGGAAGTAGAATTTTAGCTAAACTAGAATCCTTTAATCCTGGAGGTAGTGTAAAAGATAGATTGGGAATGTTTTTGATTGAAGCTGCGTTAAAAAGGGGAGAGATTGATAGAGATACGACAATTATAGAGCCCACAGCTGGTAATACAGGAATTGGCTTAGCCTTAGCGACTCAAAAATACCATTTAAGAACGATTTTAGTAGTACCAGAACATTTTTCAGTTGAGAAGCAAACTTTAATGAGAGCGCTGGGTGCTGAAATTATTAATACACCTAGAGCTGAAGGCATGCAGGGAGCTTTGAGAAAAAGTTGCGAACTTGCTAATCAGATCGCTAATAGTTATATACCTAATCAATTTGAAAATAGTGATAATCCCGATGCTTATACTAAAGGCTTGGGACAAGAAATTATAGATGACTTACAAGCAAATAATTTGAATTTAGATGCTTTTGTAGCAGGTGCAGGAACTGGTGGAACATTTGCAGGTACGGCTAAAATATTGCAAGCAGAATATCCAGAGATAACTTCAGTAGTAGTTCAACCAGAGGGATCGATTTTGGATAATCAACCTGAGCATTCTCATCGTACAGAAGGTATAGGTGTTGAAATAATTCCTCCTTTTTTTAAAGAAGTGAAGATTGATGAAGTTCAAACAATTAGTGATGATGAGGCATTTAATTATGTTAAACAAATGGCATTAAATCAAGGATTGTTCATAGGCTCTTCATCTGGTGCGGCTTTAGCAGCAAGTATGTATATGGCAGAAAAATTACCAGAAAATTCAACCATTGTGACAATTTTTCCAGATTCTAGTGAAAGATACTTGAGTGAAAATATATACGATTAATCGGAGGTAAAGATAATGAAATTTGAAACAAAATTAATTCATGGCGGACAAAGTGAAGATCAAGCAACAGGAGCAGTATCAATCCCTGTATATCGTTCATCAACATTTCATCAATATGAACTAGGTGGTAATCCTAAATGGGAATATAGTCGTACAGGGAATCCCACACGTGCAGCCTTAGAAGCTTTGATTGCTGATTTGGAAGGTGGGGTAGCTGGATTTGCCTTTGCTTCAGGTTCAGCTGCAATTCATGCCGTATTCTCAATGTACTCAGCTCATGATCACTTTATTGTAGGGAGTGATGTTTATGGTGGAACTTTCCGCTTGATAAACAAGGTATTGAAACGATTTGGTTTAGAATTTACAGTTGTTGATATGCAAGATTTAGCAGCAGTTGAAAATGCAATTCAAGATAATACAGTGGCAATCTACTTTGAAACTCCAACAAATCCATTGTTACAAATTGCAGATATTGCAGCTATTACAAAGATTACTAAGAAACATAAGTTAAAGACAATCGTTGATAATACTTTTGCAACTCCATATAATCAAAGACCACTTGAATTAGGTGCAGATATTGTGGTACATTCAGCTACCAAATATCTAGGAGGACATAGCGATGTAGTAGCAGGTCTAGCAGTTACTAGCGACGAAGAAATCGCAGAAAAACTAGCATTTTTACAAAATTCAATTGGTAGTACTTTGGGACCTGATGATAGTTGGTTAATTCAAAGAGGGATTAAGACATTAGGGGCTAGAATGAGAGTTCACCATGCTAATACTAAGGCTATAATTGAATTCTTAGAAAATGATACTCGAGTTGCAAGAATTCTTTACCCTGGTTTACCTGATTTTCCTGGACATGAAGTTGCTAAGAGACAAATGGATCATTTTGGAGCGATGATTTCTTTTGAATTACAAGAAGGATTAGATACTAAAAAGTTTGTTGAAAGTTTGAAAGTAATTTCTCTTGCTGAAAGCTTAGGTGGGATTGAAAGTTTAATTGAAGTTCCATCAGTAATGACACATGGTTCAATTCCTAGAGAAATTCGCTTAGAAAATGGAATTAAAGATGAATTAATTCGCCTATCAGTAGGGATTGAAGATGAAGAAGATTTAATTAATGATTTGAAGCAAGCATTAGATAAAATTGGATAATGATAGAATGGTCGAGAAAAACTAATTTTTTTATAAAATTAAATAACTTATATTAATTAAAGTCGTCAAAGATTAGTACAATCTTTGACGGCTTTTTAATTTCGATCTTTTTCTCAGATTTTGTTTTATGCAAAAATTTTGAATAAAAGTCGTTTGAAATACAATTGCTAGATATATTAAATAGTGATAAAATCAGTGTGTATCTAAGTATTTTCTTTTAAATGGGAGGTGTTTTATATGGAAAAAATGATGAAAAAAGTTGCAATTGCGACAACAATTGCTTCCGCAGTAGGGGTAAATGCGGTGATTGATAATACTGCAAAAGCAGATAGTGTGACACCAACTCAAGCAAAAACACAGACTAAAACTGATCAAGTTCAAGCAAATGTTGATACTGCAAAACAAGATTTGGATTTGGCAAGCACTAACGTTAAAGAAGCACAAAGCAAAGTAGATTCTGCCACACAAGCAAATCAAAGTGCAAATAAAGATGTTACTGAAAAAAATCAAGTAGCATCAGATGCTCAAGTAGCATTAGATCAAGCTAAAACTGAACAAACAATAGCTGAAAATAAAGTTAAAGATGCACAAAAAGTGATAGAATCAGCTAACTCTGAAACTACTAAAACAGAAATAGCTGATAAGACAAATCAGTTAAATGAATTAAAACAAAAACAAACTCAAATAATAAATAATTTATCGAATGTACAAGCAATTCAGGGTCAAAAAGAAAATCAAAATAATAAGGCTCAATCAGAACTTAGCCAAGCTCAAAGTACATATAATCAAGCTGAGAAAAAGGTAAATGATCTTCGAGCTAAGTTAGATGCTAATAATATTGACAATCTAACTAATGATAAAACTAAGGCAGAAGCTAAAGTTAATAAAATTCAATCAGAGTTAGATATGGCTAACAAAGCAAATAAGGACAAGGCTCAAGCAGTTGAAGCTGCAACTAAGAAAGTTAATGATGCAACTGTTGCAGCAGCTCAAGCTAAAGCTAACTTGGATAAATCTCAATCAGAGCTGGCTAAGGCTCAAGCAGCATTGGCAGCATTAGAAAATAGTAAGACTGAAGTTTTAAATATAATTCAAGTGCCAAAAGAATACACACTAGAAGGATTAAAGGCGGCAAGTGAAGATAATAACGCAACTTTCGAAGCAATTTCTAAAAGTGGAATTGATTTGAATAAAAAATTTAACTACTCTCAAGCAGATGTTAATGAAAAAGTTGATTATCAACATCTAACACATGAACAATTAGTTGAAATTAATAAGTATGCAATTAGTTTAATTAATCAAATGCGTGAACATTTTGGATTAAAAGATTTAATCTTGAATGAAGAAAGCTTAAAAATAACTAAAACAATTGCTGATGGCTATCAAGCAAAACGTGAGTCTATTATGAAAGGTGATAGCCATGATAAAGAATTGCTAGATAAACGTGCTGAAAATATTGGCTCTTCTTCAGTATACGATACAGTTAGAACTAATATTCCAGCTATGCAAGTTAAAGCAGCAAAAGATGTTAGTTATAGAGAATATAATTCAAATTATATATCTATATCAACAATGGCTGATTTAAAGGCAAATATATATACTGCAATTTTGGCACTATTCTTTGATGATGCTAGAAGTAATTACGGACATGCTTTAAGTTTCCTAAATGAACATTATAAGTATGTAGCGGTAGCTCCATCAGTTATTGATGGTAGAGTTGATAATTATCCAGGTTATGGAAATGCCTATATTAATTTCTTAGATTGGCATTTTGTTTTCCCAGGCTATACTACATGGAATGATGGCAAGTATACATACTACTCGGGAAATGAAAATGATAAATTAAACCCTGCTCAAGATATTGATTTAAGTAAAGCTACTGTCGATACGACTGCAGCTAAAGCAGAATTAGCTAAGAAACAAAAAGCATACAATGCCGCAAAGACTGAAAATGATAAGGCAGTGGCAACTTTAAATACAGCTAAAGCAGAATTAGCTAAAGTAAGTAAAACTTCTGATGTGAAAAAATTACAATCTAATTTAGCCCAAGCTAAACAAGAATTAAAAGACATTAATAACAAGCTTGCTAATGCAGAACAAAATGGAACAACTCTTAAACAAGAATTACAAGCAGCAAATAAAGCGAAAGATGAAGCATTGAAGAACTTACAAGCAAAAAAAGTAGATGCTGGCAAGGCTAATAAGGAATTAGTAGTTGCTCAAGCTAATGTTGAGGCTGCTCAAAAGGCAGCAACTGAGTTAAACAATAAAGTTGCAGCAGTTCGACAAGAATTAACGGAACTAAATGATTTGGTAGGTAAGGGTAATAAGGCTCAGGCTGAATTATCTTCTTTACAAACTAAAGTAGAAGCAGCTAAGGAAAATGTTAAGGCTGCACAAAAAGTTTTAGATAAAGCCAATGAAGAACTTAACTTAGCTAAAGTAGAGGCTACTCAAACTGCACAAGCTTTAGATAAAGCTAAAACAGAGTTAGACCAGGCAGTAGCTAAACAACAAGTAGCGTTGGATAACTATAATAAAGCTCTAAATAGTCAAAAGATCTCTCAAGAAGTTGATAGAAACATTCAAAAACAAACTGAAGAGAAGAAAGAAAATAAGGTTGATAGTGGCAAGAAATCAGAATTTACTTCAAATAAAGTAATAAAAGAAGCAAAGACAAATGTTAAAGAAGCTAATACATTTAAGAAACAACATGTTAAAGAAGTTAATACATTTAAGAAACAACATGTTTCGGTAAGTAAGGCTTCTGTCTTACCAGCTACCCAATTACCTCAAACTGGTAATAAAACAGAAAATCAATCTATTTGGGGACTAGTATCACTTGCTATTGCAGGTATGCTAGGTTTAGTAGGTTACAATAAGCAAAAGAAGAATAATTAAATAGACTAAAAGAACATTTAAGTGTTAAGAAGAACATTTAGATGTTCTTTTTAATTGACCTAAGATATTGAAAGATGGTAACTTAGTCATAGATAACGCTTACAACGGAAAGAGGTTTTACTATGACAACAAATTATATGAGTAACTATAGCTATGGCCCAGATTGTTTTAAAGAAATTCCAGAAGTTTTAGACAAGTATAAAGTACATAAGATTGTTTTCATTGGTGGAGAAAAGGCATTAAAAAGTTCACAAGCAGATGTGGAAAAAATTTTGGAAAATAACGGGTTTGATATAACAGGAAGCTTTGTTTACGGAAAAAATGCAACTCAGTCTAATATAGATAAATTAGTAGAAAAATCTGAGGTTCAAGATGCAGATATAATTTTTGGTTTTGGTGGTGGTAGAGCATTAGATACTGTAAAGATGGTAGCAAAGGATTTAGATAAGACTATTTTTACATTCCCAACAATCTGTTCAAATTGTTCAGCTGGGACGGGTATTTCTGTTTTATATAAGGAAGACGGATCGTTTGATAGATATGGATATCCAGATGTACCAGCACATGTTTTCATCAATACAAGCGTGATTGCTAAAGCACCGAAAGAATATTTCTGGGCAGGAGTAGGCGATGGTATTAGTAAGGCTCCTGAAGTAGAACATGCGGTAGCTGCAGCAGTTGAACGTGGTGTGGAATTGCCTCATACAGCAGTATTAGGTGCAGCAATTGCAGCTTCTTCCAAAGATGCTTTCTATAAGTATGGGGAACAAGGAATTAAAGATGTAGAGAATGGAACTGTAAGTAAGGCTATCGAAGAAGTAGCTCTGGATATTGTAGTTTCAACAGGTTATGCTTCGAACTTGGTAAATCAAGATGATTTTTACTATAATTCATGCCATGCTCATGCTTTCTACAATGCAACAACAGCGATTAAAAAGGAAAAAGAACCATTGCATGGACAAGTTGTTTCCTTCGGGGTAATGGTGTTACATGCTTATTTCAATGAGTTAGAGGAATTAAAGAAAGTAGCTGCTTTTAATAAAAAATTGGGATTACCAGTAACATTGGAAGAAATAGGATTAAAGGTTAGCGATGCGGAAAAGATAACAGAACTTGCAATGCAAACGAATGAATACAAGCATACACCATTTGATAAAGAAAAATATATTGAAGCAATTAAATTAGCAGATAGAATGGGTAGTGAAAAGATTTAACGACTTTTCACAGTGTAAAAATAGTCTATGAAAATCTAAGCAAATTATTTTGTGTCCAACACATTTTGAATTATGATAAATTTAGAATGTGAGGTGTCTGAAATGAAAGAAACAAAAGAAGAATTGAGACAAAGAATTGGTGAAGAAGCGTATCAAGTTACGCAAAATGCAGCAACTGAACGTGCTTTTACAGGCAAGTATGATGAATTTTTTGAAGATGGAATTTATGTAGATATTGTTAGTGGAGAACCGCTATTTTCCTCTAAAGACAAGTATAATTCAGGCTGTGGCTGGCCTGCTTTTACTCAACCAATTAATAATCGCATGGTAACAAATCATGAAGATAATTCATTCGGGATGCATCGCGTAGAAGTTAGAAGTCGTCAGGCACAATCTCATCTTGGACATGTTTTTAATGATGGTCCACAAGATCGAGGTGGCTTACGATACTGCATAAATTCAGCCGCTTTACAATTTATTCCAGTTGCTGAATTAGATGAAAAGGGATACGGAGAGTATAAGAAATTATTTGAATAGTTTCGAGGTGTAAAAATAGTCTGAAAAAATAAAGAAATCTATTCTATTAATATTGTAATTTACTTTCGTTTGTATATTATTTGTGCTATATGTAATATACAAATGAGGTGATGATATGGCAAAAACAGTTACAACTACTATTAGATTAGATGAAGAACTTAAAAAAGAATTAACACATGACTTAGATATTATGGGATTGAACATAAATGCTTATTTTACAATGGCAGTCAAGCAATTGGTATTAAAGAAAAAAATACCTTTTGAAATTTCAACATCTAGTAATGATATTCCTAATGAGACAACAAGAAAAGCAATGATTTTAGCGGAAGCTTTAAAGAACTTTCGATGTATGGAATAGTTAATGAGATAAGTAAGCCACACACATTGAATAATAGAGGTGGCAATTATAATGGAAATCAAGAATACCATTTATCTAATGGAAAGGTAGATGTGTTAGTTATCTATAATCCACATAAAACCAATCTTACTATAAGAATGATAAGGATTGGCACTCATAAAGACTTATTTCAGGGTGAATTGAAGTGATTCTCTTATACGAAGAGGATATTTCAATAAAAAATCTCTCCAATACAGCCCAAAAAAAGACATTCAGAATTTTTCTGAATGTCTTTTTACTTTAGCTATAAATAACAACAGGTTCATATTGCTCAACATTATCGTAAATTTGATTGATTTGCGAAGGTCGAACATTAACACAACCATGTGATCCATCATTTAGATAAGCAGTACTACTCCAATTTTTACGCCAGTTAGCATCGTGGAAACCACATCCATCTAAAGTAAATGGAGCCCAACGACTAACGGGACTTGCATAAGCACTGTTGTCGGCATTTTTACCTCGAAGTGTAGTATTAGTCTGTTTGTACATGATGTAATACAATCCAGTAGGAGTATTATAGTTTCCATCATTGGTACCAGTAACAACGTTAAGAGAAGCAACTTGAGTACCATTCTTATATACCCATACGTGTTGTTGGGAAATAGAAACTTCAACGTAAGAATTTCCGATACCATTATTAGATGTAGTGTTATATCCTAAGCCATTTTCGGTATATCCTTCACCATATATATCACTTTTGGCATTGAGATCAGAATCACCCTTTTCAAAAGCAGTGGTAATAGACTTAGTAGCTTTGATAGGACTAAGAGCCCATCCATAAGTACCCTTATCTAAGGTAATCTCGGATCCACCAGTTGTTTTGAATTTGAGATTCTTATCGAGTGTACTTTGACTGTCGTTGATATCATCAATTTTCTTCTTTAAATTAGCAGCATCATATTCATATTTTCCATCTACAATTTTAGCGGAATTAATGACATCTTTAGCAGCTAAAGTATAAGTCTTATTTTGAACAGTGTAATTAACTTTTTGATCAGCTAATTTTTCTAATTTAGCTTTATCAGCTTGAACTTGCTTGCTATCAGCACTAATTGGTTGAGTGTAGGCAGTAGTAAGTTTTATTTGATTATCGCTAAATTGCTTATCATATTCTTGCATAATTTTATTAACATCGTATTGATTACCTTTTTTAGCGTTAATAACATGGACAGAACCATTCTTTAACTCTGCATAGGCATCTTTAGGAGCTGTTCGACTAACGTTTAAACGTTCGAGTTCGCTTTTAACAGCTGCACGCAATTCGTTTTTACGATAAGAGTAATCACTATCGCCTTTAGCCTGATAGTCGTAACTGCGACCAGATGGGAAAAGGCTGAATTGCTTGTCAAAAATTTCTTGAACCTTTTCTTGAGAAACAGAATTAGTTGAATTGGTAGGATCGCTACCCTTAACAAGTAATTTTTCCCCTAGATATACATTGTTATTTAATTTAGTTGTTTTGAGTTTTTGCGTAGCTCCAGCGACTGACATTCCTCCAACTTTAACACCATTGATTTCGATATTACGATTGAAATGTTGCTTTTGATAGAAGAATGAGCCACCACAGATAAGGACTACAGCGCCTAAACCTGCAGCTAGCCATTTAGTTCCCTTATTTATAAAAATCACCCCATAAAAAACTATCTGTAAAACATAAAGTACACAATCTAATCTCTCTAATTAGTATTATATACATTAAATTAACAATTTGTTAGTACAAAGTATTAAAATTCTGCGAAAAGCAGATTTTTTGACAATAATCTCTATAGGGACTATAATTCTTTTATTTTAAAAAAGTCTACACAAGGACTAATTTTAGTTTGAGGTGAGTATTACGAAAGATGAAGTCCAAACACTGACATCAAGATTAGATTTATTGATCGCTAAAGGAGCTAGAGAATACAAGGATTGGAATCAAAAACATGGGTTAACTGATTATCGTAGTGTGATTTTATATGAATTACTTTTACATACGAGATTAACTCAAAAACAAATTGTAGAGAGAACTAATCTTCCTAAACAATCAATTAATAAAGGAATCTTACAACTAAGAGATGAAGGTTATCTTACTTTAGAACAAGATGAAAAGGATAACCGAGTAAAATATTGTTTTTTAACAGAGGAGGGTGAGAAGTACGCGAAGTTAAAAATTCAACCATTACTAGATATTGAAGAAAAAATTATTATGAAAATGGGAAAAAAGAAAATAGAACAGTTAAATGAATTACTAGAAGAATGGAATTTAAATTTCAAAAAATACAAAGATGAAGAATGAGAGGTAAGAAGATGCAGATTTTGATGGCACATTTTAAGAACTATAAAAAAGAAGTTCTTAGTGCAATTATTTCAATTTTTATTGTCGCATTTGTCGCGGTTTGGCAACCGAGATTACTGCAATATGTGCTGACTGCAATAGTGCAAGACAATCAAGCAGGAGTTAGAAACTACGGAATTCAATTAATAATTTTAGCTCTTGTGGGAATTATTGCTGGGATTGTTAATGTCTACTCGGCTGCTAGAGTGGCACAGGGTGTAACCAGTGATTTGCGTGAAGAAGTGTATACGAAGATTCAAAATTTTTCTTTTGGAAATATTGAGAAATTCTCCACCGGTAGCTTAGTGGTACGTCTAATTAATGATATGAATCAAGTTACCAATATGATTATGACTATATTTATGCAAGTTTTCCGCGTACCATTGATTTTAGTTGGTGCTTTTATTTTGGGGATAATAACCGTTCCTCGTTTATGGTGGCTGGAAGTTCTGATGGTTGTTTTAATCATGGGAATAACGGGAATTATTTTCAAAAAAATGGGAAATTTATTCAATAAAGTTCAAAGTTTGATGGATAAGATAAATACGCAAGCTAAAGAAAATTTACAAGGTGTTCGTGTGGTTAAATCTTTCAATCAAGAAGGACAAGAGATTGATAAATTTAATCAAACATCTGACAATTTAAATAATGTTAACTTGAAAATAGGATATCTTTTTTCGACAGTTATTCCATCTTTTGAATTAATTGCATATGTTATTATTGCAGCTGCGATTTACTTGATTGGTGGCTCAATTCTCGATCATCCAAGTGATATTGCGGTAATTAGTTCTTATGTAACATATATTATGCAACTATTGTATGCCATTATGATTGGTAGCTTTGTAATGTCTATTTTCGCTCGTGGGGGCGTTTCTTTAAAACGTATTAAAGAAGTTCTTGAGACTCAACCTGATGTTGTCTTTAAAGATGATGCACTTGTAGAAGAACTGGATGGGGATGTTGAATTTGACAATGTTACCTTTGCTTATCCAGATGCAGATAAACCAATCTTAAAGAATATCTCTTTTAAAGTTAAATCAGGCGAAATGGTGGGAATTGTTGGTGCGACTGGTTCAGGAAAATCTAGCTTAGCTCAATTATTGCCACGTTTATACGATCCGACTGAAGGAACAGTTAGGATTGGTGGACATGATTTACGTGATGTGAATGAGAAGTCATTACGTGATACTGTATCGTATGTTTTACAAAGAGCAATTCTATTTTCAGGTACAATTGCCAGCAATTTACGTCAAGGAAAAGCAGATGCAACTAACTATGAATTGGAACGTGCATCGCAAATTGCACAGGCACAAGAATTCATTAGTCGGTATAAAGATACTTTTGATCACGAGGTAGAAGAACGATCTTCTAACTATTCAGGAGGACAAAAGCAACGGCTATCAATAGCTAGAGGTGTAGTGGGAAAGCCTAAGATTTTAATTTTAGATGATTCAACTTCAGCACTGGACGCTAAATCTGAAAAGCTAGTTCAAGAAGCTTTAGAAAAAGAATTAAAGGATACGACAACATTTATTATTGCTGAAAAAATTGTATCAGTAATGAATGCAGATAAGATTATTGTTTTGGATAATGGTAGATTGGTGGCTCAAGGAACTCATCAAGAATTACTAAAAAATTCACCAATTTACCAAGAAATTTATGCAACTCAAAAAGCACGAGAAAAGGCAGGTGATATCATTGAGTGATACTAGAAAATCGTTAAGATACTTTATTAAGTATTTAAGACCTTACTGGAAGGGAATTACGCTGGTAGTGCTATTTACAATCATTTTTACGTGGGCGCAAGTTGAAGCCCCACATTACTTAGGTTTGGCACTTACAGCATTAACAAAATATGTAGAACAGTATTTCAATCCAGCTACTAGGGCAACAGCATCAATGGATGATTTCTACCAAGCTTTGAAATTAATGCTGATTTTCTTTATTTTAAACGCGATTATCATGCTATTTACATGGGTTATTACCTCAAGATTTAATGCTCATTCAACTAATAATATGCGTGAGAATTTATTTGGTAAGTTACAGAAGATGACGATTAAGTATTTTGATACGCATCAAGATGGAAAGATATTGTCATTGTTTAACTCTGATTTGGATAATATCTTTAATGCGATGAACAATGCGGTATTTGAAGTTATTTCGCAAACAGCACTGTTTATTGGAACGATATGGATGATGTTCAGAATAGATGTTAGATTAGCTTTAGTAACAGTGGCCTCAACTCCATTTGTTGTAGTTTTGAGTTGGATAATTATGAGAAAGGCACGCAAGTATTTAGATGCTCAACAAGATGAAATTAGTAATCTAAATGGCTACATTAACGAACAAATTAATGGTCAGAAAGTAATTATCACAAATGGATTACAAGAAGAATCAGTTGAAGGATTTAAAGTTCACAATAAAAAAGTTCGCGATGCGATGTTTAAAGGACAATTTTATTCCGGAATTCTTTTCCCAATGATGCAAGGTCTATCAGTATTGAACCTATCTATTGTGATTGCGATGGGTTCATTATGGGTGGTTGACGGAACTTATAGTAGAGCAGTTGGTTTAGGGTTAATTGTGACTTTCGTACAGTACTCACAGACTTATTTCCAACCTTTAACTCAGTTAACTTCTATTTATTCCATGATCCAATTAGCACTGACAGGTGGTAGACGTCTAGCAACAATTGAAGAACAAGCTGAAGAAAACCAAGTTCCAACAGGACAAGAACTTAAGTCACTTGAAAAAGGAGTTAAGTTAGAAGATGTTCACTTTGGATACAATGAAAACAAGGAAATTTTGCATGGAATTAATATTTCTGTGAATAAAGGTGAGTCAGTGGCATTAGTTGGTCCAACTGGTTCTGGGAAAACCACCGTAATGAACTTGTTGAACCGTTTCTATGATGTTACAGGTGGAAAAGTAACTTTTGATGATGTAGATGTCAGAGATTTAACTTTAGAATCACTTCGTAATAATGTAGGAATTGTTTTACAGGATTCAATTCTCTTTTCAGGAACTGTGGCAGATAATATTAAATATGGCAAACCAAATGCCAGCCAAAAAGAAATAGAAGAAGCGGCTAAACAAGCTAATATTCATGACTTTATTATGACTTTACCACAAGGATATAATACTGAAATTAACGATGAAAATTCCGTCTTTTCAACTGGTCAGAAGCAGTTAATTTCAATCGCAAGAACAATATTAACTAATCCACCATTTTTGATTTTGGATGAGGCAACATCAAATGTTGATACTGTAACTGAAGAAAAGATCCAAAAAGCGATGGATGCAGTGATTGCTGGTAGGACAAGTTTTGTGATTGCACATAGATTAAAGACTATTATTAATTCTGATAAGATTGTGGTATTGAAGGACGGTAAAGTCTTAGAAGAAGGTAGTCATGAAGAATTATTGAAAGAAAAGGGATTTTATTACAACTTATATACAAATCAAATGGCATTTGAATGAAATTGATATTTCTAAATGGAAATGGCGTATACCAATTTTTGTAGATGGTATACGCCATTTTTTGTGATAAAAATATTTTATAAAAAAGAGTAGACAATTTATTTTTTATGATAAGTTTCTGGTAAAAAGATAATTGCAACTAAGTAAATACAAGAAGCAACTATATAAAAGACATTAGATGCTACTAAACCGTTAGAACCAAGAACTAAACTCCAGATGATATTTAAAATAGTATACATTCCATAGGTTAAAGCCCAAATAATTCCAAACATTAAAGTGGATTTTTGAGGAGTCATATTTGGTAATTCATGTGGAATGTTTAAGTAGATAGGATACTGAGCAAATAAAGCAATTCCACCAATAAATAAAAGAAAATATGAAATAATAGGTGCAGTTCCAGCAAAGAATACTGCGATAGAGATTGAGGCAATCGCAATAGTTCCCAAAGCTAGTAAGACTGGTCTACGCTTACGTTCAAGTTTAACTTTAAGCATTAATAGAGTACCTATCATACCACCACCAGAAACGGCACAAATCATTGCTTCAGACTTAAAACCTGGAAAGAATCCAGTAAGTGTAGGAGGAAGACTGGTTAGGGTCATAACATATAGGAATAAAAATGCACTAAATCCAATTGAAAACTTCCATACAAATAAATCTTTAATAGCTATACTATATGAATAATCATTTTCAATTTGTTCATTACTAGATGTTGCAAAATCTTCAGATTTGAATAACCAAATAGTGAAGAAGATAATGCTTAAAATAGCGATGCAACTTAAAGTAATACGCCAGTTATAACGCATAGCATTTGCAAATAAAACAAATGCAACAGCCATAATAAAGGCTCCAATATTATAGGAAGCTGTGATAAAAGAAGAATAAAAGATTTTTTGCTCACGTGATACGAATTTCACTACAATTGGATTCATATAAACCATAATCATTGAACCACCTAAAGCCATAAGCATACGTGCACCAACATACATCCAATAATTAGGCATCCATGCAGCAACTAAAGAAAAAGATAATAGTAGTAATGCAAATTGAGCAGCACGTTTAATACCTAATTTCATTAAAACAAGAGCTGCCAGAAAATTAGCAATAACACGTGCAATTGTAATAGTATAGTTGACAACTTGACCTATAACTGGTGATACGTTACCACCAAAATAAGTATGAATAATTTGTGGCCCTAAGTTTGATCCGCCAACCCAACTAGCTGCAAAAGTAACGTAAGCTGCAAAAAGAGTAAAGAACATTAAAATCCCAGTTTTATGACTTACTTCTTTCATGATAAAATCACCTACCATTCTTTAGATTATAGAAACTGAAAAGTTAAGAAAGTTCTTTAGTGGTCTAAAAATTATATCAGTGTCAAAATAAGAAGATTAATTGTTAAATAAAATTATTATTACGTAAAGTAGTATTTCTAATATCTTCAATGGTCTGTGTTCCTGCAAGTTGCATAACAATTTCTAGTTCATGTTTTAGATGTTCAAAAACTTCACGTGTACCAGTACTTCCACCTAAAGATAAACCGTAAATAGCTGGACGACCTATAGCAACTAAGTCAGCACCAGAAGCTAAAGCTTTGAAAATATGCTGACCTCTGCGTACACCACTATCAAAAACAATCGGAACACGTCCGTCAACAGCTTCAGCAACATATTGTAATGAATCAAATGCGGCTGGTCCACCATCTAATTGACGACCACCGTGATTAGATACCCAAATACCTTTAGCACCGGCATCTAAGGAACGATTAACGTCTTCACGTGCTTGAACACCCTTTACATATACAGGTAATTTAGAATGTGATGCAATAAATTCAACATCTTTAGGACTTAGTTTTTGTTTAGCTGAATTGTAGACTGTATCCATAGTTTGACCAACGCCTGATTGATATTCTTTTACGATTGGTAAAGGAACAGGGAAAGTAAAACCTGTACGGCGGTCAGTTTCACGATTTCCACCCACAGTAGCATCAGCTGTAAGAATAATAGCTTTAGCCCCATTTCTTTCAGCAATATCAATAATATTCAAGTTAATTCCGTCATCCTTACTCATATAGAATTGGAACCACAAAGGAGAAGAAGGACCGGCAGCTGCACGAATATCTTCTAGGGAACGTGAAGCAAATGAACTTGCTGTATAAATAGTACCGAAGTCAGAAACACCTTTAGCGGAAGCTTCTTCTGCATTTTCATGTGCTAAAGCATGAGCCGCAACAGGAGCCATGATGATAGGAGCTGTTAATTCATCATTATCAAATGTAAAAGAAGTATCTGGTTTTTCAACATCCATTAAGACATGTGGAACAATTAGCTTATGGTTAAATGAAGTTACATTTTGGTCATAAGTATATAAATCTTCTGCACCACTGTGGATATAACCAAATGATGGACCCGGAATAACTTTAGAAGCACCTTCTACTAAATCTTGGTAGTTGATAAAATCAACATGTCCTTCAAACGATCCTGTAATATATGACTTACTCATAAAAAATCATCTCCTTAAAATATAAATGATAACGTTTTCATTGATATTATACATATTTTTTTAGTTGTGTACAATCTTTTTGAATATATTTTTTTGAGAATTGGCAAATAAACTGTTTGAATGACTGATTAAAACTAATCGAATTCAGGTAATTTTTGTTTGATTACATAATTTAGGTTATAATTGAAAATGGTACAGAATGAGAAATTTTATTCTGTTTATAAGATGTCTGCTAAAACTAGTAGACAGGAGGTATTAAACTATGAAAAAGATACTTGTAGTAGATGATGAAAAACCCATCTCAGATATAGTGAAGTTTAATTTAACCAAAGAAGGTTATGATGTTTATACAGCCTATGATGGTGAAGAAGCTTTACAACAAGTTAAGGAAGTAGAACCAGACTTAATTTTACTTGACTTGATGTTGCCAAAAATTGATGGCTTAGAAGTAGCTCGTGAAGTTCGTAAGACACATGACATGCCAATCATTATGGTAACAGCCAAGGATTCTGAAATTGATAAGGTTCTAGGTTTGGAATTAGGTGCAGATGACTATGTAACTAAACCTTTCTCTAACCGTGAATTAGTAGCTCGTGTTAAGGCTAATTTACGCCGTCAATCAGCAGTAGTCGCAAAGTCTTCTGCTGAAGATGACAAGAATTCTGAAATTACTGTTGGTGATTTGACAATTCATCCAGAAGCATACACTGTGTCTAAGAATGGTCAAAGAATTGAATTAACTCATCGCGAATTTGAGCTATTACATTACTTAGCTCAACATTTAGGTCAAGTTATGACGCGTGAACATTTGTTACAAACAGTTTGGGGATATGACTACTTTGGTGACGTGCGTACTGTGGACGTAACAGTTCGTCGTTTAAGAGAAAAAATTGAAGATAATCCCAGTCGTCCAACTTGGTTAGTAACACGTCGTGGTGTAGGTTATTATTTACGCAATCCAGAAGTTGAATAGGTGGTAAGGAATGATAGAGGCAGAAAATATGAATAAAAAAGTTCGCTTCTTCCATTCAATCCATTTTAAAATAGCCCTTGTATTTGCATTGTTATTACTAATAACTTTTCAAATTGTTGGGGCTATATTTGTTAGACAACTAAAAAATGATAATTTAAAATCTTTCAAACAACGAGTGGAATTGTCTACTTATGTTGAAAATTCATTAATAGTTGCTTTGAGTAGGACGGATACAGAAGGGGCTAACACTAAAATTAAGAACATCTTGGATGATATTAATAACGCTAATATTCAAGAAGTTCAAGTAATAGATGCGAAAGGCACTATCAGGGGAGATAGTGATGTAAATAGTCGTTCTTTAATCGGGCAAAAGACAACAAATAGTGCAGTTAAAGGCGTGCTTTATACAGGTCGTACATATACAGAGACGACTTATAATCGAAATGATAATAAGCAATATTACATTTCAATCACACCTTTGCTGAATGTATCAAGCAATAATAATACAGTTGTTGGGGCGATTTATACTCGGGCAGATATGGCAAGTGTATATGACTCGGTAAATAATGTTGTAGTGATCTTTGCTTCTGCTTCGTTAATTGCGATTGTTATCGGTATGGTTTTAGCGATTATTGTTTCAAGTTCGATTACTAAGCCAATCGAAGAAATGAAACGGCAAACAGCTAGGATTGCACGTGGAGATTACTCAGGACACGTACATCAATATGGAAATGATGAATTAGGTCAATTAGCACAAGCTGTAAATAATTTATCAATTCGTGTTGAAGAAACTCAGGAGCTTTCTGAATCAGAAAGAAGAAGATTGGACAGTGTGCTATCGCATATGTCTGACGGTGTGATTGCGACTGATAGACGTGGTGGGATAACGATTGTTAATGATATGGCGATGAATTATCTCGATATTTCTGAAGGCGAAGTATTAGGTAAGTCAATCTTAGATATTTTGGATATTCGTAACCAATATACGTTAAGAGATTTGCTAGAAAAACAAGATGAAGTTGTCCTTGATATATCAGGTGAAAAAGACTTAATCTTGAATGCTTATTTCTCAGTTATTCAAAGGGAATCTGGCTTTATTTCAGGGATTGTCTGCGTGCTACACGATGTTACGGAACAACAAAAGATTGATAGAGAACGTAAGCAATTTGTTTCTAATGTTTCCCATGAATTGCGTACACCTTTGACAAGTATGCGTAGTTACATTGAAGCATTGAATGATGGCGCTTGGAGAGATGAAAAAGTTGCTCCAGAATTTTTAAAGGTTACACAAGATGAAACTGACAGAATGATACGTATGATTAATGATTTGCTAAGCTTATCGAGAATGGATTCTGGAACTGTAAAATTAGATCTAGAATTAGTTAATATCAATGGACTAGTAAATTATATTCTGGATCGTTTCGACATGATGTTGAAGAAAGATAAGATTGATACGCGAGATATTAAAACTAAGAATTACACGATTAAACGTGACTTTACTAAACGTGATTTATGGGTAGAGTTAGATACCGATAAATTCATTCAAGTGGTCGACAATATCATGAATAATGCGATTAAGTACTCTCCAGATGGTGGGGTAATCACTTGTCGCTTATTGGAAACACACAATAATGTAATTCTAAGTATCAGTGACCAAGGTTTAGGAATTCCAAAGAAAGATCTAGATCATGTCTTTGATCGTTTCTTCCGGGTTGATAAGGCACGTTCAAGAGCTCAAGGAGGAACTGGGTTAGGATTAGCGATTTCTAAAGAAGTAATTGAACTTCATCATGGTCGCATTTGGGTAGATAGTGTAGAAGGTAAAGGTTCAACATTCTATATTTCTTTACCATATGAAGAATATAGTGAGGAGGATTTGTGGGATGAAAATTAGGACATGGATGTTACATCTGGGTTTAATTTTGACTGTTGTTATCAGTATTGCTTTTACCTGGTTAATCTGGTTTAATCCTACTACCTTCTTTCAAAACGTTGGACGTACACCAGTTGATACAAGCAGTGGTGTAACGAATGCTTCAAATAAAAGGCTAGATGATGTATATACTCCAACGAGCTTGATGTATAACGAAACTACTACTAAGAAATATCAGTATTTCAATTATCATTCAGATATTACTAATCAAGCTAAAAAGATTATGAATAGAGTTGAAATAACATCATTAAAAACCGTAGCGAAGCAAAATGTTCCTAAATATTTGGCCACAGTTAATCAAAGTCATAGTTTGATTTTGAATTACCCAGATGTATTGCCAATAAAGTATGTGTGCATTTTGTTTGATAAGGCACCTAAAAAGATTACTGAAGATAAAGATAATGTCGATCAGATTATTATTCCAACTGGTAATTCAGGAAATACAATTTATTTTTTAAATAGTAAGAAGCAAAATATTTATAGAGTAAGTGTGAAAAATCTGAATGTTAAATCTTTAATGGCATTGACTAAAGACAAGCATACTCAGTCAGTAGCAACTGCTTTGGAAAATATAGGTGATGGCTATCGTTGGACATATCCGCAAGGGGTAAAATTAAACGAATATAGCTATCTAATTAATAAAGAATCTGCTGGTAATATGGTGGCTAAGTTGATGGGGGCTAACACTTCAGCGACAATCACAACTAAGCAACAAGATGGTAAGACGGTTTATTCTGATGACGCCAATCAGAGGATGACAGTTGATAATAAACATGGTGAAGTCGAATATATCAATTATGATAGTAATGATAAAAATAAGTCAAAAGTCAGCTTTAGTAAGACTTTAGAGATTAATCTAGCCAAGCTTAATTCTCTAGGAGTTACATTAGATGATGTTAGATATTCTAATTATGAGAGTAAGACTGGCGAAGTAATTTATCGTAACTATATTGCAGGATTTCCAATTGTTTCAGAGTATAATTATGGGACTTATAGCTTACAAAATGTTACTTCAAATGGACAAAGATTTATGTTCTCTTTGTATGGTTTACAAGTACCATTGCCAAATACTAATAAGCAAAAGACACTACCATCAACGAGTGATATTTTAAATCGCTTATCAAGCATAGGTTATAGTTCTAATCGTGTAAGAGCTATAAAAATCGCATACTCTTGGCAACGTAATGATAGTTCAAGTCAAGTCGTGGATCTGGTACCAACTTACCTAATAAAAGTTGATGGCAGATGGATTGATTATGAACAACTATTTCAAAATTTTGGAAAGTAGGTGAATGAAGTATGAATTTTAGACGAATTGAGTGGATATTCTTTCTAGCTTTCATAGTTCTCGATATCTTTTTGATATTTACCTACTTTCAACAAAATTGGTCTGTAGTATCAATAAAGAATTCTAACCAGGGTGCTAATGAAACGATTATGAAGAGTATTCGGAATGATCAGATTGAAATAAATCCGATATTGTCGAATCGAGCTAGTGAAGGTTATTATCTTGCAAGTCCTAATAGCGATGATTTGAAGAATAAAGCTGATACTGATTTACGCTACGTTACCTGGACATACAATGATCATAAATTGACGGGTGATTTTACCACGTTAATTAAAATAAATGATAGCGATAATCCACAAAAAACTTTAAATTCAGTAGTTGATGATGCGAGCTTGATAATTCATGGGAAAGACTATGCATACTCTAAAGAATTATCAAGTAAAAATACCATTGTTTATACGCAAATGGTGCATGGAAAGCCAATCTATACACCTGAGGGTCAATTGAGATTTACGGTTAAAGGTGGTTATGTTGTAGGTTATACTCAACGTCATCTCGCTAAAGTTCATCAATTAAGAGAAGTGAAGAAGACGATTAGCCAGAGACGAGCAGTTATTTTGTTGTATCAATATAACAAGATTCCGGCTAACTCTACTGTTGAATGGGTAAAACTAGGATATACTAAGTTGTTGATAGCTAATAATAATACAATTTTAATTCCAACATGGAATGTGAAGATTAAGAGTGATTCATCTGGAATTGTGCAATATCGACGCTTAAATGCGTTCACTGGTGCAATTATGGACGATTAGTAGTAGAACAAATTTAATAAGTAAGGAACACTAAAGAGTGAAGAGCTCTTTAGTGTTTTTTTATGTATTTTTTAGTTTAGAGCAATTTCAAACTATTTCAATAGTTGAAAATAAAGAATAGAATAATTAGCGTTAAATATAGTAAGCGAAAAAAGTTGAATAAAATATTGTTTTAGATATAATTTTCTTTGAACTTTTTTTAAAGATATAATATACTTTACTCATGCAATTGAGTAAGTTAAAAAATTTTGTCAATTTGCTAACATTTTAGAGTGATAAAGCCTAGAAATAGGGGATTAATAGTAGAAGTAGGAGAAGAGGTTAATGAGTAGAAGAAAAACAAACGGTAATAAAGAAAAACAAAGATTTAGTATTAAAAAAATTTCTGGAAGAACAGCTTCTGTTTTAATTGGATTTACAATTTTTGGTGGTCTAATGTTAGATGCACCTAAAGCAAAAGCCGATACTAATGATAATTATAATGTAACAACTAATTCAATAAGTGCGGAATCAACTTCAAACACTGATAAGGTTGTTACACCAACATCAAATGCTGATAAGACAAATCAAAATGTAGCGGATGTGACTAGCCAAAGTGCAGATAAGATGAGCAAGGATAGTATGAATCAGGATAGCTCAAATACGCCAACGCAAAGTAGCGAGTCAACTGCTACATCAAATTCCGCTAATAAAGAAAATGTAGACAGTACAACAGGTAGTAATGAAAATAAGACAACTGATACTACTGTAGCAAATACAGAACAAGAAAATAGTGCTAGTAATACAGTGAAGCCTAGATTATTTGCTGCTCGAGCAGCTAATGCAGATACAGCTAATAAATATAATGTTGATGATATTTACAATTACTATCACGATAAGGGCGCAAGTGTATCTAAAGAAAGAATACAAAGGTTAATTGATTATAAGAATAATTTAGATAGTGTTACTGCAATTTTAGATTTAAAAAAGACGGATTATGGTGATTATTGGGTAAATCAAGCATTAGAGGAACAACTTTTTAATCCAAAAACAATTACAGATACTTTTGTTGATAAACTTATAGGTTTAAATGGAGAAAAACTTGTTACTGCTACAAATGAGAAAATTAACAACCAAATTAATAAAATTAAGCTCTTGCAAAACCAATATCCAAATAGTCAGGATGTAAAGGATGCTCTTGAAAAATTAAATGCTGCTAAAGAACAAGTTATCCCAGAGAATATATTTAATGCCGATAAGATGAAAGATGTTATTGATACATTAAATAAATATGGATCACCAAATGTTTATGATGAATTAGCAAAAAAAGCTGAAGAAAATCCAAATGGCAATAATCAAGCATTGGATGAAGAAAAACAAAAAGCTCAAGACACAATCGATAAGTTAAATAACTTAAATAAAGCGCAAAAAGAAGCAGCTAAGGAAGCAGTAAACAATGCGACAGACGCCGCAGGCGTAAAAGCAGCAAGTAACCAAGCAACAGACTTAGATGGCAACATGGGTAACTTGAAGGAATCCGTAGCAGATGCTGATACAACAAAGGCAAGTGGAAACTACAAGAATGCCGATGGAGAAGCGCAAAAGGCATATGATGCAGCAGTAGAAGCAGCAAAAGCAATTGTAGCCAAAGAAGGAACAAATGCAGATAGTGTCGCAGTACAAGCAGCCTTAGAAAAAGTAAAAGAAACAAAGGCAGCATTGAATGGCGATAAGAAATTAGCAGATGCTAAGCAAGCAGCTCAAGACGTAATCGATAAGTTAAACAACTTGAATAAAGCGCAAAAAGAAGCAGCTAAGGAAGCAGTAAACAATGCGACAGACGCCGCAGGCGTAAAAGCAGCAAGTAACCAAGCAACAGACTTAGATGGCAACATGGGTAACTTGAAGAAATCCGTAGCAGATGCTGATACAACAAAGGCAAGTGGAAACTACAAGAATGCCGATGGAGAAGTGCAAAAGGCATATGATGTAGCAGTAGAAGCAGCAAAAGCAATTGTAGCCAAAGAAGGAACAAATGCAGACAGCACAGCAGTACAAGCAGCCTTAGAAAAAGTAAAAGAAACAAAGGCAGCATTGAATGGCGATAAGAAATTAGCAGATGCTAAGCAAGCAGCTCAAGACGTAATCGATAAGTTAAACAACTTAAATAAAGCGCAAAAAGAAGCAGCTAAGAAAGCAGTAAATAATGCGACAGACGCCGCAGGCGTAAAAGCAGCAAGCGACAATGCAGAAGCTTTAGATGGTAACATGGGTAACTTGAAGGAATCCGTAGCAGATGTTGACGCAACAAAGGCAAGTGGAAACTACAAGAATGCCGATGAAGAAGCGCAAAAGGCATACGATGCAGCAGTAAAAGCAGCAAACGCAATTGTAGCCAAAGAAGGAACAAATGCAGATAGTGCCGAAGTACAAGCAGCCTTAGAAAAAGTACAGGCAGCAAAAGCAGCATTGAATGGCGATAGCAATTTGGCAAACGCTAAGCAAGCAGCTCAAGACGCAATCGATAAGTTAAACAACTTAAATGAAGCGCAAAAAGAAGCAGCTAAGAAAGCAGTAAATAATGCGACAGACGCCGCAGGCGTAAAAGCAGCAAGCGACAATGCAGAAGCTTTAGATGGTAACATGGGTAACTTGAAGGAATCCGTAGCAGATGTTGACGCAACAAAGGCAAGTGGAAACTACAAGAATGCCGATGAAGAAGCGCAAAAGGCATACGATGCAGCAGTAAAAGCAGCAAACGCAATTGTAGCCAAAGAAGGAACAAATGCAGATAGTGCCGAAGTACAAGCAGCCTTAGAAAAAGTACAAGCAGCAAAAGCAGCATTGAATGGCGATAGCAATTTGGCAAACGCTAAGCAAGCAGCTCAAGACGCAATCGATAAGTTAAACAACTTAAATGAAGCGCAAAAAGAAGCAGCTAAGAAAGCAGTAAATAATGCGACAGACGCCGCAGGCGTAAAAGCAGCAAGCGACAATGCAGAAGCTTTAGATGGTAACATGGGTAACTTGAAGGAATCCGTAGCAGATGTTGATATAACAAAGGCAAGTGGAAACTACAAGAATGCCGATGAAGAAGCGCAAAAGGCATACGATGCAGCAGTAAAAGCAGCAAACGCAATTGTAGCCAAAGAAGGAACAAATGCAGATAGTGCCGAAGTACAAGCAGCCTTAGAAAAAGTACAGGCAGCAAAAGCAGCATTGAATGGCGATAGCAATTTGGCAAACGCTAAGCAAGCAGCTCAAGACGCAATCGATAAGTTAAACAACTTAAATGAAGCGCAAAAAGAAGCAGCTAAGAAAGCAGTAAATAATGCGACAGACGCCGCAGGCGTAAAAGCAGCAAGCGACAATGCAGAAACTTTAGATGGCAACATGGGTAACTTGAAGGAATCCGTAGCAGATGTTGACGCAACAAAGGCAAGTGTAAACTACACAAATGCCGATGAAGAAGCGCAAAAGGCATACGATGCAGTAGTAGAAGCAGCAAACGCAATTGTAGCTAAAGAAGGAACAAATGCGGACAGTGCAGCAGTAAAAGCAGCATTAAAAGAAGTAAAAGCAGCTCAAGATGCATTGAATGGCGATAAGAAATTAGAAAATGATAAGCAAGCAGCCCAAGACGCAATCGATAAGTTAAATAACTTAAATGAAGCGCAAAAAGCAGCAGCTAAGGAAGCAGTAAATAAAGCAACAGACGCCGCAGGCGTAAAAGCAGCAAGCGACCAAGCAACAGCCTTAAATGGCAACATGGGTAACTTGAAAGAATCCGTAGCAGATGTTGACGCAACAAAGGCAAGTGTAAACTATACAAATGCAGATGACGCAACGCAAAAGGCATATGACGCAGCGGTAGAAGCAGCAAACGCAATTGTAGCCAAAGAAGGAACAAAAGCAGATAGTGCCGAAGTACAAGCAGCCTTAGAAAAAGTACAGGCAGCAAAAGCAGCATTGAATGGCGATAGCAATTTGGCAAACGCTAAGCAAGCAGCTCAAGACGCAATCGATAAGTTAAACAACTTAAATGAAGCGCAAAAAGAAGCAGCTAAGAAAGCAGTAAATAATGCGACAGACGCCGCAGGCGTAAAAGCAGCAAGCGACAATGCAGAAACTTTAGATGGCAACATGGGTAACTTGAAGGAATCCGTAGCAGATGTTGACGCAACAAAGGCAAGTGTAAACTACACAAATGCCGATGAAGAAGCGCAAAAGGCATACGATGCAGTAGTAGAAGCAGCAAACGCAATTGTAGCTAAAGAAGGAACAAATGCGGACAGTGCAGCAGTAAAAGCAGCATTAAAAGAAGTAAAAGCAGCTCAAGATGCATTGAATGGCGATAAGAAATTAGAAAATGATAAGCAAGCAGCCCAAGACGCAATCGATAAGTTAAATAACTTAAATGAAGCGCAAAAAGCAGCAGCTAAGGAAGCAGTAAATAAAGCAACAGACGCCGCAGGCGTAACTGCAGCAAGCGACAATGCAGAAGCTTTAGATGGCAACATGGGTAACTTGAAGGAATCCGTAGCAGATGTTGACGCAACAAAGGCAAGCGGAAACTACAAGAATGCAGATGAAAAAGTACAAAAGGCATATGACGCAGCAGTAGAAGCAGCAAACGCAATTGTAGCCAAAGAAGGAACAAAAGCAGATAGTGCCGAAGTACAAGCAGCCTTAGAAAAAGTACAGGCAGCAAAAGCAGCATTGAATGGCGATAGCAATTTGGCAAACGCTAAGCAAGCAGCTCAAGACGCAATCGATAAGTTAAATAACTTAAATGATGAGCAAAAAGCAGCAGCTAAGGCAGCAGTAAATAATGCGACAGACGCCGCAGGCGTAAATGCAGCAAGCGACAATGCAGAAGCTTTAGATGGTAACATGGGTAACTTGAAGGAATCCGTAGCAGATGCTGATACAACAAAGGCAAGTGGAAACTACAAGAATGCAGATGAAAAAGTACAACAGGCATATGACGCAGCAGTAGAAGCAGCAAACGCAATTGTAGCCAAAGAAGGAACAAAAGCAGATAGTGCCGAAGTACAAGCAGCCTTAGAAAAAGTACAGGCAGCAAAAGCAGCATTGAATGGCGATAGCAATTTGGCAAACGCTAAGCAAGCAGCAAAAGACGCAATCGATAAGTTAAATAACTTAAATGATGAGCAAAAAGCAGCAGCTAAGGCAGCAGTAAATAATGCGACAGACGCCGCAGGCGTAAATGCAGCAAGCGACAATGCAGAAGCTTTAGATGGTAACATGGGTAACTTGAAGGAATCCGTAGCAGATGCTGATACAACAAAGGCAAGTGGAAACTACAAGAATGCAGATGAAAAAGTACAACAGGCATATGACGCAGCAGTAGAAGCAGCAAACGCAATTGTAGCCAAAGAAGGAACAAAAGCAGATAGTGCCGAAGTACAAGCAGCCTTAGAAAAAGTACAGGCAGCAAAAGCAGCATTGGATGGCGATAGCAAATTAGCAGATTCCAAGCAAGCAGCAAAAGACGCAATCGATAAGTTAAATAACTTAAATGAAGCGCAAAAAGCAGCAGCTAAGGCAGCAGTAGACAATGCGACAGACGCCGCAGGCGTAACTGCAGCAAGCAATAAAGCAGAAGCTTTAGATGGCAACATGGGCGACTTGAAAGAATCCGTAGCAGATGTTGACGCAACAAAGGCAAGTGTAAACTATACAAATGCAGATGACGCAACGCAAAAGGCATATGACGCAGCGGTAGAAGCAGCAAACGCAATTGTAGCCAAAGAAGGAACAAAAGCAGATAGTGCCGAAGTACAAGCAGCCTTAGAAAAAGTACAGGCAGCAAAAGCAGCATTGAATGGCGATAGCAATTTGTCAAACGCTAAGCAAGCAGCTCAAGACGCAATTGATAAGTTAAACAACTTAAATGAAGCGCAAAAAGCAGCAGCTAAGGCAGCAGTAGACAATGCGACAGACGCCACAGGCGTAACTGCAGCAAGCAATAAAGCAGAAGCTTTAGATGGCAACATGGGCGACTTGAAAGAATCCGTAGCAGATGTTGACGCAACAAAGGCAAGTGTAAACTATACAAATGCAGATGACGCAACGCAAAAGGCATATGACGCAGCGGTAGAAGCAGCAAACGCAATTGTAGCCAAAGAAGGAACAAAAGCAGATAGTGCCGAAGTACAAGCAGCCTTAGAAAAAGTACAGGCAGCAAAAGCAGCATTGAATGGCGATAGCAATTTGTCAAACGCTAAGCAAGCAGCTCAAGACGCAATTGATAAGTTAAACAACTTAAATGATGCGCAAAAAGAAGCAGCTAAGGAAGCAGTAAATAATGCGACAGACGCCGCAGGCGTAACTGCAGCAAGTGACCAAGCAACAGCCTTAGATGGCAACATGGGCGACTTGAAAGAATCCGTAGCAGATGTTAACGCAACAAAGGCAAGTGTAAACTATACAAATGCCGATGAAGAAGCACAAAAGGCATATGATGCAGCGGTAGAAGCAGCAAACGCAATTGTAGCCAAAGAAGGAGCAAATGCGGATAGTGCAACAGTACAAGCAGCCTTAGAACAAGTAAAGGCAGCAAAAGCAACATTGGATGGCGATAGCAATTTAGCAAACGCTAAGCAAGCAGCTCAAGACGCAATCGATAAGTTAAATAACTTAAATGAAGCGCAAAAAGCAGCAGCAAAAGCAGCTATTGAACAAGCAAGCAGTTTAGCAGAGGTAAGCACAGCAAGCGATAAAGCAACAAACTTAGATAGTAGTATGGGTGATTTGAAGAAAGCTTCCATAGATAGTGAATCTATCAAGAATAATGTAGAATATGTAAATGCAAGTGCTGATAAGCAAAAAGCATTTGATGATGCTATGAAAGCTGCTTCTGATGTACTAAATGGTAAGCAAGCTGACTATAAGACTGTTTTAGACTTGATTATTTCTCTAAGCAATGCTAAGGATAACTTAGATGGTGCTAAGAAATTTAATAACAGCAAGCAAGTTGCTAAAGTTGTTATTGATAATCTGGCTAATTTGAACGATGCCCAAAAAGTAACTGCTAAGAAAGAAATTGACAGTGCAACTCAAGAAAATGCAATTACAACTGCAGTGAATAAGGCAAAGAATTTAGATGATTTAATGATTAAATTACATGCTGCAATAGAATTAGCAGCACAAACTAGAGTAACTGTGAGATATCTCAATGCTAGTCCAGAACTAAGAGAAGCGTATGATAAAGTTGTTAAATTATCAAAAGAAGTTGTTGCTAAAAATGGTAATGATGCAAATGCAAATGATATTCAATTACTATTACAAGCACTAGAAACTGCTCAAAATGCATTGAATGGTAAAGAGATCGTTGTTACACCAGATAGTAGTCAAAGTAATCAAACAGATTCTAATTCAGATAATAAGTTAGAGAACAAGACAGCTAACCCAAGTAAAGCTACTGCAACAGCTAAGAATAAAGTATCAACAAGTGAAAAATTACCACAAACGGGTGATACAAGTGATAATAATGTTTCTATTATTGGAGCAACATTAGCTTCAATTGCAGGACTATTTGGTTTAGGATCATTATATAAAAAGAAAGAAGATAAATAGTTTTTATAAGACAGATATTTTGAAGATAAATCTTTGAAATATCTGTTTTTTTAATTTTAGATATTTCTTAAATGAAAACGGATGACTTTAAAAATGACGTCCAAATTGTTATTATTATCGTTGGAAACTAATTAGGGAGCAGATATTAAAGTGGAAGATCAAGGAATGAAAATCAGCGTTTTAGCAAGTGGGAGTACTGGTAATGCTACATATATTGAAACACCTAAGAGTAAAGTACTAGTAGATGCAGGTTTATCTGGGAAAAAGATCGAAGAATTGATGAATTCAATTGGTAGAACTTTGAAGGATGTAGATAGTTTGTTAGTGTCACATGAACATAGTGATCATATTAAGGGAGTGGGCGTCCTAGCTAGAAGATATGGAATGAATATCTATGCTAATCAAGGAACTTGGGGTGCAATGAGTTCAAAAGTTGGGAAAATTCCTTTAGAACAAAAATATATTTTTGATATGGGAAAGACTTTGAGTATTGGAGATATAGATATAGAAAGCTTTGGGGTATCGCATGATGCCGCTGAACCTCAATTTTATGAGTTACATCACGGAAAATCTTCATTTGCGATTGTTACAGATACTGGCTATGTCCCAGATAGTGTAGCTGGTGTGATTAATAATGCTGAAGCTTATCTATTTGAATGTAATCATGATACAGAAATGTTGCGGATGGGACCATACTCCTGGTCATTGAAACAAAGAATTATGAGTGATACAGGGCACTTGTCGAATGATGATGGGGCTGCAGCTTTGATGGATGTTTTGGGAAATAATACTAAGAAAATATTCTTGGGACATCTAAGTCAGGAAAATAATGTTAAGGCATTAGCGCATGTCACAGTAGAAGATATCATGAAAGAACACGATTTAGCGGTTGGTCATGACTTTGAAATTTGTGATACAGATCCTAAACAAGCCACTCCATTAATCCAATTATAAAGAAAGTTTTTTAGAGAAAATTAATTATTTTGTTCGCAAAATTTTCATAATTAGATCCTAGAATTAGGTTATGAAATAGCTTGAAAGGGGCTGGAAAAATGGGTGAAAGAGGTCCTATTGAAGGAGAATTTACAGAATTAAATTCATCAAATAACAATCAAAATAACAACAACAATAACAATAATAAAATTATCAAGAAAGTTGCACTTGTTAGCTTAGTAGCAGGCCTACTTGGTGGAGGTATTGCAGTTGGTGGATACAACTGGTATGAAAATAGAAATGTAACTTCCAACAATTCTTTGGGAACAACGAAAACATCTAATATTAAGGTAGATGTAAGTAGTCAGACAACTAAAGCTTTCAAATCAGTGAAAAATGCAGTAGTTTCAGTTGAAGCTTATTCTTCTAGCAGTGCATCTGATTCACTTGAAGCAATCTTTGGTAATAGTAGTAAAGGAGAGACAGCCACAAGTACTAGTGAAGGTTCTGGTGTGATTTACAAAAAATCTGGGAATACAGCTTTCATTGTAACTAATAATCACGTTGTTTCTGGATCCAATAAGATTGAAATTATCTTGGCTAGTGGTAAAAAAGTCTCTGCTACAGAAGTTGGACATGATGCAGTTAGTGACTTAGCGGTATTGAAGATCAATGCTAAAGACGTAACACAAGTAGCGTCATTTGGTGACTCTGACAATATTCAAGTTGGTGAAACAGCCTTGGCTATCGGTTCGCCATTGGGTTCTCAATATGCAACTTCATTGACTGAAGGGATTATCTCAGCTAAGAAACGTACAATTGATGTAACTGATAGTTCTGGTAATGCAACTGGCCAAGCAACTGTAATTCAAACAGATGCAGCCATCAACCCTGGTAACTCTGGTGGTCCTTTAATCAACTTAGCGGGTCAAGTAATCGGAATTAATTCCATGAAATTGTCTTCTACTGGCACAAGTTCATATGGCAGTGACAGTACATCAGTTGAAGGAATGGGATTTGCAATTCCAAGTAATGAAGTTGTTAAGATCATTAATCAGCTTGTGAAAAATGGTAAAGTATCTCGTCCAGCCTTAGGTGTGGCAGTGGTCGATTTGAGTAACATTTCTTCTAGTGATCAATCATCAACTTTGAAATTGCCAAGTAGTGTGACTGAAGGTGTAGTAGTTGCTAGTGTTGAATCTGATTCTCCATTGAAGAACACTGATATTAAGAAGTATGATGTGATTACAAAGGTTAATGGTAAGAAGATTAGCGATGTAGCGACATTGAAAGAAGAATTGTACAAACATAAGATTGGTGATACTGTTTCAATTGAGTATTATCATGAAGGTAGTAAGAAGACTACTAATGTGAAGTTGACTTTAGAAGCAAATGATTCTAATACCACTTCAGCATCTAACGAAAATTAAATAGAAATTTTAGCACATATCTTGTAAGATAGATATGTGTTTTTTATTTTGTGGATAGATTTTTGGATAACAAATTTTAAGGTTGTTGAAAAGTCATAAAATACTACAGAATAAAGGGAAAAGACAAAAACAAAGTTATCCACAGACTGTGGAATAATTGTTAATAACTTTATAATCTAGCTATAATAATCAAAATAAACGTTGATATAATAATGTTTGTAAGCAGTTATAAAAATTAATTTTATTTAATATTCCTGTGAATAAGTAATTAATTCTTGACAAATTAAGAAACAATAAATCTTGTGGCGAAAATACATTCGTAACAAGATATAGGAATTGGAGTTGTGGATATGTGGATAACTTTGTGAATAACTTGTGTGTGAAGGTGGATTTATTATGAATATAAAAATTATTGGTGTGGGTAAGTTAAAAGAAAAATATTTAAAACAGGGAATTGCAGAATATGCAAAACGTCTAGGAACTTTTTGTAAATTTCAAATTGTCGAAGTTCCTGATGAAAAGGCCCCTGAAAAATTAAGCCCAGCTGAAATGGAAGGCGTGAAAGAAAAAGAGGGAGAACGGATATTAGCGAAAATCAAAGATAAAGAATATGTATACGCCCTTGCTATTGAAGGAAAAGAACGTTCTTCGGAAGAATTTGCTAAAGAGTTAGCAGATTTAGGAACATATGGTACCAGTGATATTACTTTTGTTATCGGTGGATCTTTGGGACTAAGTCCTGAAGTTTTAAAAAGAGCGAATACAAAAATTTCTTTTGGTCGTTTCACACTTCCTCATCAACTGATGAGAATGGTTTTAACAGAACAAATTTACCGTGGATTCATGATAAATGCTGGTAGACCATATCATAAGTAGAAATTTAATGATGATTTGGCGGAAATCCACCAGCACGTCTTTATTTAGGGGCAGGGGCTTTAATGGCAATTCAAAGTAAGATTGAAGAAATAGTCCAAGTGGCAAATGAAAATCTGGAATTAAGCCAAAGTATCGATAGCCCAGCAAATTAAACAGAATACTTTTTCAAATTATATTAAGAAAAAATGACGTTATATCAATTCTTTATGGAATTGGTACAATGTCATTTTTTAAAAACTTATATATATTTAGATTATTTTTTATCATCTTCCCAATATTCTAGAGATTTATCACGTGAAAGTAGGGTACAAATGATAGCAGCAATACCAGAGATACCGAATACGATGAAGGCAACACCCCAACCTAAATGGTCAACGATAATACCAATAACTAAAGTAGCAACAGTAGCACCACCAACATAACTAAAAGTTCCAGATAATCCAGCAGCAGCTCCAGCGGCAGCTTTAGGAACGAGTTCCATTGCGTACAAACCAACCATCATAACTGGACCATAAATAGAAGCACCTAGACCAATAAGGATTGCAAAGTCCCAAATCATATATTCAGGACCAGCTGGAATAAACCAATAAGCAACTAATAATATGAGAGTAATGATTAAACAAGCGACGTTAGTTAGAGGTTTAGAATTCTTGAATAATTTAGCTGATACCCAACCTGCAATTAACATACCAGCAATTCCGCCAAGTTCGAAGAAGGAGAAACCACCCATACCAGCAGCGGCAGTAATTCCTTTTCCTCCATCTTGAATGCTTGTTGCTAGGAACTTAGGTGTCCAAGAAACAATACCGTAACGTAAGATATAAACGAGAGCGGCATAAAGTGAAGACCACATTAATTTAGTATTTGGAAGGATGTACTTCTTAACAATCTCACCCATGCTCATTTCAACAGCTGCAGCATCTTCTTCGAGTTTAGCGTTGTCGCTTTCACGGTATTCTTCAGATTTGTATTCTTCAATTGGAGGAAGTCCAACTGATTCTGGAGTATCTTCTTGAATAAAGTAAATAATAACGGCCATGATACAAACAACGACACCTGGGAACCAATATGCTGCACGTGCTTGTGCTAATGGATCATTTCCTGCAAGTGCTAAACCAGCTCCAGCAAGTAAAGGTGCAATAGCCCCACCAAAATTATGTGATAGATTCCAAATAGTACCGTAAGTGATACGTTCCTTATTACCAAACCAGTACACTAGAGTTCTAGCACCAGGAGGCCATCCCATACCTTGTAACCAACCGTTGATTAGATAGAAGATGGTAAATAGCCAGACACTTGTGATTACTGATGGAATAACACCGATAAAAATATTAATAATACCTGATAATAATAGTCCTAGAGGTAGAAAAATTTTAGAATTTGATTCATCTGAAATAAGTCCAGAGACAAATTTAGAAACACCATAAGCAATATAGCTGGCACAAGTTATAATTCCTATTTCGGTAGCTGACATCTTCAAAATCCCAGAAAGAATGGAAGTGGTATTACGAACAAAATAGTACCCCATATAACCAACAAAAATAGAGATAATAACTTGAGTACGATAACGTGGATATTTACGAGCAACCTCGGCATCTGAAAGACGTGACTTTTTGCCGGGTGGAGCAAGTAATTTTTTAAACATATAAAGACCTTCTTTCTCCGTTAAAGTAAACGGTTTCAAAACCCACAAATAATATATCACAGAATAATGTTGTGCACAATAGTTAAAGTTCGGAATTTACGATAAAATTTTATGAATAAAAAAAGAACGTGATTAGCTCAACGTTCTTAGAGGTTATTGATTCAATAGCTTGAAACTTAATTTAACTGGATTATGATCGGCATAGGCAAATTCAGTGTTGATGTTTTCAGAAGTAGCCTGAACATTCTTGGATACTAAGAAGCCATCAATAACTGTGGTATAAGTCTTTCCTTTTTGATAAGGAATATCAGTACCGCGACAAGTTGGAACAGTGTTTTCATTTTTAGCATGAACCATGCGAATATCAGGTGTGAGATCTTTCGAAGAGAGGACAGACACCCAGTCGGGAATTTCTTGTTGGGACTTAAAATGGGTTAACATCTTTCGACCAAATGTATGGTTAAAGTCACCACCGACAATGACATAATTACCCTTTTTATATTCAGATTCCATGACAGAATTTAAAAGCTTTAACTGTTTAACACGCATTTTACCACCTTTATCATAAGCAGACATATGACTATTAATTAAAATCAGTTTATGACCATTAGTTACTGGAATTTTCATAACGGTGAAACATCTATCTAAATCAGTAAATTTAGTAATAAAACTGGTAGAAACAGGGTATTTACGACGAGTAGCTTGTTCTACAGGATATTTACTAAGTGATAATAGTCCTGATTGAACTGCTCCATGTGGATCATTTAGAGGATATAACAAATAAGGAGAATGGAAATTATTTGCAAAAATTTCTTCATAGTTAGCAAAGTTTTGACTCATTTTTTTAACTTGATTGACGTGATAACTACGTGATGAATCAACATCTATTTCTTGAAATAACATGAAGTCTGCATTAATTTTTTTCATCGTATTGATTTCACCATTTGTATTTTGTAAAGCAGCAGCTTCATTTTCGGCTTTTCCGTATTTTCCTTGAGTTTTAGTACCGTCTTTCATTTTGCCGGTATCCATAAAAAAACTAAACTTCTGATTATATGCTCCAAATCCAACATTATATGTAGCAGCAGAGTAGGTAGTATTTGTTTGCAGTTTATTAGAGTGATTAAGTTTTTGTTTAATAGATAGTGGTTGATAATCTTTAATTCTATAATAATGTGTCTGCATATAGATTACATAGGCACCAATAAACACAACCAAACATCCTAATAAACCTAAAATAAATATTAGTCCCCAACGTAACATGGGATGTTTTATTCGCAAAATAATCAAATCCTCTCTAAAAAATCTAAAAAAATTATAGCATGAAAATAACCTGGGAAATAATTTTTTTTAGTATACGGTTAACAATAATCCGTTGTACAAGGTATACTATTAGATAAGAATATAAAAAAATGAGGATGAGTGGATGAGATTAAGAAAAAAGCCTAAAAAGGATACCTTAATAAACTTTTTTGTGCCTAAATTTTTATGGACGATGTTTATTTTAATCACTTATATGATTGGATCAGCAATTCCTATTCCTTTAGGAGGGACAATGGCAGAGGCTAAAAGTAATTATGTTTTGCAATTAGCTAGCAATGCAACAGGGGGAGATATTTCAAATTTAACATTGTTATCATTAGGATTAGGTCCGTGGATGTCATCAATGATTATTTGGCAAGTATTAGTGATGATTAAACCACTAGGACTAGGTAGTTTAAGTGAGAGAGAAAGTGGATATTTACGTAATATCTTAATACTATTTTTATCGATAGTTCAATCAATAGGAATAGTCCTTAGTTTTAAAATGAATGTAGATTATGAAACTAAGGTTGGAGTTGTAATTATGTTAATTGCAGGAGGATTTTTTACTGTATGGTTAGCATATTTGAATGCTGCTAAAGGTGTTGGTGGAAGCATGTTAATTATGCTTTTTAAAATGATAACTGGTGTAGAACAACAACTAGGGGAAACATTTAAGATGCTAAGTAAAATTAGTAATGGAAAATGGATTATGGTACTAGTAGCTCTAGCTATCTTAATTTTGGTTATATTGTCGGTTATCATGGAACGTTCTGAATATCGAATACCAGTTACACGAGTTATGATAAATAATGATTTGAATAAAGATTCTTATATTCCTATAAAAGTAAATAACGGTGGGGGAATGGCAATTATGTTTGCAATGTCGTTATTTATGATTGTTAACTATTTATTACAAATTATAGCTCATCATTTTTCAGTAGGATTTTTAAAGACATTTGCAAAGGGAGTTTCCATGTATTCATTTGCTGGGGCAACTTTGTATGTTATTGTCTTATTCGCATTAGCGATAATGTTTGGTTTTGTAAATATTGATGCTGGTCAAATTGCGGAAGGACTACGCAATAGTGGCGATTATATTAAAAACGTTAAACCAGGTAAAGATACAAAACGATATTTAACAAAATATGTAGCCTTTTTCTCAATAGTGGGATCAATATACATAACATTAGTAGCAGGAGGCCCATTATATATCGGTGCAATACAACCAAAATATGCAAAAGTTGTAATGATTCCCGGAATAGCAATGATGTGTTTTGGGATGATTTTTAATGTTCAGGAACAAATCAGGGCTGCTAAGAGTTTATATAGTTATAAAAAATGGATTAAATAAGTGATAGTTAGGGAGTGAAAGTTTTGTTTTATTTTATTCCGACTTGGAATCAAAGTGAGAATGATTGGTCGACAGCTTTTCCAGAATGGTATTTCACAACTAATAAGATGGAGTTCGATGATACAGTTAACCAATTGATGATGTTTAGGCAATCAGAAGAAAAATTAAAAGCTGTTATTTTAGAGTATGCACCAATGTTACGAGATTTCTTACAAAGACAAGATTTATATGAAATAGATTATTATAGTATATTTGATGATCTACAAGATACTCATCTTAGTAATATTAGACCAGTTAATCCTTTTGAATTTGCTTGGCCTAAAAATGCAGTTTTCATTTACAATCCCTTTTATATTTTAGTAAGAGTAGATAATCAGCCGTATGCTCATATTATCAGTGGAAATTTGGGACAACTTCAGAAAATTAATTTCTTTAAAGATAATAAACTTTCAAAGGTTTATATTTTTGATGATAGAGGATTTTTATCAAGTATTATTACTTATGCTGATGATGAATTTGAAAAACAAGAATTTTTAAATTTAGCTGGTGAATGGAGATTTAGATTAGATAAAGATGGTGTAGTAGTAATAAATCCTTTATTTAAACAGAGTTTCAAGCAAGAAAAATATAATTCAATGAAAGATTTAATTTCTGAAAAATATTTTGAATTTATTGAAGATAACCTTACTGAAAAAGATGTTGTTGTCCTTGCGGGAGAAATAAGGCACAACCAAAGAATTCTAGACTTACCTAAGTCAGGTAAGATAATCATGAGTATTTTTAGTAACCGTTTAGATATTGAACAAAATTTTCCTAGCATTGAACAATTAATGAAGGTTGATGTAATAGTTGCGGATACTCCGAAAAATACAGAACTTGTTCAGTCTAAGCTAGCTGAGTTAAATATACAGATTCCAGTTCTACAGATACCACCATTTGATAGTCGCTTGCGCTTAGGACAAAGTCAAAGAATTAGGGCTTTAAAATTATTTTTATTAGTGGATAAGACTTCAACTGAAGAATTAGAAATAATGGTTGATGAAATTATCCAACTCATGCAACAAGATAAGCGTATTGAGTTAATATTAAGTGGATATGCATCCAATTCTAAATCAATGGATAAGCTGAATTATTTAAAAGATAGAATACTAGATACTTTAAGAATTACAGAAAATGATGTGCAGACAGTAGGGACAGCGGAAAATCAGCTTCAAGATGAAGAAAGTCAAGATACTTTACGGAATATTGAGCTTTTTAAGCGTATTGAATTTTATAGGATCGATTCTGAAAATGATTTAGTAAGTAAATTGAACTTTGTTAGATTAATTATAGATATGGGAGAAGACGCAGATTTATATCTTCAAATTGCAGGGATAAGTGCAGGTATTCCACAAATTAATTCAGTTCCTAACCCATATGTTGAACATCAAAAAAATGGATTGATAGTATCAGACTCTTTGGAGTTAAAGCGAGCTTTAGAGTATTATTTAGTAGGATTGAAACATTGGAATGAAGCTTTAGTATATGCTGCTGGAAAAATTGTACAGTATTCCAGTGATAATTTAGTAAATTTATGGAAAGATGCTTTACAGTTAACTAAAAAGGGGGGAAAGTTGCGTGAGTAAGATAACTATGGTACAAGTAGGTAAAGATAATTTAGCTGAAAAATATTCTATACCAGAAGATATAAATTGGTTAGTATTAGAGCCAGAAAACCTCGCTGAGAAAGTAGCTCAACTAAATAGTGAAGAAAAAAAACGACGTCGACGCTTAGGGTTTAATATGGTTTTAGTGACAGATATGGATGAAGAAACAGATTTGATGGCTTTAGATAATTTTGTGGCTGCCCATACTGTCTTTTATGCTAGTACAGTCGAAAGTTATACTGAAGATCAAAAATATTTTTTTAAAAAGAAATTAGCTAAATCTATTTTGCCTGAAAATATGGATGAATTTATGTCTAATTTGGAATTTAAATTTTTTAGTGGGCAGTATGGAGATACTGTGGCTGTAAATCCATATAACTATATGATAAATCCGAGCTATAAAGGTGAGTATAAGATCGAAGGTCAAAAATATCTAATATTAGATGATGATTTTGGTGATGAATATTATCCGATTATTTCAAATACATACAATGTAGCTATTGTTAAAGATAGAAAGTTAGAGTTTTGGTTAGAGTATATTAAAGATCCTGGAATAGAAATTAAACTTGAATTTTCACGTCTAGCTAATGGGTATTTAGGACTTGATCTAGATACTTGGAGTGTAACCAGTGATAATTTAAATAAACCTATAGTAATTGATGGAAAGAATGCAGAAACGCAATTTAGTATAAATATTTCGATAAAAGGAAAGGGTAAGATAAAATTAGGCTCTATTCATCAAAGACAATCAAGAATTAATCAAGGATTCTTCTTAAATGGGGGGCAAAGAATTGTTGATGAAAATAGAGATGAATTATTTTATTTATTTGATCCGGGAGATATGAAACCACCCTTGAATGTTTACTTTTCTGGTTATAAATCAGCTGAAGGATTTGAAGGTTATTTTATGTTAAAAAAGATGAAATCGCCTTTTATTTTAGTAACTGATACACGGTTAGAAGGTGGAAGTTTTTATTTGGGTTCTAAAACGCTTGAAGATGGTTTGACAAAAGCTATCAAAGAAAAGTTAGACTGGCTAGGATTTAGTAATGAACAATTAGTATTATCAGGCATTTCAATGGGAACATTTGGAGCAGTATACTATGGGTTATCTTTGGAACCTTATGCTATTATTTTAGGCAAACCACTGCTTGGTGTTGGTGATATTGCTTTAAATGGAAGGTTGCATCGACCTAATGAATTTGATACGGCCTTAGATGTAGTGTTGGCTAGAACAGGGGGAAATAGTAAGAATGCTGCAAAAGAATTAAATGAAGTTTTTTGGGATAAATTTGCTAAATCAAGTTTAAGAAATACAAAGATCTATGCTGCATATATGAAAGAGGATGATTATGATCCTAATGCTTTCTATAATTTAACTCATAAAGCTGAAAAAATAGAAAAAGTTATTGGACATGGATATACAGGACGCCATAATGATAACTCTCCGGCGATAAGAAGGTGGTTCCTTACTGAGTATAATCATGTTTTAAATGAGATTAGGAATGGTGAAAAGAATGGATTATAGAAAATACATTATTTATTGGAATAGACATGATTTTTATAATTATGGTTCGCAAGTAGCTTTTCATCATAACTCAGTAAGTTTTAAAAATGAATTAATGTCTCCAGGAAAAAAAATTGTTGGTTGGGGAACTTCCTATAATTATCAAGCATCACGTTCATATCCACAACTACCTTTATTACGTAAAGGTAAAACCTATTATGTGGCTTTAAAGTTTGAATCAATTCCTGAAAATGCTGCATATTTGAAGATAGATTTTAAAGATAATTTGGATGAAAGTATTAAGAAGGTATATATAAAAGGTAAGCTTGGAAGTTTTGAGTTTCCCGAAAATGCTCATAGTTATACGATGGAATTAATGAGTGCAGGTACTAAGCAGATAGAATTCCAACAAATAGAGATTAGTGAAACTCCAATAATTTGGGGAGACTATGAATTTATGGAATTTAAATCACAGTCTGATGAATTAACGGTATTATTTGTGGAACCTAATCATCACGTAATTCCCCAGATTGAATATAAACAAGTAGAAAAATTGGGAAATACTATGGCGATTGCTAGTTCTTTATGGGGAGCAAACTTCTTCATCAGTGATGAAATTGAACAGTATTTACGTGATATAAAGCATAACTACAAAAAAATTCGTTTAATCAGCTACGGAGCTTATGGAAACGTAGGTGTTAGATATTATAATGCACTTTTAAAGTATCCAGGTTATGTGACTGATGAAGAGATTCCATTGGCTAAGATAGAGGAAGAACGACAAAACACCTTATCGAAGAGTGAAAGAAAAATTTTAGTACAAGCATATCAAAATCCACAAGTGAAGGTGTGGTATAAGGAAGCTAATAAAGAAGTAAGCTTTGTTAAAACTTTGATAAATGGAATTAGTAGACTACAAGAATTTAAGATTTAGGTGATAGATAGTATGAGTTTGAGGATAGTAAAGAAAATTCTAAAAAAAGTGAATAGTCATGCTGAAGAAATGTCAAAGCTCAGTGATAATCAACTTAAAGACAAAACTCAACAATTTAAAAAGCGATTGAAGCAAGGTGAAACATTGGATAACATATTACCCGAAGCTTTTGCTGCAATACGTGAGGCAGATAAGCGAGTACTAGGGATGTTTCCTTATGATGTTCAGGTTATGGGGGGAATTGTTCTTCATCAAGGAAATATTGCAGAAATGAAGACTGGTGAAGGAAAGACATTAACAGCAACAATGCCCATGTATCTTAATGCGTTATCAGGAGAAAGTACAATCTTAGTTACAACTAACGAATATTTAGCCAATCGAGATTGCGAAGAGATGAGTCAAGTTTATAATTGGATGGGACTTTCAGCAGCTTCTGCAGTTCCAGAAAATGCCGATGATTTAAAAGTTGAAGAAAAGCGGGAAATTTATAATTCCGATATTGTTTATACAACTAACAATGCTTTAGGATTTGATTACTTAATTGATAACTTAGCAAGCTCTAAGGAAGAAAAATTTATGCCTGAATTCAGCTATGTAATTGTTGATGAGGTTGATGCAGTTCTACTTGATACTGCAACAACACCTCTAGTTATTTCTGGAGCACCACGTGTTCAGTCAAACATGTATAAAATGACAGATGAATTTGTAGTATCTTTGGAAGAAGAGGAAGATTACCGACTTGATGAAGAAAAAAAGAATGTCTGGTTAACTAGAAAGGGAATTGAAGTAGCCCAAGAATATTTCCGAGTTCCTAACTTATATGATGGAAAACATGTAGAGTTAGTTAGACATATTACTTTAGCATTGAAGGCACATAATCTCTTTGAAAAAGGGAAAGATTATGTTATTGAAGATAATAAAATGTATTTGCTAGATTCTACAGAAGGTCGAATTCTAGAAAATACAAAAATGCAACAAGGACAGCAACAAGCTATTGAAGCTGCTGAGGGAGCCGAAATTAGTGATGATATGCGATCAATGGCATCTATTACTTATCAGAACTTTTTCCGTTTATTTAAGAAAATTGGTGGCATGACAGGGACTGGAAAAACTGCCAATAAAGAATTTATTGAAACTTACTACATGAAGGTTGTCCAGATACCAACTAATAATCCTGTAATTAGAAAGGATTATCCTGATAAAATTTATCCAACTTTAAGAGAAAAATTAATGGCTTCTCTGAAATTAGTTAAGGAACTACATGAAAAAGGACAACCAATCTTGTTAACCACAGCTGATGTAGAATTATCAGAAATTTATTCTGAAATATTGCTACATGAGCAAATTCCACATAATTTACTGAATGCACATAACGCTGCTAAAGAAGCAGAAATTATTTCTGAAGCAGGTCAATGGGGATCTGTTACGGTGGCAACCTCGATGGCTGGTCGTGGAACAGATATAAAGTTAGGTAAGGGAGTTAAAGAATTAGGTGGATTAGCGGTTATAGGAACTGAATTGATGCCAAGTAAGCGAACTGAACTTCAGTTAAGAGGACGTTCAGGACGTCAAGGAGACCCTGGCTTTAGTCAATTTTTTGTATCGCTTGAAGACGATGTGGTAATTGATAGTGGGCCTAAATGGGTGCATAGATATTTTAAAAAACATCGGAATGATAATCCGGATAGTCCAAGAGAGTTAAAAAGTCTCCGTTTTAGATGGGCGATGAAAAGAACACAGAAGCAACATGATAATCAAGGGTATAATAATCGTAAGCAAACTATGGATTTTGATGAGAGTTCTAAGAAACAACGTAATTTAATATATAGTCAGCGAGATGAGTTAATTTCCGAAAATGGAAGATTTAAATTTAATGCAGAAAAATTTATTTTGAAATACTTGGATGGATATTTAGCAAAGCATAAAGCTGATTTTACTCGAAATGAGTTATCACGATTAATTTTTGATAATTTAAGTTATACTTATAATGGGGTGCCAGATAATTTTCCAATTACAGATAAAGCTGAAATTAAAAAATTATTACATCAAATCGTAAAAGAGAAATTAAGAGAGAAAGAGGCTGAATTGGAAAACGTTGAAGAAATTGAGCGTTTCTATCGTTTGTCAGTATTAAAAGCAATTGATGCTGGTTGGGTAGAAGAAGTAGATAACTTACAACAATTACGTTCAGTAGTAGAAAGTCGTTCCAGTGCCCAAAGAAATCCAGTCTATGAGTATCATAAAGAAGCATCTAAGTCTTTTGAAAGGATGCAAGAATATGTCAATAAGTTAATTGTACAGAATATCATGTTAAGTGTGATTGAAATAGGCGCAGATGGTAGGAAAGATATTTACTTTGCTTAGAAGATAGGGGGGATTACGCGATGAGTGATAAGAAAAAAGACTTACTAGAAGAAAATATCAATAAACGACTTGATGAAGCACGATATGAGCCAGTTAAGAAACGAAAGAAGTCGCATCTAAGGGAATGGATGATGTTCATTATTTTCTCACTAATGTTGTTGGGAATGTTGTTAAGATATATCTAAGTAAAATACTGAAAATCTATAGTAGTATATGGATTTTCAGTATTTTTTGTGTAGAAAAATAACGAAGATGTAAAGTAAAACTTATAGTAGAAAATTATATTCAATAGAATAAAACTAAAAAATTAATTTAATGTTAGTAAGATAAATAAAATAATTTATGCTATAAAATAAATTTTAATTTAGTAGCAGTTGAGATAAAAAGTAAAAGTTGTATTTTAACACTTGTATTTAGATGGTTTATTGTATAAAATTAAACTAGGTAGGATATTTTTATATAATTTATTTCTTATCTAAAAATTAATAATGTTTTCAAAACCCAAGTCAAAGATAAAATATTCTTTACAGTGATTTTGAGTCTGAATAATCTGTTTATGTAGATTATCAGTGGTAGTTTGAGTGAATCCCTTTAGAATTGGTTTATATGGAAAGTTTGATAGTTTGAGTAGCCAATTTTAGAGGATGAGACATAGGCGGATTATATGTCAATGAAGTAGAAGTTGGCATCTTAATTGATTACTAATGTAGATTAACCTACATTGTGTCTAAGTGATAGTTTGGTATTTAATTGCCTGTCTTATAACAAATGGGGTTAATTTAAAAGACTTTAATATGTTGAAAACATTTATAAAAGACATGGTTCTAATTTAAATGATTAGAGCCATGTTTTTTTGTTTAAATATAAATTTTAATTATTGAATTATAAGATTATTATTAATATATTATTAAAATTTTATATTAAAAAGAAAAAATATATGGGGGAGGGGGGTAGAAAATAATAAATTTTTAACTATTTTTCAAAATAGAGTTATTTTAGAATAAAAAGTTATTTTTTTTAAAATTTATGTAGATTAACCTAGTATAAATGGCTATATATTAATGTTTAGATGTTAAATTTCATCAAAAATAATAATCAACACTATGTTGATTATTATGTAAAAAACGTTTATATAAAAGGAATTCTGAAGTGCAAAATTTTATGAATTTTAAATTTTCAACATTCTAAGTTATTGAAAAATTGCATAAAATGTTTATAATTATTTGTTAGATTAATTAAAATTTTTGGATTTTGATTGATTCTATAATTCAATTTAGATATGGGGGATTGAATATTGAAATTCAGAAGAAATAAGAAAGATTTCTTTGAATTTGAAAATGATAGAAAGACACACGTCAAACTCTATAAAGCTGGCAAGCAATGGGTAAGTTCCTTAATCTCTTCTATAGGATTAATAAGAGTATTTAAAGGTAAATTAGATAAATCTACTATGAATACTCAACTTGTTAGCAAAGAAAAGGATAAGAAATCAGAGGATAAATTAAGTTCAGATGGCATAACCGCAGCATTGAAAGGTGCTGCGGCATTGGGAGCAGTTGCCGGAGGTACGGTATTAACTGCTAACACTGCTTTAGCTGATACAAAGCAGTTAGACAGCAATCAAAATTTAGTAAATAAAGAGACTGTCAATTTAAGTTCAGGATCTGGAAGTAGCAGTACGAGTGATAGTTTGAGTACAAGTGAGAGCAACACACAATCAACTGCTTCAGTTTCAAAAAGTGAATCAGTATCTTTGGATACTAATAGTAGTTCAACTAGTGAAACTCACTCTGATAGCAATTCTAAGAGTGAATCAATTAGTGAAAGCAAGTCTGATTCAAACAGTCAGTCTGTTTCTTCTCAGACTACAAGTAAAAGTGAATCATTAGCTTCTACAAGTCTTGAAAATAGTCAAACTACAACTGGAACTACAGCTAAAGATAAATTACAAGGTTTAATTAATCAAGCTACAGATTTTGTAAATAGCGATGCTTTTAAATCATCAAGTTCAGATTTAAAAACAGCTTTAGCAGCAACAGTTAAACAATACGCTACGGTCATGCAAAGTAGTACGAGTTTGACAGAACAAGATTATCAATATGGTATTGATGGCCTTACTTTGTTGATGAACGAAATAAAGTCACCATCATCTTCAATAAAGCCTAATGTCTTCATGACGAGTGCTTCGACTTCAAGCAACTCTACATACAATCCAGTTTCTGCTGCTTCAGATGATATAGGATCAGTATATAATACTACTAATGGATTGAGATGGATTTATGGTGATAATAAGGTTTGGGGAAGGATGCAAGATGTATTCACTTCTAGAGATACAGGTCAATCAATTTGGATGGCGAATGCAAACTTTAAAATCACTAAAACTTCATCAGTTAATGGGGTTGCTGGGAAAGACCACTGGACTATTACATTCTTCCCTAATAAGGGATTAATGTATGATCCAAGTAGCAACCCCGATCCATATGGTTTATACAATGCAAGATTTGGATTTTTACTTACCAAAGACTACACGATTACAGGTAATGTAGATATCAAGGTAGACGTTGATTTGAAACATCCGTTTTTTGGTAATAGCTTGGCCGGGTATACAACGCAGGTAAATTCAACTAATAACCAAGCTTCATTCGATTTTAATCCGAATACGGATGTAAACAAAACAGATGGACATGTTAATAACCGTGATTTTATAGGTGACAAGGGTACTAACGGATATATTCAAGAAACGTACTATATCTCTAATAATGTCAATGGAAGTCAAACTTCAAATTTATTACAAAATAGAATATATCAAGGTAATTCGTTTGATACTCTAGAAACAGAAGATCAAACAGCTAGACAGGGTTCAAGAATACTTACTAAAGATGGAAATGTTGTGGGTAAAAATGGAGTAATATCTAAAGATGCTTTTGGAACAGCAATGTACGTGAAAAGTTATGGTACTTCGAGCGAAGGTATGTATGCAAGTTACACAATTAGTTTTGATACTATGCATTCAAATAAGGTCCAAAAGAATCTGCCATTAGGCACTAATGGAGGGGCCTTCTCAGGTGTATATGCTTCAGTCGATACTTATCAAAAGAAAGGGATATTTAACTGGAGAAACCTGCTTGGTGATTTTTATGGCGAAGAGTCTATGAAAAATGATAGTACTACAAGCAGTAGTTTACCTAAATTTGAAAGTGGTAGTAAGGCAACATCTGAATCTAATTCACGAAGTACGTTACAAAGTCAGAACGAATCAAAGAGTGTAAGTTTAAGTACAAGTACATCATTGAGTGAATCCTTGAGTAAATCCTTGAGCGCAAGTACATCGTTGAGCGAGAGTTTGAGTGCAAGCACATCGTTGAGTGAATCCTTGAGCGCAAGCACATCCTTGAGCGAAAGCTTGAGTGCAAGTACATCGTTGAGTGAATCCTTGAGCGCAAGCACATCCTTAAGTGAAAGCTTGAGTGCAAGTACATCGTTGAGTGAATCCTTGAGCGCAAGCACATCCTTGAGCGAAAGCTTGAGTGCAAGTACATCATTGAGTGAATCCTTGAGTGCAAGCACATCCTTGAGCGAAAGCTTGAGTGCAAGCACATCCCTAAGCGAAAGCTTAAGTGCAAGTACATCGTTGAGTGAATCCTTGAGCGCAAGCACATCCTTGAGTGAGAGTTTGAGTGCAAGTACATCGTTGAGTGAATCCTTGAGCGCAAGCACATCCCTAAGCGAAAGCTTAAGTGCAAGCACATCGTTGAGTGAATCCTTGAGCGCAAGCACATCCCTAAGCGAAAGCTTAAGTGCAAGTACATCATTGAGTGAAAGCTTGAGTGCAAGCACATCGTTGAGTGAATCCTTGAGCGCAAGCACATCCTTGAGCGAGAGTTTGAGTGCAAGCACATCCTTAAGTGAAAGCTTGAGTGCAAGTACATCGTTGAGTGAATCCTTGAGCGCAAGTACATCCCTAAGTGAAAGCTTGAGCGCAAGCACATCCTTGAGCGAGAGTTTGAGTGCAAGCATATCCTTGAGTGAATCCTTGAGCGCAAGCACATCCTTGAGTGAATCCTTGAGCGCAAGCACATCCCTAAGCGAAAGCTTAAGTGCAAGTACATCCTTGAGTGAGAGTTTGAGTGCAAGTACATCCTTGAGTGAATCCTTGAGCGCAAGTACATCCTTGAGCGAAAGCTTGAGTGCAAGTACATCCTTGAGCGCAAGCACATCCTTGAGTGAGAGTTTGAGTGCAAGCACATCCTTGAGAGAAAGCTTAAGCGTATCAAGTTCCTTGAGTGGAAGTTCTTCAATGAATACAGATGAATCAGATAGTTTGAGTAGATCCTTGAGTGAAAGTGAAAGCTTAAGCACATCAAGTTCATTGAGTGAATCCTTGAGTACAAGCTCCTCCTTAAGTGAAAGCCTAAGTACATCAAGTTCGTTGAGCGGAAGTTCTTCAATGAATACAGATGAATCAGATAGTATAAGCAGATCCTTGAGTGAAAGCGAAAGCTTAAGTACATCTATCTCAAGCAGCTTAAGTGAAAGCCTAAGCGTATCAAGTTCCTTGAGTGGAAGTTCTTCAATGAATACAGATGAATTAGACAGTATAAGCAGATCCTTGAGCGAAAGCGAAAGCTTAAGTACATCAAGTTCGTTGAGTGCAAGTGCATCTCTAATTGATAGTTTGAGTGAAAGTCTATCTAATACTATTTCATCTGAAAACATGAATGATGGAAATAACGGAAATATGATAGGAACTACAAATCCTGGATCAGTAAATAAAGTTTCAAGTAATAGTTTGAAACATACGGTACAACGTAAAGAATTACCACAAACAGGTGATAGTTCAACTAATGCAGGAGTTCTAGGTGGACTATTCGTATTGACAAGCTTAGCATTAATGAAAGCTAAGAAGAAAAAAGACTAATAAACGATAATCCCCCAAATATCGTTGAATTAGATTGAATCTAAGAAAAGAGCAAGCAGCTTATAAACTGCTTGCTCTTTTTGATATTCTCGAGTAAATACAATATTGAACTATGCTATAATTAATCGTGTAATATTTAAAACGGAAGTGAGTGAAAGTATGGTAGTTTACAATATCAATCTAGGAATTGGTTGGGCAAGTAGTGGGGTTGAATACGCTCAAGCTTACCGAGCAGAATTATTAAGAAAAATCAATCAACCAGCTAAGTTTATCTTTACTGATCTAATCTTAAATGAAAACATTGAAACTTTTACTAAAAATATTGGTTTTGAAGATAATGAGATAATCTGGTTATATCAATTTTTTACAGATATAAAAATAGCACCTTCTACATATCCACTAAATAAGATCGAAGAAAAATTAACAAATAAAGACTATGAAGTGTCAACCAGTCAAGATAATATTATCTACAAGTTTGATGGTGGCAAGCAAGAAATTAAGTGTCACTTCAGAGATATGACCAATAAATACATAGATCGAATAGAGTATTACTATGACGGTAGCCTAATGAAACGAGAATTTTACAGTTATACTTGCTATGCTGCTGAATATCTTCGTAATGTTGACGGTCAAATGAAAGTTTATCTCCGTCGTTTCTATAATAAAGATGGCTCAGTTGCCTATGAACAATTAGTAGATGGCCAAACAGAAATGTATCGTCTACCAGATCAAATATTATACTCTAAGGTTGAATTCTTTGAGTATTTCTTTAAGTCATTGAATTTGACTGCAGATGATACAGTCATCATGGATAGATCAACTGATATTGGACCTGTTATTTTACGCAATCATCAACCAGCTAAGTTAGTATCAGTGGTACATGCTGATCACTTTGCTGAAAATTCAACAACTAATGATAATATCTTGTGGAATAACTTCTACGAATATGAATTTGATAATGCAGATAAGTTTGCAGCAATTATTTCTTCAACTGATGCTCAAACTAATTTATTGAGAGAACAATTTGATAAATATACTGATAAGAAGCCAAATCTAGTAACAATTCCGGTTGGATCACTAGATAAATTAAGATATCCTGACCATGAACGTAATCATTATAGTTTGATAACAGCTTCACGTTTAGCAAGTGAAAAGCATGTTGATTGGTTAGTAGAAGCTGTGGTACAGGCTAAAAAGGAAGTTCCAGCATTGACTTTTGATATTTATGGTCAAGGTGGAGAGCGTCAAAAATTAGTTGAATTAATCAATAAATACCAAGCTCAAGATTACATTACTCTGAAAGGACATCATGATTTAACAGAAACATATAAGAATTATGATGCTTATATTGCTGCCTCAACTAGCGAAGGATTTGGTTTGAGTTTGATGGAAGCAGTAGGTTCTGGTTTAGCAATGGTTGGTTTTGATGTTCGTTATGGTAATCAGACATTTATTGATAACGAAAAAAATGGATATCTACTACCTTATAAAGTAGGCATGGAGCGTGAACAGGTTGTTGAAAGTTTACGTCAAGCGATCGTTAACCTATTCAAAGATAATCATATCGAAAAAATGCACGATAACTCGTACAAATTAGCCAAGCATTATTTGAGTGAGAATGTGCAAGAAATGTGGGCTAAATTGTTGGCTTGGAAATAAAATTATTAAAAAGCTCAAATTAGCATTCTAGACATAGGACCAATTTTTAAATTTCTGCAAATTAAACGCTTAATTGCATAAATTAATGAATTGGTCCTATCTCGAAATTGGGATTTTAGAATAATGAGAGGTTATAAAATGGTAAAAGTAAGTATAGGGGTGCCAATATATAATGTCGAAGCATATTTAAGGGAATGTCTGGATTCAATCATGAATCAAACTTTCAAAGACTTTGAAGTAATCATGGTGGATGATGGTTCAACTGATAATTCATTTGACATCTGTCAAGAATATGTAGCAAGAGATAATCGCTTTAAGTTATTTCATCAAGCAAACATTGGTGTAGCAGGAGCGAGAAATACATGTTTAAAGCACATGAAGGGTGAGTACATATCATGGGTAGATAGTGATGACAAGGTAGAACCTAATTATCTAGAAAGATTACTTGAAGTGCAAAATGAAACCCAAGCTGATCTTGTAGATGGATATAATTATGGTTTTAAGGATGGAGTTATATACTACTACGATTATACCAATGTATCACCCAATCTAGACAAAGTTGAAAGAACGCCTAAAGAAATGTTTTTAGGAACATTATCAGGATGGGATATTGTATTATGGGGTACTCTTGCAAAAAGAAAGTTATACCGAGGAGTATACTGTGCACAAGGGAAAAATCACGAGGATAATGGAACTAAGTTTAAGTTATATTTTCGTGCTAATAAAGTTGTAATTCTTCCAGAGCAATTATATGGTTATCGTGTAGAACGAGAAGGAAGCATTATGACTAATAAGTTTAGTAGTGAAACTTTGGAGAAGAAACTAAAAGAATATAATGACACGTTCTTTAATGTTGAGAATTTTGTATATTATATGGAAATTACACAATCCAAAGATATTGTTGATAGAGTTCACCAACAATATTTAGGACACTTATATAACTTAAGTAAAGGTAGTTTAACTGGATCAGATGAAGAAAAATTTGAATATTATACAGCTAATTACAGGAGCAGACGAGAAAAGCATCTGGAATAAAAATTAGTAATTAAGAGGTTATAAAATGGTAAAAGTAAGTATAGGGGTACCTGTCTATAATGGCGAAGAATATTTAAGATAGTGTTTAAATTCAATTATAGAACAAACGTTTAAGGATTTTGAAGTAATCTTAGTAGATGATGGTTCAACTGACAACTCTTTTGTGATTTGTCAAGAATATGTAGCAAAAGATAGTCTTTTTAGACTAATTCATCAAAAAAATAAAGGTACAGCAGGTACAAGAAATACTTGTTTGAAGTACATGCATGGTGAGTTTATAACTTGGATTGATAGTGATGATAAGATTAAACCTGATTACTTAGAAAAATTATTGCAAGTACAAGCAGAAACAGGTGCTCAAATGATTAATTGTGTGTGCTATGACATTAAGGATGGGATTGAATACTATTTAGATTACACACCAATATATCCTGATTTAAAAAGAATAGAATTATCAGGAAGAGATGCACTTAGAACGGTTTTCTTCGATAGATACAGAATAATTACATTATGGGAAACTCTAGTAGACAGCAAATTATACAAGGGATGGTTTTGTTCTCAAGGAGTAACGTTTGAAGATTTAGGTAACAAATTTAAATTATATCTAAGAACAAACAAGGTAGTTTTAGTTCCAGAACAATTATATGGTTATAGGCAAGGAAACAGTAGTATTATGAAGGATGCTATCCGTCAAAAAACATTTTTAGAAGAACTTAAGATAACTAAAGACTTGATGCATACCATAGAAAAGTATATTTACTATATGGAAGTTGCAAACATAGATGTAGAAGAAGAACACCTACACATTCTTAAGTATATTGATTTTATTAGTTCATATAGAGTAACTATGATTGGAAATGAAGAAGACAAGTAACTATATTTTAAGTATATAGACAGATATAAAGAAAAGCTGAAACGATATTGGAATATGTAGTAGTTGGAATAAATGATAGTAGGATGTGAGTGAAAGTGATTAATTTATTTGAAAATTTTGGACAGAAAGATTTAGACTTAGCTAAATCACTATATATGGCAGATATAAAGCACCCAACGGTAGTGATGAATTATAATGGTTTCTTACCTCCAGAGGCTGAATCGCCATTTGAATATTATATAGATCAAAATAGTGATGGTAAGGCACGCTATTTTAATCAGATAAAACATCCAGATTTGTGGGAAGTTAGAGGAAATAATAATGTAGGTGAAGTATACGAAATAGATAAGAAAAGAGCCAACATTATCTACACTAAACCTAAACATTTACGCTTAGTTGAACGTGTAGAATGGTTAAATGAAGCAGGCAAAGTAAGAAGTATTGATCATTATGATAGTCATGGTAATTTATTTGCTGAAACAGTCTGCGACAATGAAGGAAACCATCTGTTGCAAACTTTCTTTGATGCCAGTGGTAAAGAAAAAATATTAAGAGATTTTACAACCAATAGAATTACCTTAAAACTTGATCAAGATGAAGTTATTTTTGATAGTTTGGTAGATTTTGTGGTGTATTATCTTAAAGAACGTGGATATGATAATGACGATATCTATTATAATTCTTTGTCATTACCTTTACTTGTAAGTTTGAAGTTAGCTAATACTGGTAAAGAAAGTGATGTTTTGTTTTGGAATGAAGATGTAGGTCAGGAGTTACCAGGGAATATGATTTACCTTTTGAATAATAATACTCGTACTAAAAAAATTATTATTCAAAAGAAAAAAGTATATGATAAAGTAAAAAGTATGCTACCAGATGATAAAAAAGAAATGGTTAGTTATTTGGGTACTATTTATCCTCATAGTCGTCTGAATACGCAACAAAAGAATATCTTAATTATGACTAACTCTGATCAAATTGAACATTTGAAAGAATTAGTTGAAAACTTAGAAGGATTCCATTTCTATATTGGTGCTTTAACAGAAATGTCTAGTAAATTATTATCATTTGATGAGTATAGTAATGTAACTTTATATCCAAATATAGTTTCAGAAGTCAGTGAAAAGTTATTAAAGAATTGTGATATTTATTTGGATATAAATTATGGTAATGAAATTTTAGATATTACTAGGATAGCTTTTAGAGAAAATATGCTAATCTTAGGATTTGATAGTACTGTTCACAATAGGACTTTTATCGCACCTGAAAACATATACCAACCAGATTTGTATATGAAGATGACAGATAAAATCAGACAAGCATTTGGTAATGCGGACATATTACAAGACTTATTATATAAGCAACGTGTTACAGCTGATGATGAAACAATCCCTAATTATAAAAAAATATTGTAAAAATAATAAATATTAATATCAATAAGTTAACGCTTAGAATACTGATTTGTTGGTATTTTTTATGATATAATTATTGTGTAACATTTAATGAGTTAACGAAAGGAAATAAGAAATCGATTATGAATGATAAAATTTCCATAATAATATTAACCAATGGCCATGAAAATGAACTAGAATCGAGTATATACAGCGCCTCAAGACAGCCACTTGATAATAAAGAATTAATTATTGTAAGTAGTACAGATAATGAAGAATTAAGAAAAAGATCAGATAATGGAGAATTTAAATTTTATGTCAAGCTTGCAGAGAAATTGGTAGATTTAAGAGAGTATGCTTTAAAAAAATCAACTGGTAATTATGTTTACTTTATAGATGCAGGCGATATGATAAGTGATGAAAAGTTAGTAGATTTATATGAAAAATTAACTACGCAAAAAGCAGATATCGTGGTTGATGACATAATGAAATTGAAAGACGGATATTTTCGTTTTAATTCTGAAGATAAAACTGCAGTTAGACAAGTAGTATTTAATAATTATTTGTTATTTTTACGAAGATTTCCAACTTTTAGGAAATTAGCAGGAATATTAATTAAAAAGTCGTTGTTTGAACAGGTAGATGCAAGTGTATTATCAGCTCCTTCACAGGAATTATTTGTTAAGTTATTTTTAGTCTCTAGTAAAACAATTCATGTACATAATAATTCATACATTTGGAGAGAAAGCGATGAGCATCAATTACCAGAATTTGAGTGGTCGATGAATCATTTATCAACTTTGAATGAACTTGTTAAGAAAAATCAAGAAGATGGTTATCAGGCAAAAATACCAAAAAAAATTAGTGTAGCCATTAGTGTGGATGATAATACTGAAAAACGAATTGACACTTTGATATATTCTATTTATAAAAATACTAATCAGTTGGTAGATATATATATTATTTATAACAAAATTTCAAAGTCAAGTTTACAATTATTTAATAAATTAGCAGAAATATTTAAAGATAAATTGAAAATATTTCCAACTAAGATACCAAAAAAAATAGAAAATTTATTACAAAAAATTTCATTAGAGGGTAATCACTTACCAATTAGTGCCTTTTATCGAATATTTTTGCCAGAATTATTGCCAAATTTAGACAGAATACTTTATTTAGATGCAGATACATTAGTTATCAATGACTTGAACCCCTTATGGCAAACAGACTTACAAGGAGCATTTATAGGTTGTGTACCTGACTTGGCAGTAGTGGTAGCCAATTCTTGGGGCGAACAATTATTAGGTCCAGAAAAAGATAATTATTTTAATTCTGGGGTACTGCTATTAGACTTGAATTTATTTAGAAAATACAGTATTAATCTTTACTTTTACCAATTTATTTTAGAAACAACATACTTTTATGTTTTAGGAGACCAAGATGCTTTAAACTTATACTTCAAAAATGCGGTAAAATTATTAGATATTAAATTTAATTATGTATTTAAACTACTAAGTACAATGCCTAAAAATCTCGAAGATGTCACTATTCTTCATTTTTTAGGACCACATAAACCATGGAATATATGGAATGAGATACCTGATGAACAAATGGTAGCTATAAGAATGTATAGAAAGTATCGTTATGAACTATATCAAAATAAAAATATAACTGAGCCACGTATTTCAGTAATAGTAACAGTACAAAATAACATCACTGGCATTAGAAAGAATTTAGAAAGTCTTTTAATTCAAGATTACAACAATTTAGAAATAATTGTTATTGATGGAGGATCGACTGACGGAGCATATGAAATTATTGAACAAATGGTACAATATTATCCTAATATAAAATATAAAAAAGCATTTTTAAATGAAAGAATGAAACAAATAAGTTTAGGATTACAAATGGCAACAGGAAAATATATTTATTTCTTAAATGGCCAAGAGTATGTTGCTAATGACAATCTTTTTACAAAGCTTATGGCTTATAAAGATAAATATCAAGCTGATATTGTATCGACCAATTCTGGCTATTATGTATTGCATGAAGGGGTATATCGTGCGTATGAAACTAATGATAAGGTTATAGATTTTTCAGACAAAACACCTCAAGAATTACTGGCAATGCCGACTAAAAAATTTAAATTTATTTCAGGAAATCTAATTAATAGGTCTTTAACTGATAATTTAAATAGTAAAAGTGATGAACAAGATAATTTAATACAAATTTTAGTTCAAGCAAAGCGAATAATTTATTGGGATAATAATGCATGGATTAAGGTGGAAAAATAGTAAAAAAGGATGGTATTTCTATGGTAAAGGTAAGTATTGGGATTCCTGTATACAATGTCAGTGATTATTTACTTCAGTGTCTTGAATCTATAAGGCAGCAAAGTTTTCAAGATTTTGAAGTGATAATGGTAGATGATGGCTCGACAGATAACTCTTTTGAAATTTGTCAAGAATATGTATTTAGAGATAGTCGATTTAAGTTATATCACCAAAGTAATTTTGGTGTTGCAACAGCAAGAAATACATGTCTAAAACATATGTATGGGGAGTTTGTAGCTTGGATAGATGGTGACGATTGGGTTGAGAAAGATTATTTAGAAACTCTAGTTAATCTTCAAACAAACACTAATGCAGATATTATTCATATGGGGTTTAAAAGTTATCGAAATGATAATATGTATGTTGCAGATTTTAAAACACTATACGGTAAATTTAACTATAATTTACCAAAAAAAGTCGCAATTTCAGATGTTTTCGTAAGGAAATATGGAATTATTACTGTTTGGGGCGATCTAGTTAATGCTCAATTATATAAAGGTTTTGTATTTTCGGAAGATAATACTTTTGAAGATACAGGAAACAAGTTTAAATTATACTTACAGGCTAATGATATTGTATTAAGTGATCAAGCAAAATACATTTACAGAGTTCATGGAGAAAGTTTAACTCAAAATATTATGCGAGATACCAGTGAATTAAAAAGAATAAAGATGACTATAAGTAATTATGAAAAGTTACTATATTATTTAAGATTAGCAAATTTTGAATTTGATTATTTCGAATCTTTATATCGTGATTGGTTAAATAATGAAATTGATCGAAATAGTAATGAAAAAATCAGAAAATATTTAGTAAAGCATAGACGATTGAGTTGAGGTAATAATATGGTAAAAGTAAGTATTGGAGTACCCGTATATAATGTTGACATGTATTTACGTCAGTGTTTAGAGTCTATTAAGCAACAGAGTTTTCAAGATTTTGAAGTAATTATGGTTGATGACGGTTCGACAGATAATTCCTTTGAAATTTGTCAAGAATGCGTATCCAAAGATGAACGTTTTAAGCTATATCATCAAGAAAATAAAGGCTTAGCTGGAGCAAGAAATACCTGTTTAAAATATATGGAGGGAGAGTATGTGACCTGGATAGATAGTGATGATGTAATTAAGACGGATTATTTGAAGAGATTACTAGAAGTTCAAACAATTACTCAAGCAGATATTGTAAATTGTTTATATTATTCAATTACAAAAGAAAGAGATATTTATTATGATTTAAGACCAATTTCTCCTAATCTTGAAATATTAGAAGTATCGGTACAAGAAATTATATTAAACTTTATTAACAATAAATATTTTATAGCACCTATGTGGGGAAGTTTGATTAAGAGTCAATTATACAAAGGCGTATATTTTCCTCAAGGTTTACTATACGAGGATAATGGGACTAAATATAAGCTATATATGCAAGCGAATAAAATTGCAATTATGCCTGAAGCATTATATGGATACAGAAAGAGTGAGAATAGTATTACGAGAAAAGCGACTTCTGACAAATTAGAGAAAGAATTAGATAGGCTAAAGAAAGATATTATATGTAACAGAGAAAAATTTTTATATTATATTGAAGTGGCAAATATTAGAGTTGAGGAAATACATAAGGAATATCTAAGAAATCTAGATGGCCATATTGCAGTATCTAGACTGTCTGAAAGAGATAAGCAAAAGTATACTCAATTTATTAAAAATTACGAGAGAAAACTTCTACAATGCTGGCAATAACAGAAGAGGGATGAAAATGGTAAAAGTAAGTATTGGAGTACCAGTATATAATGTTGATCAGTGGTTACGTCAGTGTCTAGATTCTATTAGACAGCAAAGTTTTCAAGATTTTGAAGTAATTATGGTTGATGGTGGATCAACTGATAATTCGTTTAGAATTTGCCAAGAATATGTACTTAAAGATGAACGATTTAAATTATATCATCAAGAAGATAAGGGATTAGCTAATGCAAGGAATATTTGCTTAAAATATATGCGAGGAAAGTATATAGCCTGGGTTGAGGCAACAGATACAATTGAAATGGATTATCTTGCACATTTGGTAGATATTCAAAAGCAAAGTCAAGCAGAGATAGTGATTTCAGGAAGTAAAGAGTATAAAAATGATAAGTTTGTACAGGAAGTAAGGTTACAATCGTATTTTTCAAAATTAAAAAAGAAACAATATGTAAATATTTATAGATACCAAAACTTAATATCACTTTTAAGTCAGTGGTTATCTTTTTACTATAATTGGGGTAAACTAATTAAAAAAAATCTATATAAAGGAATATGGTATGAAGATACTAGCTCAGATTTATCAACTCTTGAAAAAATATACTTACGCGCAGAGAGTACAGTAGTAACAGGGAAAACGTTGTATAATCACAGAAATATAATGACTACAAATAAAAAAGATGCCGAATTATTAAAAATGTATCAAGATAGAAAGCAAGCCTTAGAGGAACTAGTACTATTCAGCGAGTTAATGAATTATGGAACGTTTGAAATAAAGAATATAAGTAGGCAACATTTGAATTTAGTTTATAATCATTTATTGCCTGAACTCACAGAGACAGGGAAAAAAGAATTAGAAACTTTAATGACCCCTCAACATAAAATCAATGTCTTAGGAATTGGTGAAACTTTAGACTATATTTTGGAAAACCAGTCTTCAGTAGCTCGTTTCGGTGATGGAGAAATTTTTTTGATTTCTGGACAAGGAATTGTTTATCAAGAGTATCGTGAAGAATTAGCTAGACGACTAAAAGAAATATTATTTGTTCAAAGTTCACCTAAATTAGTAGTGTGTATGACAGATGTATTTACTAATTCATACGATTATAATCAGACTTCACAAGATTTTTGGAAGCAATTTATATTTTGGAATAAAAATTTATTAGATAATTTAGGCGAAAAAACACAGTGGCTTGGGAATAGCTTCATTTCTAGACCTTATATGGATATGGTAGATAAGACCAAATCACAAAGTTATTTCAAGAAACTTAAGCGTATATGGAAAAATAAAAATGTATTAATTATTGAGGGAAAGCTAACACGTTCAGGTGTAGGAAATGATTTATTTGAAGGAGTAGAGTCACTTGAAAGGATTATTGCACCTTCTAAAAATGCATTTGATAAATATTCAGAGTTATTATCGTTATCTCGAAAATATGGACAAGGAAAGTTAATCCTTTTAATGTTAGGGCCGACAGCAAAAGTGCTGGCTTATGACTTATCTCAATTGGGATATCAAGCTATAGATATTGGACACATAGATTCTGAATATGAATGGTTTAAAATGGGAGCAACTGAAAAAGTAGCTTTAAAAAATAAGCATACAGCCGAGAATAACCTTGATACAGGTGTTGTTCTAGAGAATAACGATGTATATAACAAACAAGTTATTGCAGATATAAGTGGGGATAATTAAAATGGTAGCATTAAGTATTTGTATGCCAGTATACAATGTAGGTAGGTATCTTAATCAGTGTTTAGAATCTATTTCACAACAAACATTTCGAGATTTTGAGGTAATCATGGTTGACAACGGTTCAACAGATAACTCTTTTGAGATTTGTCAAGAATATGTATTTAGAGATAGTCGATTTAAGTTATATCACCAAAGTAATTTTGGTGTTGCAACAGCAAGAAATACATGTCTAAAACATATGTATGGGGAGTTTGTAGCTTGGATAGATGGTGACGATTGGGTTGAGAAAGATTATTTAGAAACTCTAGTTAATCTTCAAACAAACACTAATGCAGATATTATTCATATGGGGTTTAAAAGTTATCGAAACGATAATATGTATGTTGCAGATTTTAAAACACTATACGGTAAATTTAACTATAATTTACCAAAAAAAGTCGCAATTTCAGATGTTTTCGTAAGGAAATATGGAATTATTACTGTTTGGGGCGATCTAGTTAATGCTCAATTATATAAAGGTTTTGTATTTTCGGAAGATAATACTTTTGAAGATACAGGAAACAAGTTTAAATTATACTTACAGGCTAATGATATTGTATTAAGTGATCAAGCAAAATACATTTACAGAGTTCATGGAGAAAGTTTAACTCAAAATATTATGCGAGATACCAGTGAATTAAAAAGAATAAAGATGACTATAAGTAATTATGAAAAGTTACTATATTATTTAAGATTAGCAAATTTTGAATTTGATTATTTCGAATCTTTATATCGTGATTGGTTAAATAATGAAATTGATCGAAATAGTAATGAAAAAATCAGAAAATATTTAGTAAAGCATAGACGATTGAGTTGAGGTAATAATATGGTAAAAGTAAGTATTGGAGTACCAGTATATAATGTTGATCAGTGGTTACGTCAGTGTCTAGATTCTATTAGACAGCAAAGTTTTCAAGACTTTGAAGTAATTATGGTTGATGACGGTTCGACAGATAATTCCTTTGAAATTTGTCAAGAATACGTATCCAAAGATGAACGTTTTAAGCTATATCATCAAGAAAATAAAGGCTTAGCAGGTGCGCGAAATACGTGTTTGAAGCATATGACTGGTGATTTTATAGCTTGGCTAGATAGCGATGATTGGCTAGAAAACGATTATTTAGAAAGATTAGTTAGTACGCAAGCAAAGACTGGTGCTGATATAGTATGTATTGGCATCAAAACATTTATGAATGATGAATTTTATATGGGAAGTCACCAGGATAAGTATGGTGCCTTTCCAGACCATGTAATACCTAAAAAAATTGCAATGTCTGATGTTTTCTGGGGGATATACGCATTAATTTCAGTTTGGGGAAATATTATGGATGCAAAACTTTATAAAGGTGTGGTTTTTTCAGAAGGATTAAACTATGAAGATCAAGGAAATAAATTTAAATTATACCTAAACTCAAAAAAAATAGTGGGTATCCCAGAATTGGGTTATGTATATCGAATTCGTTCGGGGAGTATAACACAAGATGGTGCAGCTAACTTCAAGAAGATCTTTGAAGGAAAAGTGATGCAGATAACTAACCTAGAAAAGTTTATGTATTATATAGAAAATGCTGATTATGAAGTGGATTATTTTCATAGTTTATACTCTGAATGGTTAGATAAACAATTACAAAGTGTTGATAGTAGCTGGGATGATAATCAACAAGAAAGATATCGAAGTTTTATTTCAAGACATAAGAAACTATTTGAAAAGAATAGAAACTAGCTAATATAAAAAAATAAGTGAGGGAAAATAATGGTAAAAGTAAGTCTAGGAGTTCCTGTTTATAACGCAAATGAATATTTAAGAGAATGTTTAGATTCAATTCTAAATCAAACATTCCAAGATTTTGAAGTTTTATTAGTAGATGATGGTTCAACAGATGGTTCATATAATATTTGTTACGAATACGCTCAAAAGAGTGACAAGATTAGATATTATCATCAAAATCATAAGGGAATTGATGATACAAGAAATCTAATTTTGCGCGAGGCAGACGGAGATTTTATCACTTGGATTGAAGCAACTGATAGTGTTGAACCGGACTATTTACAACATTTAGTAGATATTCAAAATAAGAGTAACGCTGATATTGTAATATCTGGATTTAAAGAATACCGTGAAAAAGAATTCAGTCAATCAGTTAATTTAAAGCCATACTTTGAAGAACTGGAAGATAATGAATATACAAATATTGATAAATATAGAGCATTGTTACTCTTCTTAAGTCACTGGACATCATTCTTTTATAGTTGGGGTAAACTTGTAAGTATGAGAACTCATTTAGGGGTAATGTATCCTAAGGAATTTATTAATAAAGATATGGCTACAACTTATAAGTTATACTTACACACAAATAATATTGTGGTTGATGGAGAAGAATTGTACAATCATCATATAATTGATGAACGAGTAACTTTAGGTGATAGAGATATTTTGGCTGACTATGAAGATAAGCAACGAGTATTAGATGAAATGATGATGATTACTGAGATAATGAACTTTAAAGTGCCTGAAGTCAAAGATTTATGTCGTCAATACATGAATAAGGTTTATCAAGAAACGAAAAGTCAATTGTCAGAAAATTGGCGTCCAAAATTAGATCAACTTAGAGATGAACTAGCTTAGGGAGATTATATGGAGAAAATAGTACTATTAGATGATAATCAAGAGATAGAAGATCAGTTACAGACTTTTAAATATTTAGATTGTTTATCAGATGTTATGCTATTACGCGTTAGAGGGTTCTTCGATGATGGTATAACAAGTATATTTGATGATCTAATTTATGATACTGAAAAAGCACGTATGACTCCTTCATTATTGAAGTGGAATATTCCTATGCCTAAAAACTTTAATATATATGGTGATACTATTTTTACTGAATCTGGAATGGCTAGGGGAAAAATAGTTTTTCAGGGAACAAGTACAAATGGTGTAGTTAAGGCAATTATTTGGTTAAATAATCAAGGTAGAAAAGTAAGGAAAGATTACTATAATCAATATGGTTGGAGATATATGAGTGAAGATTTTAATAACGATAAGATGGTATCGAGAACTTATTACTCACATAGTCAGAAAGTTATAATAATGGAAAACATTACTACTAATGCAGTTCAATTTATGAATAAAGAAGAACTGTATCCAGATTATGAAACTTTAGTGGTAGATTATTGGTCTCAAAAAGGCTATCAAGTTGATAAGCTAATTACAAATAATCATAGTATAGCTGAAAAACTACCAGTTAAAGCCAAGTATTTATTATTTGATAGGGAAAATAACATAGAAAAGCTGAATTATTTGCATATGTTTCCTAAAAAAATATGGCGTCCAATTGCTTATGTGCATACAGATTCAGAGAATTTGGAACAAATTGAAAATTTGGTAAAAACATTACCTAACATTATGTTTTATATTTCAGCACGAACAAAAATGTCGGGTAAACTAATCAATTTACAGCTACACAGAAATGTAATTTTATTTTATGGTTTGTCTAATATTGAAGAAAAATCAAAAGAATTATTAGATGAAGCAAGTATTTACCTAGATATTAATCATGATTTTTATGATGAAAAATTAGACATGGTAAAAAAAGCGTATTTTGCTAATAATCTAATCATGACATTTGATAATGTAAGACATAGACCAGAACTAGTGTTGGATAAGAATATCTATAAATCACACGAGTTTGAAAACCTAACTACTTATATAGAGAATATAGCTAGTGGAAAAATTGATTATCAAGAGGAATTGAGACAACAAAAAAAATTAGTGAATAAAAATATATCAGAATGGAAGCAGGTAGTAAAATGACAGTATATACATTTCAATTACCATCAGATGATAATAGTTTAAAGGGTGGTGTTGAGATTGCACAAGCAGATAGAGAAAAAAGTTTAACTGCCCAACATATTGATAATAAAGCTGTTTTCATTGATTTACCTACAATCGATGATTTGAAATTTTCTTTGAAGATAGGTTTTCATGTTCAAAATATCATTTCTATGTACCAATATTTCACTGATTTAGAAAGTTTACTTTGGAAAGTTCCTTTAGAAAATGTAGAAGCTAAATTTAAAGCAGAAGATTTTATATTTGCTAGTCAACAAAGTAATGATCAGAAACATACTTACTATAAAGGTGGAGAAACTATCTATATTGAATTTGAGAATGATAAAGTTCAAAAAGTAATGTTTCTTTATAATGGTTATTTAGTTAAAGCAGACTTTTATGGTTCGGCTAAAGCATATACTGAATATTATACGCCAAAGTTTGATGGTCAAAATCTATATGCAGCAGTATATAAACGAGTATTTTATAATCAAGATGGTTCAGAAGTATATACGCATTTTACAGATGAAGATATGTACGTCTTTAGTAACGGTTTAGTTAAGTATTCAAAAAACGAGTTACTAGCATATTTTATTGAAAAATTGAATCTAACTAAAAAAGATGTTCTAGTGTTTGACTGGTATAAAGAATATTTTCCAATGTTATTAGATATTTCAAAACCAGCAAAAATAATTTGTAATGTTCATAGTGAGCATATGTTTGAAAATACACTAGATAATAATTCTCAGACAGGAACTACTCCAGAGTATGATACTTTATTTAATTACACTGATAGAGTTGATCTATTTGTTACACCTACTAAGATACAAGCACAAAAGCTACAAAAAGATTTATATAAATTGAAGGGAATTAATGTTCAGGTAACTGACATTGCCCCTGGAGTTTTGGAAAAATTACAATATCCAGAGTCTAAAAGAATTCCTCATTCGCTAGTAACAGTTTCAAGAATAGATAGTAGAAAGCGACTAGAAGTAACTATTTTAGCAACTGTTAAGGCACATAAAAAGAATCCTAACATCACTTTAGATATTTATGGAAATATTAATTCGGATGTGGCTTATGTATCAATGTTACAATATATGATAAAGATGTATCATGCTGAAGATTATGTTAAATTTAAGGGCTTTGCTTATGACGTTAGAAAATTGTTGACAAATTATGAAGTATTTATTACAGGATCTGTTTGGGAAACGTTTGGTATATCTACTTTAGAAGCTTTGGGGAGTGGTTTGGCGGTAGTAGGACTAGATGTTCCTTATGGTAATCAAGAGCTCATTACTGATGGTCAAAATGGATATTTAGTTCCAGCTAGCAAAAATATTCATCGTCTAACAGATTTTATGGCAAAAAAAATTACTACAATATATGAGCAAGATAATTTAGTAAAATTAAGTGAAAAATCATATAATTCAGCCATTCCATATTTACGCACTAATATTGGAAAAAAATGGGATGATATTATAGAAAGAATATTAGAGAGATAGTAAATATAATGTAGCTATGGGTAAGCTTTCAGAGAGTTGGAATCCTAAATTAGATAAGCTAAAAAGTGAATTAGTTGAATAATAATTAGAACACACCTGATTAAAGGGTGTGTTTTGTTTGTTAGAAGGAAATTGACTCAAAGTATAAAGGAGTATAAAAAAATTTTAGAAGTATAAAATAACATAAAAAAGGATGAGTAATCATTTAATCGGGGGTTGATAGAGTTCTAGAAATGTATGCATCACTAAAAATAGATTTATTTTCAATTTTAGTCCAATGGTAGCTTAGAAATTTTTACGATAAGCGTAAAAATAGCCCTAGACTGTGGCGGTCTAGGGCTGTTTACATTAATTTTTCTCTATTATTTTATGCCAATTATCAGTGCAATTAAAAGATTATCGGTGCAAAAATAGCGAATTTTGCACCGATAAATTATTTATTACACCGAATTTGGAGTGAATTTTGTTAAATCGAGCGTTGTAATTGCTTAAAAATTTCTTACGAAAAGTCTAAAATAGTGATAATATGAAAAGATAACTAAATTTTGAGGTGATATTTTGGAAGAACTTTTTGAAAAAGCTCCAGTCAAAAAAGTCTACTATCAACTAGCATTGCCAGTAGTGTTTAGTATGATTATTAGTATGGTATATAATATCGCTGATACATATTTTGTTGCTAAGACTGGAAACACTGATTTAGTGGCAGGAATTACTGTAAGTTCGCCACTATTTATGTTTATGCTAGCAATCGGTGATATTTTTGGCTTAGGTGGAAGTGCCTTAATTTCAAGACTATTTGGACAAAAACGATATGAAGAAAGTAAGCATGTAAGTAGCTTTAGTTTTTATGGAGATATAATTTTTACGATTATTTTGACAGTATTGTTATTAGTTTTTGAAACACCTATCATGCATCTTCTAGGAGCTAATGCTCAGACTTACCAATATGCAGCTGAATTTTATCGTGTATTAGTAATCGGCTCGGTTTTTATCACATTGTCATTAGTTCCAGGTAACATGATTAGAACAGAAGGACTTGCGGTTAAGTCAATGATAGCGACAATTTCTGGAACAGTACTAGCAATCATTTTAGATCCGATTTTCCTATTTGGATTTAAGTGGGGTGCTGCTGGGGTAGCATTTGCCAATGTTTTAGGATATGCACTAAATACAGGATTACTAATCTACTTTACTTGGAAAGATAGCAAGTATTTGTCATTCAATCTCAAATACATTAAGGTTAGCTGGCATCATTTTAAAGAGATTATCGCAATTGGAATTCCAAGTTCTGTTACTAATTTCATGCAGACATTTGGGATGGCTTTACTAAATAACTATCTTGTTATTTATGGTAATGACAAGGTTGCGGCGATGGGAATTACGCAAAAAGTATATGGGATTGTAACACTTGTCTTGGTAGGTTTTGCTTTTGGAGCTCAGCCATTGATTGGGTATAACTATGGAGCCAAGAATGCAAAGAGATTCCGTGAAGTTTTACGTTATGATTTTAAGGTGGAAGTAATTTATGCAATTATTGTTTCTTTGGTTTTGATTGTATTTTCTCCATTTGTAATTAAGTTGTTTATGAATAATCCACAAATTGTTGCTGATGGTTCCTATATGTTGAGAGTCTGTCTACTAACAACGCCATTTATTGGAGCTATCTTGGTTTATACTACTGTTTTTCAATCAGCTGGGAAAGGTTGGAGTGCTTTGGTGATGTCGATCTCTCGTCAAGGCGTGGTATATTTCATCAGTATGGTAGTAATGGCTAAAATTCTCGGCTACCATGGAGTAGTAATGGCACAACCAGTTGCAGATATTTTAACCTGTGTGATTGGTTATTTAATTTATCAGAAAGATTTTCGAAAATTTAAGTAAAGAAAAATGCTAAGAACTTGTTATGTAAAAAAATCCTAAACTTCATGAGCTTAGGATTTTTTTGATGTATAAAGACTAACTATAATTTTTACAGTTCAACAACTTCTGCATCAATTTCATCAATAAAGCGACTATCATGCTCGATAATCAGCATAGTAGGGCGATACGTCTTAATTAACTCAATAATTTGGTCCTGATTGAAAGTATCAAGATAGTTCAAAGGTTCATCCCAAAGGTATAAATTAGCTGGTTCTAGCAAGCTTTTTGCAAGGAAAACTTTCTTCTTTTGACCAGCACTTAAGTCACAGATGCGGTTAGTAAAGGTATTACGTTCCACGCCTAATTTATGCAGAATATTTAGAAGTTCGTTATATTCCAAGTGATGATGTTCAGCGAATTGTTTGAGATTATCAGTGTTATTATCTTCTAATTGTTGCAAGTAACTGATTTTTAGATTGCTAGCTAGAGAAATATTTCCTTCAATAATCTTAATATCATCTTGTTTCAAAATAGCCCTGATTAATGAAGATTTTCCTGAACCATTATCACCCTTGAGAACTACTTGTTGTCCTTGTTTTAGATTGAAAGAAATCGGTTTGAACAAACTATCATATCCTGGGTAAGTAAGAGTAAGTTTCTCAACATTCAAGATATCTTGATGATGACTAGTTTGAAAGTTGATACTCAATGGGGTAATAGTTTCAATATTTGTCAGTAAGCCTTCTTTATCTTTAATTTGAGATTCTATGCGTTTTTGCATAGTAGTTGAACGTTTCATAACTCTAGCGGCCTTGGCAGTTATAAAGCCTTTATCAGCATGGGAGTTATTCTCCTTTTCACGTTCAGCACTACGAGCCCAATTCTTCTTTTGAGCAGCAGAAGTTTTAAGTTGGGAAATACTACGTTTAAGTTTTTCATTTTGAGCTAGATTGCTCTTATCTTCAATCGCTTTTTGTTCCTCATATCTAGCATAATCACCTTGTTGCAAGCGAATATTTTGAGCTTCAATCACAAGTGTATGATCAATAACTTGATTGAGAAAATCGCGATCATGACTAGTAATAATAAATCCTTGTTTCTTATTATTCAGATATGTAGCAACTTGTTGACGTGTATGTGCATCTAGATGATTAGTAGGTTCATCAAGTAAAACGAAACTGTCCTTATTTTTGAAAGCTAGAGCTAGCAGTACCTTAGTTTGTTCGCCACCACTAAGGGTATTGAAAGGTTGCCACAACACTTTAGGATCCAATTGAAGTTGCGAAAATTCTTTTTCCAGTTCCCATTGTTCCACGTGAAACTTATCTTGAATAGCGTACAAAGTTAGATTTTCTTTATCACTGATTATTTGAGGGAAATATTCAAAATCTATATTAGCGCTAATTTTACCACTGTAATCCAGCTTTCCCTGAATAATATTTAAAAGGGTGGTCTTACCACGACCATTGCGTCCCAGCAGTCCTAATTTCCATTGGCTATCAAGTGATAGGGAAACATTATCAAAGAGTAGATCTTGACCGTTATAAGCAAAAGAAAGGTTTTTAATCGAGATTGTCGACATATTATCACATCCTTGAGTAAAATAAAAAGCCTGTCACAGTGGACAGACTCAGGGGTAATAATATGAATAATAGTATGCCATAAAGAAACTACGCCTTTACAGCACAAGGCATACCAATCCATGTTAAACTAAATTCTGTCCACAAAAATAAACACTCGGCTTTACGAGATTAAATTTGTTAGTCAGAATTAGTTCTTCAATGGACTGATACCTCCGTTCGATATAAGATACTTATAGAATAAATGAAAAAAAGATTGAGGTCAAGTAATAGGGATAATTTTTTGAAAAGTAGAACTTATTTCTGATTTGAAGTCATTCATGATATAATTTTGAAAGATTAATTAATAAAGGAGACATTTTTAGAATGGCATATCCACAATTAGATTTGGCAAATGTAAAAGGACCAAAGGCAACAATCAAAACAAATCATGGTGAAATTGTAATCCAACTTTTCCCTGAACAAGCACCTAAGACAGTTGAAAACTTTGTTGGTTTAGCAAAGAAAGGTTACTATGACGGAGTAATCTTCCACCGCGTTATCAACGACTTCATGATCCAAGGTGGCGACCCAACTGGAACAGGTATGGGTGGCGAAAGTATCTGGGGAGCACCATTTGAAGATGAATTTTCAAATGAATTATTCAACATTCGTGGAGCTTTATCTATGGCTAATGCTGGCCCAGCTACAAACGGAAGTCAATTCTTCATTGTTCAAAACCAAAACGTACCAGCACAAATGGCAGGACAAATGGAAGCAGCTGGTTATCCAAAAGAAATCATCACTGCCTATGAAAATGGTGGTACACCTTGGTTAGATCATCGCCACACTGTTTTTGGACAAGTAACATCTGGCATAGATGTAGTTGATGAAATTGCAGCAGTTGAAAGAGATATGGCTGACAAACCAAAAGAAGACGTTGTAATTGAAACAGTTGAAATTGCTGAGTAATTAAAAATTAGTTTTTAGAGAATCTCTTAATTGTTAGTTGAAAAGCTAATGATTGAGGGATTTTTTTTATGTTGTGATAAACATATGTTGATTTTGTTAGAAAAATATGATATTTTCATTAAAAGATTATTTTAGAAAGGTAGGAATTAAGATGCGACCAAGAATAGCAATTCCAGCTGATACGCTAACAGAAGCAACAAATGTTATTAATGAAAGAATGTCACCCTATGCGCCTAAACCGGTAATTGAAGCAATTGTTAAATCAGGTGGGGTTCCGGTTATTTTTCCGAGTGTTTCTCCAGAATTGGTACCAGATTATCTCGACCTTTTTGACGGAGTTCTTTTTGCAGGAGGAGCTGATGTTGATCCAACATTTTTTGGAGAGGAACCTCATCAAAAGTTAGGGGCAACTTATCGTAAGCGAGATTTATTTGAAATTGAATTACTGAAACAGTCCTTAAAAGCTGATAAGGCAATTATGGGAATTTGTCGAGGATTACAGCTAATAAATGTTGGTTTAGGGGGAACTTTATATCAAGATTTATCTGAAAATCCAGAAGCAACAATCAAACATTCTCAAGATGCACCAGGAAATTTTCCTTCTCATCACGTCAATGTACAAGAAGATAGTCGTCTCTATTCTTTAGTAGGGAAGCGACCTTATGTAAATTCTCGACATCATCAGTTACTAAAGAAAATTGCACCAACATTACGTGTTTCTGCCTTTGCCGACGATGGAGTGCCTGAAGCAATTGAATCAAAAGAAAATAACCAAATTTTAGCTGTTCAATGGCATCCAGAAAATATGTTTAAGCATTATGAATATTCTCAAAAGATATTCGCTGACTTTATTGAAAGAGCTAAGCACTAGAAAAAAGCTGTATGAATTGTAATTAATATTACTTTTCATACAGCTTTTGTTATTATTGCACTTCCCAATTACCATAGAATAATTCACGTTTTAAATCTTCTGCAGACATAGGTGCGTCATCTTCAAAGCCTTTAAATTGATAGATAGATTCTAAAGCAGCTTCTTGATAACGTTTGGCACGTCTTAACGCATATTTTTCTAAAGAATTATTTTCAACGTAGCTTAATAATTTAGCACTAGGAGTTGTCTTAGGATTTTCAACTCTATCTTCTAAATCTTCAAGAATTTCTTGATATTCTGGTCCTAACTGGATTTGATTCGCAAAACGTTCAAGACTCTTGATAAAAGCACGAGCCTTATTTTGATATTTACATTGGTCAGTAGGTAATTCTACTGATACATCTTCATTCATTTCATCAGCTTTACCGAGAACTTGGTCGACATCATCAGCCTTTAAAGCAGGGTGCATGATGAAATAACTAGAGAGTAGACGAATAAAGCGAAGAGTGCCAGTTCTAACGCCCACAGAACTACTAGGGTCAAGATCCAACATTCTTAATTCAAGATATTGAACACCTTTTTTAGGAAGATCTCTGAAATCTTTAGTCCCTTTAAAACGAACGGGGCTATGGAAATCATGGTCAGCAATCAATACTCCTTGTTTAAGTCCTTCTTCAATACGTTTAACATATTTTTGAACATCAACAAAGCAGCCACTAAATCGAGTACCAAAGCCATAAGAACTCTGACGAATACTTCTAATAGGATGGGGAAGTTCATCTTCTTTGTCGAAATAGTTGGCTTCAGCAATTGGACTAGCACCAAAAAGATATGTAATAAGCCATCGATAGCGCATAAAGCCTTGAGCTAAAACAGTATAAAGATAGTTCTGGACTTCAATTCTATTTTTGAAACGCTCAGGAAAATTCTTTAAAACCAAGTCAATGATATGATCATCAATACTCAAATTAATATGGACACCACATGGAGTACCCTTGGAAAAGCCGTGACGCTTGATGAATTCCTTGAGATAAGCTTCTTTTACTGGTCCCATTTTAGCAGTTTGAATTGTACTTTTATCTTTAGGCAATTTAGGCGGCATTGAAAGTGGCCAGAGTAGTTCTCCTGGAGCTAATGCAGAACGTAGAACATTATTGATGGCGTAAAGATAATGCATTGCATCAAGTGCGTGACTAGCTGCAGGTGTTACAACCTCAGACATTGTTTCTAAGAAATCATTTGTAATCCAAGGGTTAGTTTTCTCATCTCCAATAGCTGACGGATAAGGCTCCTGGCTTAGATGTCCGGTATCATCAACACGTTGCATTTCAATTTCTAATCCCATAGTAAAATCGGAAGTTTTAGCGACAGCTTCATTGTCAAAGATTAATTGACCTATCTTACTAAACATAATATCACCTCTGTATAATTAGATAATTTTTAATTTTATTAGCATTATACTATAAAAAGATTAAAAATGAAGTGTTTTTTGAAATAAAATCGCTAACAATCAATTTTTTATTTGATTAAAAAAATTATTTCACTTTTTTGGTATTTTACACTTGTTATATATCACAAAAGTGGTATAATTAAAAATGTAAGGAAGTGATGGATATGAAGATTGATATCAAAGCTTACTTGGACTCCAAGGAGCTGACGATTTATCAAGTTTCCAAATATTCAGGTTATGGGTACACGACCTTGCACAAGTCATTCAACAAGAAGCAAACAAGTGCGACATCTCTGAATTTAAGAGATTTGGATGCTTTGGCACAATCGCAAAACAAAGCGATGTGGCAAGTATTGAAAGAACTTGAAGAGCATTATTTGAGTGATGATAATTAGATGAATAGTCGCAGTACCATAAGTCCGTAAGTTTCCAGCAGTCGTCGTTGTTAATTTAGGGGCTATTTTGGTTGCACAAATTAATAAATTAAGAATAAGAAAATAACAGAAACGAGGGATTCTTTATGAATAACACACCTTTTGATAACTTTAATAATATGGATGATATTTTTAATGAATTGATGGGAAGTATGAATGGTATTAATTCTGAACGTCGTTATTTAATTAATGGTCGTGAAGTGACCCCAGAAGAATTTGCTCAATATCGTAAGACCGGAAAATTACCAAATAATAATCAAATGACAAGTCAAGGCAAAGCTCCAAATAAAGATGGAATTTTAGCTAAATTAGGACGTAACTTAACTCAAGAAGCTCGTGAAGGCAAGTTAGATCCAGTTATTGGACGTAACAAAGAAATTCAAGAGACTGCTGAAATTTTAGCACGTCGTACGAAGAACAATCCTGTTCTAGTAGGGGATGCTGGTGTTGGTAAGACAGCAGTTGTTGAAGGCTTGGCACAAGCAATTGTGAATGGCGATGTACCTGCTTCAATTAAGAATAAAGAAATTATCAGTATTGATATCTCTGGCTTAGAAGCTGGTACACAATATCGTGGTAGCTTTGAAGAAAATATTCAAAACTTAATTAAGGAAGTTAAAGATAGAGGAAATGTGATCCTATTCTTTGATGAAATCCATCAAATCTTAGGTGCTGGTGGTATGGGCGGTGACAACGGCTCTAAAGGTTTAGCTGATATTTTGAAACCAGCTTTATCTAGAGGTGAAATCACAGTTATTGGTGCTACAACTCAAGATGAATATCGTAATACCATTATGAAGAACGCAGCTTTGGCACGTCGATTCAATCAAGTTACGGTAAATGCTCCAAGTCCAGAAGATACATTTAAGATTTTACAAGGTATTAGAAACTTGTACGAAAAGCATCACAATGTTGTATTGCCAGATAATGTTTTAAAGGCTGCTGTGGACTACTCAATTCAATATATACCACAAAGAAGTTTGCCAGATAAAGCTATTGATTTGATAGATATGACGGCTGCACATCTTGCTGCAAAGCATCCTGTTACAGATGTTAAAGAATTAGAAAATCAAATTAAAGATGAAAAAGAAAAGCAACAAGCAGCTGCTGACAAGGAAGATTATGAAGCAGCTTTAAATGCTAAGACAAAGATTGAAGAATTGCAAAAGAAGATTGATAACCATTCTGAATCTCAAAAAGTAACAGCCACAGTCAATGATGTTGCTGAAGCCGTAGAACGTTTGACAGGTATTCCTGTATCCAAGATGGGTGCTAGTGATATCGAACGCTTAAAGGAAATCGGCAAGAGATTAAAGGGCAAAGTTATTGGTCAAGATGAAGCTGTAAATGCAGTAGCTCGTGCTATCCGTCGTAATCGTGCTGGTTTTGACGAAGGAAATCGCCCAATCGGTAGTTTCTTATTCGTTGGACCAACTGGGGTCGGAAAGACAGAATTAGCTAAGCAATTGGCTTTGGATATGTTTGGCTCTAAAGATGCGATTATTCGTTTGGATATGTCAGAATATTCCGATAGAACTGCCGTATCTAAATTGATTGGTACAACAGCTGGTTATGTAGGTTATGACGACAATAGTAACACTTTGACTGAACGTGTACGTCGTAATCCATATTCAATTATCTTGCTAGATGAAATTGAAAAAGCTGACCCACAAGTAATCACATTATTACTTCAAGTATTAGATGACGGTCGTTTAACTGATGGTCAAGGTAACACTATTGACTTCAAGAACACAGTTATTATCGCAACATCTAACGCTGGTTTTGGTAACGAAGATTTAATGGGCAAAGACGAAAAAGAAGACAAGGACATTATGAAGAAGATTGCTCCTTACTTCCGTCCAGAATTCTTGAATCGTTTCAATGCCGTAATTGAATTCTCACATTTGACTAAGGAAGATTTGAAAGAAATTGTTGATTTGATGTTAGACGAAGTAAACAAGACTTTGGCTAAGAAAGGTCTTGACTTGGTAGTAACTGATGCTGCTAAGAACTATCTTATCGAACAAGGTTACGATGAAGCAATGGGTGCTCGTCCATTACGTCGTGTCATTGAACAACAAATTCGTGATAAAGTAACAGACTTCTACTTGGATAATGTAGATGTAAAACATTTATTAGCTGATATGAAAGATGGCGAATTAGTAATCAGTGAAAGAAAGGATGCAGATAAATAATTTAAATTCTAAGAAATTACTAGATATATAGGATTAAACAGCACTAACTTAACTGTAAGACAGCAGTTTTGTTGGTGCTGTTTTTACATAGATTGGAAAAAATTTGTGATGAATATTCGACGAAAAACATTAAAAAGCTTGAATTTTTAGGGGTATAGGGCTATTATAAACTTAGATAAATAAAACGCATTCAAAAGAAAGGATGATTATTATGGCTCAAGAATACAAACGTGTCTTAGTTGCAATTGATGGTTCTAAAGGGGCAGACGCAGCATTACGTACAGCAATTGAAGTTACTAAGAGAAATGACCACACTCATCTAGATGTATTACGTGTTTTAGACTTAAATTCTCTTGAATACGGTGGGGCAGGGATTGCTCTTGACGGTCAAAAGATTTACGAAATTGAACAAGCAAATGAAGGCTATATGTTAAAACTTAAGGATAAGATTGTAGCTGAATATAATCTAGATGCAGATAGGGTTAGTGTTCACCTACGTTTCGGTAATCCTAAAGCAGTTATCACACAAGATTTTCAACCAGAATACGGTAATGATTTAATCGTAGTTGGTTCTACTGGTAAGAACTTTGTACAAAGAATGATTGTTGGTTCTGTTGCATCTTATGTAATTAGAACAGCTAAATGCGATGTCTTAATGGCAAAGGTCCGCGACGGAGAAGATAAATAAGAAAAGTAAAACTACTAGATGTTTAGGCACCTAGTAGTTTTTTGTTTGGAAAAATTAATTTATTTAAAATATAATTCGTGATAACATTTAGTAATTTCGTAAGTTTTGAACTCAGTTAAATCAAGCATAATCGTAATAATACGGTTTAAATGATATCCTTTGTATGAGAGTTTTTGAATGATTTCTTTAATAATCTGTTCACGTTCTAATTTTTTTGCTTCTTGTATTCTATCCATAATTCCATCCTTTCAAAAGTGTGTTTGACCTATTTAAAATACGAAGAAAAAATAAGATTTCAAAAAAATGCCGCTACTTATTATAAGTAACGACATTTTTTATTAGCTATTCATTTTCTTTTGTAAATAGTTAGAAATCCAAGTTAAAACTGTGATTACGATTAAGTACATTAATCCGATAATTGCCCAAACTTTGAAGCCTTCAAGGTTACGAGCGATGATAATTTTACCAGTTTGTGTAAGTTCAAGAATACCGATAATAGAAAGAATAGAAGTATCCTTCAAAGTAATGATAAATTGGTTTACGAATGAAGGAACCATAATTTTAATTCCTTGTGGTAATATAATCTTCTTCATTGCTTTACCAAATGATAATCCTAAACTACGAGCAGCTTCCATTTGTCCTTTATCAACGGCTTCAATTCCACCTTTAACAAAAGCAGCAGTATAAGCACCTTCGTTTAAAGTAAGAGTGATGATGCCGGCGATGAAAGCTGGAATCTTAGTACCAGTTAAGCTAGGAATACCGTTATAGATAAATAGGGCAAGTACTAGCAATGGAAGACCACGGAAGATATAAATAACAGTAGTTGAAACTCCTTGAGCGAACTTGTTAGGAATTACTCCTAAGAAACCAATGATAATCCCAAAGATAGTTGCGCCGATAATACCCAAAATAGTTAGGTAGATTGTTTTCCAAAGACCGTTAAGGAAAACGCCAGAGTTTTGTTTTAACAAACCAATAAAGGTATGTTCATTGTTGCTATTTTCGTTAGCTTTCTTTTGTTCAGCAATTGTATTTTGGTTGATGTAGCGATTTACGATCTTATCATAACCACCATTTTTCTTTAACTTAGCTAAACCATCATCAAATTTATGTAGAAGTTCTTGGTTCTTACCTTTCATAACTGCAAAACCGTAGTAACCACTTTGAGCAGGTTTAGTAACGATTTTCAACTTAGTACCTGTTTGAATTGCATATTGCATTACGGGCATATCTTCAAAACAAGCAACAGAGTTTCCGTTAACAACATCATTGTACATGTTGTCGGAATCATCAAAAGTTACAGTTTTAAAACCATATTTGTCTTTCAATGAAAGAGCATAGTTAGCAGCGGCAGTACCAGTTTTTAAAGCAACGCGTTTGCCACGTAGTTGTTTGAGGCTGGTAATGTTACTATTTTTAGCAACTGCCATGATGAAACCTGTTTTATAGTATGGCTTTGAGAAATCGAATTTTTGTTTACGTTCATCAGTAATAGCCATCCCAGCAATAACCCCATCAATTTGTCCAGATTGTAAAGATTGAACGGCAGAGTTAAATCCAATTGGTTGAATATTAACTTTAAATCCTTCTTCTTTAGCGATAGCTTTCATTAAATCGATATCTATTCCAACATATTGATTATTCTTATTAGCGAATTCAAAAGGGGGATAAGTAACATCTGTCCCGATATTGTAGGTTTTAGTGTCTGCATTAACATGATTATTATTCAAGTTAGTAAAAATTAATAAAGTACATAAGCAACTGACAATAAAAATAAATGCTTTTTTTAGCATAGGCGACACTCCTGAAAATTATAAAATGTTAAAATATATCTCATTAAGAATACCACAATTTATTATTAAAGTGCAATCTAATCTATAAGTAAAAACATATAAAAAAGCCAGTATGCGAATTGACATACTGACTTAATTAAGTTTGAGGAATTATAATTATTGACTTGCTAAGCATTGACCAACTACAAAGTAGCAGATTGTTTTTTAATGGTTTACGCTGACTTAGCAAGAATAATTAATTAGTCAACGCGGACAACCCAGCCTTCAGGAGCAGGCTTATCACCAAATTGAATTCCTGTTAATTCATCATATAATTTCTTAGTTACAGGTCCAACTTCTGTTTCACTGTAGAATTGATGATACTTGTCACCAACTTGGAAACCAGCAATTGGAGAAATTACAGCAGCTGTACCACATGCACCAGCTTCTGCAAAGTGATCCAATTCATCGATATAAACGTCGCCTTCTTCAACTTCCATACCAAAGCGTTCTTTAGCAAGATACAAGAGAGAGTACTTAGTAACAGAAGGCAAGATAGATGGTGATTTAGGAGTTACAAACTTACCATCTTTTGTGATACCGAAGAAGTTTGCAGAACCAACTTCTTCAATCTTCTTATGTTCAACTGGATCAAGGTAGATACAATCGGAGAAACCTTCTTTATGGGCTTTGTCACCAGGAAGTAAACTAGCAGCGTAGTTACCACCAACTTTACTTGCACCAGTACCTTTATGAGCAGCTCTATCATAGTTAGAAACTAAGAAGCGAGTAGGAACCATGCCACCCTTGAAGTAATTTCCAACAGGCATAGCAAAAACAGTAAAGATGTATTCCTTAGCTGGATGTACACCAATGTTAGGTCCAACCCCAATGATTAATGGACGTAAGTATAAAGTACCGCCAGTGCCATATGGTGGAACATAAGCTTCATTTGCACGAACAACTGATTTACATGCTTCAATGAACATTTCAGTTGAAACTTCAGGCATTAATAAGCGACGACAACTGTCTTGTAAACGGGCAGCATTGCGGTCAGGACGGAATAATTGTACATGGTTATCTTTTGTACGGTAAGCTTTCATACCTTCAAAAGCTTGTTGACCATAATGAAGAGCTGTTGAACCTTCATTCATTGCAAGTGTAGAGTCTTCAGTTAAACCTGCCTTATGCCATTCGCCATCTTTCCAATAAGCGCGATAACGATAAGGGAGATCCATGTATTCAAATCCCAAGTTGTCCCAATCAAGAGTTGTTAATGGTTCTTTTGCTGTCATAATAAAATTCCTCCTTAATATGTAAATTCAATAAATTAGAATAAAGAAAAACCCACAGAGCTAGTTGAGCAGTGTGGGTAAAAAGTATATAGTCAATTCACCGCTGCAACTATTAGTTATGTAATCTATACTAGACGCACGATGAATCAAAGTCTTCACTCAAAATTAGCTGAGATATTAGATGACGCATCGTGCATCATAATAATAGCTAAGCTAATTAAAATTATACGGTTGCTAAATCTATTAAAATATGTACGCATAATCATCTACTCCCATCTAAATAATCTACTGAATTAATAATTGCTTTTATTATATCAGTAAATATTAAAAAATCAATATCTTTTTTAATCTTTTTGCAATTATTTAATAAAGCTATAATTTTAAGAGCTAAATAATAGAGTTTGAATTTTTTCTTCCTATTATATGGCGAAAAAATTATTATTCATAAAGTATGCATTGAAGATTTTTTTGAGAAAAACTGAAATTAATTGTTGACGTAACCTAAAAATCAAGGTATAGTATATATCGTTGTCTGTTACGAAAGACGACATCAAAAATAATTTTTAAATTGTTGTTGACATCAATTGATGTTGATGATATGATATAAAAGTTATCGCAAGATGAAAGTTATGAATATGATTTGAATTTTTATTCAAAAAAAGTTCTTGACAAATATTCATCAAGTGATAAAATATAAAAGTCGCATCAAGCGATTTGGATATATGATCTTTGAAAACTAAACAAAGTTTCGATGAAACAAATGTGCAGGGCTTCTATAAAGAAGCAAAAACATTTGCGAAGTCAATTCGCTAGTAAAAATAATGAGTCACAAACTTTAAAATGAGAGTTTGATCCTGGCTCAGGACGAACGCTGGCGGCGTGCCTAATACATGCAAGTCGAACGAAACTTTCTTACACCGAATGCTTGCATTCACCGTAAGAAGTTGAGTGGCGGACGGGTGAGTAACACGTGGGTAACCTACCTAAAAGAAGGGGATAACACTTGGAAACAGGTGCTAATACCGTATATCTCTAAGGATCGCATGATCCTTAGATGAAAGATGGTTCTGCTATCGCTTTTAGATGGACCCGCGGCGTATTAACTAGTTGGTGGGGTAACGGCCTACCAAGGTGATGATACGTAGCCGAACTGAGAGGTTGATCGGCCACATTGGGACTGAGACACGGCCCAAACTCCTACGGGAGGCAGCAGTAGGGAATCTTCCACAATGGACGCAAGTCTGATGGAGCAACGCCGCGTGAGTGAAGAAGGTCTTCGGATCGTAAAACTCTGTTGTTAGAGAAGAACACGAGTGAGAGTAACTGTTCATTCGATGACGGTATCTAACCAGCAAGTCACGGCTAACTACGTGCCAGCAGCCGCGGTAATACGTAGGTGGCAAGCGTTGTCCGGATTTATTGGGCGTAAAGGGAACGCAGGCGGTCTTTTAAGTCTGATGTGAAAGCCTTCGGCTTAACCGGAGTAGTGCATTGGAAACTGGAAGACTTGAGTGCAGAAGAGGAGAGTGGAACTCCATGTGTAGCGGTGAAATGCGTAGATATATGGAAGAACACCAGTGGCGAAAGCGGCTCTCTGGTCTGTAACTGACGCTGAGGTTCGAAAGCGTGGGTAGCAAACAGGATTAGATACCCTGGTAGTCCACGCCGTAAACGATGAATGCTAGGTGTTGGAGGGTTTCCGCCCTTCAGTGCCGCAGCTAACGCAATAAGCATTCCGCCTGGGGAGTACGACCGCAAGGTTGAAACTCAAAGGAATTGACGGGGGCCCGCACAAGCGGTGGAGCATGTGGTTTAATTCGAAGCAACGCGAAGAACCTTACCAGGTCTTGACATCCTTTGACCACCTAAGAGATTAGGCTTTCCCTTCGGGGACAAAGTGACAGGTGGTGCATGGCTGTCGTCAGCTCGTGTCGTGAGATGTTGGGTTAAGTCCCGCAACGAGCGCAACCCTTGTTGTCAGTTGCCAGCATTAAGTTGGGCACTCTGGCGAGACTGCCGGTGACAAACCGGAGGAAGGTGGGGACGACGTCAAGTCATCATGCCCCTTATGACCTGGGCTACACACGTGCTACAATGGACGGTACAACGAGTCGCGAGACCGCGAGGTTTAGCTAATCTCTTAAAGCCGTTCTCAGTTCGGATTGTAGGCTGCAACTCGCCTACATGAAGTCGGAATCGCTAGTAATCGCGAATCAGCATGTCGCGGTGAATACGTTCCCGGGCCTTGTACACACCGCCCGTCACACCATGAGAGTTTGTAACACCCAAAGCCGGTGGGGTAACCGCAAGGAGCCAGCCGTCTAAGGTGGGACAGATGATTGGGGTGAAGTCGTAACAAGGTAGCCGTAGGAGAACCTGCGGCTGGATCACCTCCTTTCTAAGGAATAATTACGGAACCTGTACATTTATCGAATACTTTGTTTAGTTTTGAGAGGTCATATCTCTCAAGATTTTGTTCTTTGAAAACTAGATATTGATTTATTTCTTAAAAATAAACCGAGAACACCGCGTTTTAAAGAGTTTAAAACAAGAATTATAGTTCTTAATCGCTAAACTCATAACCTATTATCGTTAGATAATATTAGGTTAAGTTATTAAGGGCGTATGGTGGATGCCTTGGCACTAGGAGCCGATGAAGGACGTGACTAACTGCGATATGCTTCGGGGAGTTGTAAGTAAACTATGATCCGGAGATTTCCGAATGGGGAAACCTAACAGGTTTTACCGCCTGTTATCACTAAGTGAATTCATAGCTTAGTTGAAGGTAGACGTGGGGAACTGAAACATCTAAGTACCCACAGGAAGAGAAAGAAATTCGATTCCCTCAGTAGCGGCGAGCGAACCGGGAAGAGCCCAAACTAAGAAGCTTGCTTCTTAGGGTTGTAGGACTGAACATTTGAGTTACCAAGAAATGAAGTAGTTGAATAATCTGGGAAGATTAGCCAAAGAGAGTGATAGCCTCGTAAGCGAAACTTCGTTTCCTCAGTTCAGGATCCTGAGTACGGCGGAACACGTGAAACTCCGTCGGAATCCGGGAGGACCATCTCCCAAGGCTAAATACTACCTAGTGACCGATAGTGAACCAGTACCGTGAGGGAAAGGTGAAAAGCACCCCGGGAGGGGAGTGAAATAGTTCCTGAAACCATATGCCTACAAGTAGTCAGAGCTCGTTAATGAGTGATGGCGTGCCTTTTGTAGAATGAACCGGCGAGTTACGTTAGCGTGCGAGGTTAAGGAGGAAAGTCCGGAGCCGTAGCGAAAGCGAGTCTGAATAGGGCGAGATAGTACGTTGACGTAGACCCGAAACCAGGTGACCTACCCATGTCCAGGTTGAAGGTGCGGTAAAACGCACTGGAGGACCGAACCCGTGTATGTTGAAAAATGCTGGGATGAGGTGTGGGTAGAGGTGAAATTCCAAACGAACTTGGAGATAGCTGGTTCTCTCCGAAATAGCTTTAGGGCTAGCCTCGGAGTTGAGAATCGTGGAGGTAGAGCACTGTTTGGACTAGGGGCCCGTCTTGGGTTACTGAATTCAGATAAACTCCGAATGCCACAGATTTATATCCGGGAGTCAGACTGCGAGTGATAAGATCCGTAGTCGAAAGGGAAACAGCCCAGACCACCGATTAAGGTCCCAAAATATGTGTTAAGTGGAAAAGGATGTGGAATTGCATAGACAACTAGGATGTTGGCTTAGAAGCAGCCACCATTTAAAGAGTGCGTAATAGCTCACTAGTCGAGTGATCCTGCGCCGAAAATGTAACGGGGCTAAACACATTACCGAAATCGTGGATGTACCGTAAGGTACATGGTAGGAGAGCGTTCTAAGGACGGCGAAGCTAGACCGTAAGGACTAGTGGAGTGCTTAGAAGTGAGAATGCCGGTATGAGTAGCGAAAGATCAGTGAGAATCTGGTCCACCGTATGACTAAGGTTTCCTGGGGAAGGCTCGTCCTCCCAGGGTTAGTCGGGACCTAAGCCGAGGCCGAGAGGCGTAGGCGATGGATAACAGGTTGAGATTCCTGTACTGGTTAAACTTGTTTGAACAATGGAGGGACGCAGGAGGCTATCGATGCGTACTGTTGGATATGTACGTTCAAGCAATAAGTCTGTAGATGAGTCAAATGCTTATCTACTTAAGGACAAGTTGTGATGAGGAGCGAAATTTAGTAGCGAAGTGAGAGACGTCACACTGCCAAGAAAAGCTTCTAGTTAGAGTTTAATCACCCGTACCGCAAACCGACACAGGTAGTCGAGGCGAGTAGCCTAAGGTGAGCGAGAGAACTCTCGTTAAGGAACTCGGCAAAATGACCCCGTAACTTCGGGAGAAGGGGTGCTGAGCGCAAGCTCAGCCGCAGTGAATAGGCCCAGGCGACTGTTTATCAAAAACACAGGTTTCTGCAAAATCGTAAGATGAAGTATAGGGGCTGACGCCTGCCCGGTGCTGGAAGGTTAAGAGGATGGGTTAGCGTAAGCGAAGCTCAGAATTGAAGCCCCAGTAAACGGCGGCCGTAACTATAACGGTCCTAAGGTAGCGAAATTCCTTGTCGGGTAAGTTCCGACCCGCACGAAAGGCGTAACGATCTGGGCCACTGTCTCAACGAGAGACTCGGTGAAATTATAATACCCGTGAAGATGCGGGTTACCCGCGACAGGACGGAAAGACCCCATGGAGCTTTACTGTAGCTTGATATTGGGTGTTTGTACAACTTGTACAGGATAGGTAGGAGCCGTAGAAGTCGGAACGCTAGTTTCGATGGAGGCATTGGTGGGATACTACCCTCGTTGTATGAACACTCTAACCCTCGCCGGCAATCACGGCGGGAGACAGTGTCAGGTGGGCAGTTTGACTGGGGCGGTCGCCTCCTAAAAGGTAACGGAGGCGCCCAAAGGTTCCTTCAGAATGGTTGGAAATCATTCGCAGAGTGTAAAGGCATAAAGGAGCTTGACTGCGAGACCTACAAGTCGAGCAGGGACGAAAGTCGGGCTTAGTGATCCGGTGGTTCCGTATGGAAGGGCCATCGCTCAACGGATAAAAGCTACCCTGGGGATAACAGGCTTATCTCCCCCAAGAGTTCACATCGACGGGGAGGTTTGGCACCTCGATGTCGGCTCATCGCATCCTGGGGCTGTAGTCGGTCCCAAGGGTTGGGCTGTTCGCCCATTAAAGCGGTACGCGAGCTGGGTTCAGAACGTCGTGAGACAGTTCGGTCCCTATCCGTCGCGGGCGTAGGAAATTTGAGAGGATCTGTCCTTAGTACGAGAGGACCGGGATGGACATACCGCTGGTGTACCAGTTGTTCCGCCAGGAGCATCGCTGGGTAGCTAAGTATGGATGAGATAAACGCTGAAAGCATCTAAGTGCGAAACTCACCTCGAGATAAGATTTCCCATTACGTAAGTAAGTAAGATCCCTGAAAGATGATCAGGTAGATAGGATGGAAGTGGAAGTGCTGCGAGGCATGGAGCGGACCATTACTAATCGATCGAGGACTTAACCAAGTAGAGAAAACGTGAGTTTTCGGTGAAAGAGATAAATGATATCTAGTTTTGAGAGAATAAAATCTCAAGTAAATAGTGCGGTGATGATGGCACGAAGGATACACCTGTTCCCATTCCGAACACAGAAGTTAAGCTTCGTAACGCCGAGAGTAGTTAGAGGAACGCCTCTTGCGAGGGTAGGAAGTCGCCGTGCAAATGAGAGCTAGGAAGTAATTCCTGGCTTTTTTATTTATCTTATGAATAATAGAATAGATATATGCATAGTAAAAAGTTCCTACCGGTTTTCGATAGGAACTTTTTTAATTGTCTGAAATTGTTTTAGACTTAATGAATCTAATAGGTAAAATATAACTTTTTTGTTTTAGATCTTCATCAGGATGAGCAATTCTACGTTCTAGAAGTTTAACCAATAAAGCAGCAATATCTTTAGTAGGTTGAACAACAGTTGATAATTCAGGATGATATTGTTGGATAAATTTAGTACCATCAAAACCAGTTATCTTTAATTGTTCAGGAATATTAATACCAAGTTCTTGTGCTGCTTGAATGACTAGCAATGCAGTAAGATCATCGGTACATACGATTCCATCTGCTTTGTGCTCAGAAAGTAGTTGCTTAATTGCCATAATCTTAAGCATAGGTGTTTCTGAAAAAGATACAGGATGAATATGTAAGGTTAAACCTAACTTTTTAATTGTATCACGATACCCTGAAAGTCGATGGTCAGTTGGATTACCTTTTTGAACTGGATTACCTACGAAATATATATGTCGACAACCAGCATCGTACAACTCTTGAGTAGCAATAACTCCACCTTTATAGTTATCCGAACTAACAATAGGAACATTTTCAGATAAACTTCTATCAAAAGAAACAATTGGTAAACCAAATTCTTGATATTCATCAATACCCAAATTGTGAGCACCAGCAATAATACCATCAACTTGGTTAGCTAAAAGCATTCTCAAATAAGAACGTTCTTTTTCTTTATTATAAGCTGCATTACATAAAATAACCTTATAACCATCTTCAAAAAGTTTATTTTCTATTTCTTCGACCAATTCACCAAAAAATGGATTGGAAACACCAGGAAATATTAAGCCAACTAGATTAGTCTTTTTACCGTGTAGCGAGCGGGCTAATGAGTTAGGTTGGTAATTTAACTCCTTCATTGCTTCATGTACTTTATTACGAGTTTTATCACTAATATAACCGTAATTATTAATAACACGTGAAACAGTTGTAGGAGAAACGCCAGCCTTTTTAGCAACATCGCTTAATTTAGCTCGCATATAACTTTCACTCCTTAACTAAATATTTTTCATATTCCAATAGGTACCAGTATATTGTAGCTTTTTATCACTAATAAATGCAATCTTATTATTACCATCAGGAGCAAAAAATCTTAAAGTTAAGGTATGTCTACCATTATTAACAAAGATTTCGCAAACAGAACCGTCAACGAATATATCTAAGCTAAGTTGTTTGTTAGCTGGCAAAGCAATAGTTCTAGTTGTACCGTAATCTTCTGCGAAAGGAATACCAGCCTTACTACGATCTACTGTAAGGAAAGCATCATCAGCAGTAGAGAATTTAATTTCAATTCCTTGGGATAAATCTTTATTAGCTGCTAGGAATAAATTACCATTTTGACCAGCTGTAAGATCAAGTTTTAATTCATAATGTTTTGAAGCTGCAGAGTGGACAATTTGTTGGCCATCAAATACTTCTTCACTTCTAACAAGAGTTCCTTCTTCTCTAAGTGATGCCATAGCTGGAACAGGACGTTGGTATAATTCACCATCAACTACAGATAATTCTTTAACCTGACTTAAGCAGTTAGCCCAGTTTTCACTATCAGTTGGATAAGAGATGTCAGGAAGTCCAATCCAAGAAATAGCATAAGCTTTACCATTAGGTGCATTGAATGCTTGTGTAGCATAAACATCAAAACCATCGTCAAGATTTAGAGGTGCTTTTTGATTAGTATTGAATTTAGCTTTGTCTAAACGAATATCTGAACCAACAATATACATATTAGGATAGATATTTTCATAATTAGCAACTTTCTTATCTAAACCTTGTGGGCAGAAAATAAGTACAGGTTGATCATCAACAAAGACTAAATTAGGACATTCTACCATGTATCCCATTTCTTCTTCAGTAAAATCAAGATAACCTAGGTCTTGCCAGTTCTTTAAATCTTTTGAACGGAAGAGTGAGATTTTACCAGTCTTTGTTTCAGCATCTTGAGCACCTAAGATAACAAAGTATTCATCGCGATGTTTTAGTAATTGTGGATCACGAAAATGTTCTGTTATATGATCTACAGGTTCAATCATAGGTTTATCAAGTTTAGTAATATTGTTGTCCTTGTCCATGATCGCACCAATTTGATAAGGGTAACGAACCCATTCTTTACTACGATGATTACCAGTATACATTAAGAATAATTTATCATCGATAACACGTGCTGAACCAGAGTAAGCACCATGACTATCGTATTTAGTATCAGCATTGATTGCTAATCCGAGGTTCTTCCAGTGAACTAAATCTGGAGAAGTTAAATGAACCCAAGATTTTAAACCATGAACTGCACCAAATGGATAGGATTGATAGAAAACATGGTATTCATCATTAAAGTAAGAAAAACCGTTAGGATCATTCAATAAGCCTGATTGAGGGCGGATATGATAAGACATTTGGTATTTTGAAGCTGTTGCTTGTGCCTGTAATTTCAATAAAGTTTCCGCATCCCATTCAGAATATTTTTTATAACGTGATTCGCGTGTCCATTCCATAATAATTCCTCCTATTATTGTAAACGTATTCTTACTTGTTATTATATTTAATATTGAAAAAATGTCAATCGTATAACATAACTACAAGCATTATTATAGCATGTAAAAAAGCGGTTAAATAAGGAACAAATCAATGAAATTGTCATGAAATATTGGATTTTTATCTGAAATAGAGATTTTTGGAGAATTTTAAGTCAAAATTGCTAAACGATATTCATAAAATTTAATTAAGTAGAGAGAATATAGATTTCATCAGCGTTTTAATGGGGTCTTTAAAAGAAATAAAATATTTTTTGTGATAAACGATTGACATATAATAAAAATGCGTTATCATAAATAGTGTAATAATCATTAAGCGTTTTCAAGAAAGCGTAAATTTAGATGAGAAGGAAGTGTAGATCATGGATCACAAAAAAGTTGCTAAAAATGTAGTTGACGCTGTTGGTAGAGATAATTTAATCGCTGCCGCTCACTGTGCTACGAGATTACGTTTGGTACTTAAAGACGATAAGAAAGTAAACCAAGCTGCTCTCGATGCTGATCCAGATGTAAAAGGAACATTTAAAACAAATGGACAATATCAAGTTATCATTGGACCGGGCGATGTAAATAACGTCTATGATGAATTGATTAAAGATACAGGTTTAAAGGAATTATCTACTGATGATTTAAAGAAAGTTGCTGAACAAGGTCAAAAGTTTAACCCAGTAATGGCATTTATCAAGCTATTATCAGATATTTTTGTACCAATTATCCCTGCCTTAGTTGCTGGTGGTTTGTTGATGGCTTTGAACAATTTCTTAACTCAACCTGGATTATTCGGACCTAAGTCAATTGTTTCAACATCTCCAGTTATTAAGGGCTTATCAGACATGATTCAATTAATGTCTGCTGCTCCATTTATCTTCATGCCAATTCTAGTTGCAATCTCAGCTTCTAAGCGTTTTGGTGCTAACCGTTTCTTAGGTGCTGCTATTGGTATGATTATGACTTCTCCAGATTTAGGTAAGACTGCTAAATACTGGGACATCTTCGGAATGCATGTTGCTCAAACAAACTACGCTTATCAGGTTATTCCTGTAATCGCTGCCGTATGGGTACTTGCCTTCTTGGAAAAGAGATTCCACAAGTGGTTACCAGCAGCTGTTGACTTCACATTCACACCATTACTTTCAGTTATGATTACAGGTTTCTTAACATTTACAGTAATTGGACCAGTTCTAAAGACTGTATCTGATATGTTAACAAACGGTATTGTATGGTTATACGACACAACAAGTTTTGTTGGTATGGGTATTTTTGGTTTAACATATTCTGCAATTGTTATGACAGGTTTGCATCAAAGTTTCCCTGCAATCGAAACACAATTAGTTACAGCATTTGCTAACGGACATGGTGCCGGTGACTTTATCTTCGTTGTTGCATCAATGGCTAACGTTGCTCAAGGTGCTGCAACATTCGCAATTTACTTCTTAACAAAAGATAAGAAGATGAAGGGTCTATCCTCATCTGCTGGTGTATCTGCTTTACTAGGAATTACTGAACCAGCTTTATTCGGGGTAAACTTGAAGTATAAATTCCCATTCTTCTGTGCTTTAATTGGTTCTGGTGTGGCAGCTGCATTTGCAGGCTTAATGCACATTATCGCAGCTTCAATGGGTGCTGCTGGATTTATCGGATTCCTATCCATTTATCCAAAATCAATTCCAATGTACGTTGTTGCTGAATTAATCAGTTTCGCTGTAGCATTCGCCTTGACATTTATCTACGGTAAAGGTCATATGAAAGAAGAACAAGTAGCTCCTGTTGTATCTGCATCTGAAGCTGCTGAAACAGAAGCAAAAGTTGAAGAACAAGTAGCTGCTGAAAGCAAATTAAACGATGAAGTTGTTGCAGCTCCAATTAGTGGTGAATCAAAGAAATTAACTGACGTAAACGATCCTGTTTTCTCTACTCTAGCAATGGGTAATGGTGCTGCAGTTGTTCCAACTGATGGTACAATCTACGCTCCAGTTGATGGTGAATTAACAGTTGCTTATGAAACTAAGCATGCTTATGGCTTGAAATCAGATAATGGCGCTGAAGTATTAATCCATGTCGGCATTGATACAGTTAACTTGAAAGGTCAACATTTCGAATCATTCGTAAAACAAGGCCAAAAAGTTAAGAAGGGCGACAAGTTAGGAACTGTTGATTTAGATGCAGTCAAAGCAGCTGGCTACGACACTACAGTAATGGTTGTTGTTACAAACACTATGAACTATGCTTCTGTTGATAGAATTGACAATACAAAAGTAAATCATGGTGACAATTTAGTAGCAGTAACTGCAAGATAAGAATAAATGGTAAGAGTATCTGACTTAATTAGGGGTCGGATACTTTTTATTTTCCTTAAAATGTAAGCGATGTTGTATAATAATGCTAAGAGAAATTGTAAAGGTGGGATGTTAGTTGAATAAAGCAGCGATATTACATATACCAGCAAGTGAGATGGCTTATTATGAAAATAAGGATGAACTACACCTTCAATTACAATCAGCCCACAATGATTTAGCGGATGTAACAGTTTTGGTAGGTGAAGTTAGCGGAAATAATAATGATAGCTGGAGATATGAAAGCTTTTTTATGCAGAAAATTTTCGCAACTAGATATCATGATTATTGGGAAGTCATACTAAAATTAAACAAAAATGAAGCACAGTATGTATTTAAAGTTACAGATACTTACGGCAATGTGGGACTTTATGACGCCCAGCGTTTATGTGAAGCTACGGAAGAAAATGCTAATTCACCACATGGATTTATCATTGAAAATAGAGATATGCGACAAGTAACGCAAATTCCAGATTGGGTTACAAAGACAGTCTGGTATCAAATTCAAATTGATAGATTTGCTAATGGCAACGATAATCTAGCTAAGTTATCCGAGAATGAAGATAATACAACTCAAATTTTAGGCGGAGATCTAACTGGTATTTTGAGTAAACTAGATTATTTACAAAATTTAGGTATTAATGGCATTGTGCTATCTTCTATTTTTGAAGGTGATGGACCATTTAAATTAACTACTAATGATTTTTATAGCATTGATAGCCAGTTTGGCAATAAAGATCTCTTCAAGATGTTAGTCAGCAACTTACATCGCCGCAATATGAAAGTAGTACTAAAAATGAATTTAGCTTATTTAAGTGATAATTCTAGACAATGGCGTGAAATTCTAGAAGAGGGACAACATGCGAAATATGTAGATTGGTTTAATATTAAGGGATTTCCACCTAAATATAGCCAAGATCCACATAATAAAAATATTGTCAGAGCTAATTATAAATTCAGTGAGTTAAATCCACATTATCCAACATTGAATTTAAAAAATCCAGAAGTTCAAACATATCTAATTCAAGCAATAAAATATTGGGTAGAACATTTTGAGATTGATGGATTAATATTGGATCATGCTGATAAATTGAGTCGAGAATTTGTACATTTATTAAACCGAAACCTTAAGAAGATGAAACCTGATTTTTACCTAGTTGGGAAATCAGAATTGAGCACTACTAGTGTAGTTCAATTAGGTGATTTTGATGCGATGACAGATGATGCTTTGGGTAATTTATTATTGAATTTTGCTAGAGATAAGAAAATCGCCGCTAGTGAATTTAAGTATCAATTAAGTCGCCAAATGTTAGCTCAAAATACCAAGCTAAGTCGAGTGACTTTAAGAACATTGGATGATTTAACATCTTCGAGAATTTTAACGCGCTGTCGCGAAAATAAGGCTTTGATGCGCTCCTTGTTAACCTTTATGTATTTATTAAAGGGTAGTCCAGCGATTACTTATGGAACAGAACTAGGTCTTTCAGGACACGATTTTCCAAGTAATCTAGCAGGAATGGATTGGAACCAAGAAGATCAAGACGATAAGATGATGCGTTTTATCAAAGTGTTGAATAATTTTAGGTTGCAAAACTATAAAATTCTAAGTGAAGGCAGTTTTGAGTGGGGCCAGATTAGTGATAGTTATGATTATGTAAGTTTTATCAGAAGAAAAGATAAAAGAAGATTATTTGCTTTATTTAATTTTGGCTACAATGGAATAAAATTTGTCTTACCTAAACATGCTAAATTAATTTTAGGTCAAAATATTGTAGATGAAAAATCCGAAATAGGTCAGTACGGATTTGTAATATTAGAAGCATAAAGTAAAAGCATATTTGGAAATCATTTCTAAGTATGCTTTTTTAGTAATTCGAGAAATTATGATATATTAATTGTAATGTTATGATTTTTATTTTATAGAGAATAAGGGATTAATATGTACGGAAGAAGAAAAATGCGAACGAGGCAGGGCTTGTCTCGAATTCAAATTATTACTTTGAGTTTTCTACTAGCGATAATGATTGGTAGCTTGATTTTAATGTTGCCTATTATGAGTGCGGATGGAGAAAGTACAGATTTTGTTGATGCATTATTTACTGCAACAACAAGTGTCTGTATTACTGGATTAGTAACAGTTACGACAGCAACTCATTGGTCGAGCCTAGGACATATCGTAATTTTATTGCTAATCCAGCTTGGAGGTTTAGGAACGATAACGCTGATGTCGTTAGCCTTTTTTGCAACTGGTAAGCGAATATCACTACAAAATAGATTATTAATGGCTGATGCTTTTAATCTAGATAATAATAAAGGAATTGTAAATTTTGTAATTCGAGTCATTAAAGAGTCATTGATGATAGAAGGATTAGGAGCAATAGCTTATTCTATATATTTCATACCACACTTTGGTTTTCTTACAGGAAGTTGGTATTCAATTTTTCATTCAGTATCTGCTTTTTGTAATGCCGGAATTGACTTATTGGCAGATAATAGTTTAATTGCTTATGCAGGTAATTGGTGGCTGAATATCGTAACAATGCTACTTATTGTTTGTGGAGGTCTAGGTTTTACAGTATGGAATGAATTAATAAAAGGTTTTGTTAATCAGTACCGTTACTACAAAAATGGTAGGGGAAAAAGATTAAAAAATACACTGTCACAACATACTAAGATGGTTTTGACAACAACATTTGTCTTGATATTTGGTGGAGCAATCCTATATTATCTTTTTGAAAGAAGTAATCCTAACACATTAGGTAGTGTTAAAAATAGTCAGGCGATGTTAGAGGCACTATTCCAATCTGTGACTACTAGAACAGCTGGTTTTGTAACTATTCCTCAAGCAAACTTAACCATTCCATCAGTAATGTTGACAGTATTCTTAATGTTTATTGGTGGTTCTCCAACTGGTACAGCTGGTGGGATTAAAACAACTACATTAGCAGTAATATTAGCTGAAGTTAGAGCAACAATAAAGGGTGAACCAGAAGCAATTTGTTTCAAACGCCAAGTGCCACGTCAAACAACTAGAAAGGCAATTGCAATCACACTGATTAGTGTTGCAGCAAGTATTTTAGCGGTGTTACTGATGTACTTTATCCAACCTGGAGATATGACAGATAATGTCTTTGAAGTTTATAGTGCTTTGGGAACGGTGGGTATAAGTCGTGATTTAACCCCACATTTAACAACAGCAGCGAAATATTTAATCATAGTTTGCATGTACTTAGGTAGAGTAGGGCCAATCTCTATTTTATTAGCATTAATGAGAAGAAAACATCATGCAAATCTTAAGTATGCCCCGGGAAATATTCGAGTAGGTTAAAAAGAAGGTAGGTAAAAGAATGGACAGATCATATGCAGTTTTCGGTTTAGGAGAATTCGGCCGAAGCGTTTCTTATGAATTAATGGAAATAGGAGCCGATGTGTTAGCAGTAGACAAGAATGAAAATAAGATCACAGCAATTGCTGATGATGTAACGATGGCTATTTCAATCGATGCATTAAATGAAATGGCATACGAGAAACTGGGATTGAATAATATGGATGGTGTGGTTGTTTCAATGTCAGGTAACCTCAGTGCTTCGATCATGGCAATTATAGCAGCTAAAGATGCAGGGGTACCCTTAGTAATAGCTAAAGCATCGGATGATACACAGAGAACGATTTTTAAAAAAGTTGGAGCTGATCGAGTGGTAATTCCTGAACGCGATGGTGCGGTGCGAACAGCTCATAATTTAGTTGCAAAAAATTTCTTAGATTACATAGAACTTTCAGATAAAATTTCAATAATAGAAATAAATGTTAAAGATGAATGGTTACATAAACCATTGGCGGAATTAGATTTACGTTCAAAATATGGTCTCAATGTAATTGCGATTAGACGAAATAATGATTTGCAGACAGATATTGGCCCTAATTTGACTTTTGATAAGGGAGATACAATTTTAGTTGTAACAGATAAACACGATTTAGGATTATAAAAAAGTCTTAAGATACACAATTTATAACTAAGTGTATGTTAAAATAGCAGGTAAATTAAGCTAAGGATGGGATAGTGTGAAGACTATTTTTCGACTAATAGTAAGGTTAGGAATTATAGCAGTAATTCTAGTAGGAATACAAAAAGTCTTAACAACACCACGATATTTACAGGCGATAATGCCATATGTAAATCAAGTAGAAGAATTATTAGGAAAAAAGACCAATTATACACTTGAAAGTGGAGAACAGAAGAATAAAGTACAAACGGATAATGTTAAATATGACAATAACCGTTGGCCTAACAATACAGCTACAGTCTATATAGACATTGATGATAGTACTTTATACAATGCCTTTGTGTCAGCAATAAAGCAGTGGAATAATACCGGTGCATTTACATTTAAGATTGTGAATGATAAGAAAGACGCAGACATAGTAGGTAAGTTAATGGAAAATGATGATGGAACTGCTGGAACAACAGATACTACAACTGATGAGCAAACTAAGCGTATTATTAAGGCCACAGTTTATTTAAATCGATATTATCTAGAAAGTGCCACATATGGTTATAGTGAACAACGAATTATTAATACTGCTGAACATGAGTTGGGACATGCGATAGGACTAGATCATACCAACGAAGTATCAGTTATGCAACCGGCAGGATCTTATTATACGATTCAACCTCGCGATGTAGATGTTGTTAAGAAACTGTACCAAGAAAATTAATTAAACTCAGGGAGAAAATAGGGGTGGAAGATTATCTAATTACGATTGTAATACCAATGTATAATGTAGAAAGTAGTATTGAGAGACTTATTATTAGTATTTCGGAGGCTTTTAAGGATTAAGAAAGTTTAGTAGAGGTGCTAGCTATAGACGATGGGTCTACTGATAAGACAGTGGAAATTTTTAAAAATTTACATGAAAAGAGTCAGCCATTAGCATTAAAATTAATACAAAATTCACATGGTGGGGTAAGTAAAGCTAGAAATACGGGAATTAAATATAGTAAAGGACGTTATATAACTTTTGTTGATAGTGATGACGAACTTGCCTTAGTAGATGTAGTTGATTTGAAAGAAAAGTTAGCCCAAAACGCTGAGGTAATAATTTTTGATACGAATAGAAATGAGACTATAGATCTAAATAAGGATGGTAACAGAGCAAAAGTTTTGGCAGAAATTTCGATGTTAGGCAAACATGTAATTAGCGCTGGAATACAGAATAAAATATATTTGCGATCATTTTTAATTGAAAATAACATATTCTTTAGTGATGAATTACGTGTAGGGGAAGATACCTTATTTATTTTCAATGCAATATCAGTGGCAGACAAGATAGTGAAAATAAATAGTAATTTTTATGTAGTTCATGAATCTAGTTCAGTGCATCTATTCAATGAATATAACCTAACTAATGAATTGTTTTTTCGTAAGTATATGTTAGAAATATTATCTAGATTTGAGACTGACCCGACGATCGAGAAAATTAAAATACGTTTTGGTATAACTGGGATAATTTTCTTAATTGAATGCTATTTTGCACCTTTAGTGAGAACTGGACGCTTGACTTATACAGAAGCTAAAGTAAAGTTAGAAGATATTGTACGTGAAGGACAGTATGAAGGTTTTGATAGTAATATTTTTGATAAAGCACTATCTAAGCGTGGGAAAATTTTCAGAAGATTAATTAATAAGGGAATGTTTAAAACGGTAATTTTCTTGTTAAATACTGAAGATAGGATAAAAGGAATTAATCGAATATAAAAGTAAAAATTGCTAGAGATCATTATTAAAACGATCTCTAGCAATCTTTTTATTATTGAGAAATTATTTAATTTTCTTTATAAAAATTGATATTCTTCTAGAGAATCAAACCAATCATAACGTAGTAATTGTTTTAACTTCTTATTTACTGGAATCCAAATACCACTACGTAAAATATCAATCATAGTTTTTAAGAAGAGTTTATCTTTGATAGTACTTTTTGGTCTATCAATCGTAATAATCTCATTGTCTTCGGTTTTTAGAGTAATTGTTTTATTATTAACTTTTATAACTTGTGCAGGGACAATATCATTTTCATTAATTTTAACTTCTACATTTTTTTCATTCATTTTAATCAGCTCATTTCTAAAAGAAACACTTATCTGTATCAACGATTCTTATATTAACAGAGTGTTATAAAGTAAATGTAAACGATAACTAAAGATTTGTTAAAATAATTGACGATATTTTGAAATTTTAGTAGATAAATCTTATTTGGTATAATTAAGGTGTGAAATAGAAAGAGGTGGGATGATGAAAAGGAACATAGTACTTATTCTTTGTTGCATATTCCTCTCGCTAATAGGAATAAAGAATATTCAAGCTGATGTAAATTATGATGTAAAGGACTATACAGTTAATGTTGATGTTCAAAAAAATGGATCATTAATAATTAAAAGACATATTCGCTATGATTTTCCAGATGAAGCACACGGCGTATATTATCGTCAAAATTTGGAAAGTAATCAGCAAATAAGTCAAACTCAAGTATGGATTAATGGACAAGAAGCCCAACAAAATGATAGTGCGGAAAATAATACATATAAACTAACGCATGATGATAAAGGATATTTATTTAAGGTCTATCATAACGCTGATAATCAAGAAGTGAATTTCACATATCAATATGTATTAAATAATGCTGTTATTAATTGGAAAGATACAGCTGAATTGAATTTTAAAGTAATTGGCGATGGCTGGGAAACAGAGTTAAATAATGTAAAAGTGACGATTAAATTGCCAGGACAAGATGTCTCTGATTTGCAAGCTTGGAGTCATGGACCGTTAACAGGAACGACAAAAGTAGATAAGAAATCAGGGCAGGTAACACTTAGTTTGGCAGAATTACCAGCTAAAAATTTTGTAGAAAGTCATATTTTATTTCCAGTAGCTCTTACTCCGGAGAATACTAACGTACGAAATGAAAAGCATAAGGCTGAGGTTCAGAAACAGGAAAAACAACTAGCCTTAGAAGCTAATCGAAAACGTAAAGCGCAGGAAAGAAAAGATAGACTTTGGGCTGGAGCGATGTTTGTGGTAATCTGTGTGGGATCTTTTGGAAGTATCTTGTATAATTTGATGCCACTAAAGGAGAAGACTTACCGTCCATTATCAGTTAAGAACGCCCCTCATGTGTTCGAGCTACCAAATTATGAAGCTGCGGTAGCGCAAAGTTTATTTAGAGATACAGATCCTGATAACAAGGCGTTAAGTGCTTATTTACTAGAGCTATCAGTAAAAAGAGTAATAAAAATTGAACCAATCCCAAATAAAAAGAAAGACTATCTTTTAACCTTACTGGATGAAACAGCGTTATCCAATAATGAAATATTAAAATTGTTGTTTAATAAAATAGGTGATACCAAGCAGGTAAGTATGAAACAAATAAAGAAATACGGTAAGAAAAAGCATGAACATATGAATGTTGTAAATGCGTATAAGGCTTGGCAGAAATCAGTTAGAACTAAGGCTAGCAAACTAGGATGGGTTTCGGATAATGCAAAATCAGCTATGATTAGAAGAGCAATCATTTCTGGTATTTTGCTGTTAATATTAATTGTGGGACTCATTGTCACTGATAATTCAGCCGCTCTATGGGTCATGGGGGTAAGCTTAGTGTTACTAGTGGCCTCAATTCTATACTTTATAATGAAAGGTTCAATTTATACCAAAACAGGTGCAGCTGGAATGACAGAGCTGCGAGGTTTTTATCGTATGATGGACGATATTGGTAGATTTAATCTTAAAGAAGTTGGTGACATTGTTTTATGGGAAGGATTGTTACCATATGCAGTTGCTTTAGGATTATCTAAAAAAGTATCTAAAGCCTTAATTGATAACTTTACAAGTGAAGAACTGCAAAATAGTAATTTTATTTACTACTATCCATTCATCTATCATAATGGAATTGCTAATTTTAGTAATGATTTTAATAGTAGCTTTACCAGAGGAATGGGAAATTATTCCTCACCATCAGGCGGATCCGGTGGCTTTTCTGGTGGTAGTTCTGGTGGATTTGGTGGTGGCTCTGGTGGTGGAGCATTTTAGAATTAATCTCAGTAGGAAACTACTGGGATTTATTTTTGTGTTTATTGTTAACTTAAATATAAAAATAGGTTAACAATTATCGAAGTATAGGGTATAATATCTATATGTTTTGAATTAGAAAGTGAGGAAGAGAATTGAAAACAAAAAATGTAGCATTAATTGCGATGATGACAGCAATTATTATTGTATTAGGATTTGTACCACCAATTCCTTTGGGATTTATTCCTGTTCCATTAGTTTTACAAAACATGGGAATAATGTTAGCTGGGGCTATTTTAGGCTCTAAGCGTGGATTTTTATCAGTTATTATTTTCTTACTACTCGTAGCAGTTGGATTACCATTAATGACAGGTGGTAGAGGTGGAGTTGCAGTCTTTGTTGGAGCAACCGCTGGCTATATTTATGCTTACCCATTTGCAGCAGCATTAATAGGTTACGGACTAAAGAGATTTTCATATGCAAATTTCTGGCTAGAACTTTTGATTGTCTGGACAGTAGGTGTTATCTTCATAGATGTTTTAGGAGCAGTAGGGTTGACAGCCATAGCTCACATGCCATTTATGAAAGCACTGATATCTAACTTAGTATTTATTCCTGGTGATACAATTAAAGCTTTGGTTGTAGTGCTAATTTATAGAAGATTGAAAAAAATGAATGTTATTGAGAGATAGAAAAAACTAGATTTTCAGATAAATTTTAAAATATCAATATTCAAAAAACACTAGGAATTAAGTAATTTCTAACGTTTTTTAAAGTTTGAGATTTTTTCCAAGAATTCTTTTGTAAGTTAGACTTTGAATTAAAAATGTGGGACTATTATGTACAAAAAAGTATGAAAATTCAATCTGAAATAAACTTATTGTATAATGATACTATTATTTCGATGGATGTAAGTATAGAAAGGAAAAAATAGTGTTTAAGAAATTAAAAAAATTAGGAATAAGTATCTTAACTTCTTTGATAATAGTAACAGGTGTAGGACAATTAAGTTTAATCAAGGCTGATCAAACTTTGCCACAACTAGATTTAGAGGCTAAATCTGCAATTGCGATAGATGCAAAAACGGGACAAATTATCTATGCCAAAGATGATAAACAAACATATCCAGTTGCTTCAATGTCCAAACTTTTGACAGCTTATATATTATTACAAGCAATTCATGAAGGAAAAATTACTTGGGAAACTAAAGTAACTCCTACTGTAACTGAAGTAGATATCAGTAATAATACAGAGTTAACAAATGTTCCTTTAAAAGAAGGGCATAGCTATACTATAAAACAGTTATATCAAGCGATGTTGGTAGGATCAGCGAATGCTGCAACAATGTTGATTGGTAATGCCATTTCAGGAACACAGACAAAATTTATAGATAAAATGAGAGAAACTGCCAAAAGTTTGGGAATTACAGATGCTAAGATCTACAGTGCGAATGGACTAACAGCTAAGTATTTGGGCGATGAAATTTATCCTAATACAGATGAAAATGCAGAGAACGAATTTTCAGTACGAGATATGGCTATTATTTCGCAAAAGTTGATTAAAGAGTATCCAGAGATTTTAGAAACGACTAAATTAACTAAGATCGATTTTAACGATAATGGAGAAATTACAACTGTTAATAATACAAATGAATTACTACAAGATGATTCACATTTAGAAGTTGATGGTCTTAAAACGGGAACATCAGATGCAGCAGGTTATTGTTTTGCATCAACAACTAACAAAGATGGTCATCGCATCATAACAGTAATTGCTGGGGCAAAAGACAATGATGCTAGATTTGATCAAACCAAGAATTTGTTAAATTATATTTACAATAATTATGATTACTTGGCTATAAGTACAAATCAAGCGTTAAGACAGGATGTTAAAGTCAAGTATGGAAAACAAAGCAGTGTATCAGCAATAATCGGAAATGATTTAAGTTTATGGGTACCTAAAAATATTAAAGAAAGGGCATTGCAGATTAAATTAATACCAAAATCTTCTACAATAGAAGCACCAATCAAGCAAGGTGAAGTAGTTGGAGAGTATCAAATATCTGTTGCTGGTAATTTAGGATTTATAGATGGTTCAAATAATTTAAAAACTAAAGCATTATCTGATAATAATGTAGAAGGAATTAATATTTTCATAAAATGGTGGCAAATGTTGACTGATGCAATATAAGAGAAAAGACGAAGTTCAAATGAATTTCGTCTTTTTTCAGCATTTGTCATGAAATGCTGAACTAATAATCTGATTATATTAGTATTTATAAAAAAATGATCAGTATTTAAAACTTAAAATGCCGATATATACTGAATTTAAATTGTAATATGCTGATTAAATGCGTCTGAAATCAGTAAAATATGCTAGAATTAACTTGTGAGGTGATGAAAATGCTTTCTCAAGAGCAAAGATTAGAAGAAATTAAAGAGATGTTAGCAAAAAAACATAAATTAACAACACATGAATTAGCTGATCATTTTGGGATTGCATTTGATACGGCTAGAAGAGATGTATTGAGATTGACATCTACGGGACAAGCAGCTCGAATTCATGGTGGGTTGATGGAAATTAAATTTAATAATGTACCAGGATTTGTAACACGTTCCCACATTCAGTCCCCAATTAAAGCTAAAATGGCTCGATTAGCTAGAGAAGAATTTAATCCAAGTGGCTTATATTTTGTAGGTGCCTCCACAACATTGATGCAGATGTGTGAGCAATTAGGGCAAATTAATACTACAATTATGACCAATTCAATTGATAATGCTGTAAGACTAATGTTAAATAAGTTGCCAGAAGTGGAATTATTAGGTGGAAAAATTGATAAGGGGAATCGTTATACATATTCAATGGAAACATTGTCCCAATTAGATAATATTACTTTTGATGCTGCATTTATCGGAACTTCTAAGATTCAACCAGATGGAGTTATGGTAGTGGATTCTTATGATGCAGCGATTGCTAAAAAAGTTGTTGAACGATCAAGAAAAGTTATTTTGATTGCTCAGAAGTATAAGTTTGTAACTAATAATTCCTCACCATATAAGTCCGCTAATTTAAAGGATATTGACGTATTAATTACAGATGTGCCATTAGAAGAAAAATATCGTAAGTATTTTAAACCAGATATAAAGATAAAGTACGTGAAAGAAGATGAGACAAAATGATAAAGCATATATTTACAGATATGGATAAAACATTGTTGAATGATAAGGGACAAATTAATCCCAAAACAGCAGAATATCTACAAAAGATAGATTTGCCATTAACTTTAGTAACTGCACGTGCTCCTAAGGAAATGCAGTTTGCGATTGATGATTTAAATTTAAAAGGTGAACAAATTGCTTTTAATGGTGGATTGATATTCTTCCCACATAAAGATGGAAATGAAGTAATTTCTTCTAATCCATTACAAGCAGAAGCTGCCAAGCGAGTAATTGAAAAAATTCAAGATAAATACGAAGGCGTGTCAGTAAGTTGGTATACAAAAGATGAATGGTATGCTCAACAAGAAGATGATGGTACAAGATATGAGACAAGTATCACTAATATCAAACCAACATTGAAGAAATATGATGAAATTGACTACACTGAACCTATTTATAAAATTATGATTGTTGGAACAAATATGGAAAACTTCGATAAAGTCGTAGATATAATTAGAGGAATGAAATTAGATGGCGTTAGTGCAAATCATTCTAATTATAATTACTTTGAAATTACTAATGAAGTTGCGGTTAAGAGTTTTGGAATTGAGTACATCAGACAAAGAGATAACTTAAAGAAAGAAGAGTTATTAGCATTTGGCGATGGAGAAAATGACATTAAGATGTTCGAAACAGTTGGTACTTCGGTAGCGATGGGAAATGCTAACGATAAAGTTAAATCAATTGCGACATATACCACTCTATCAAATGAAGAAGATGGAATTGTTCATGGTTTAGAAAATGTTGTTAAGCATTTACTATAAGATAAAACCCACGATAAATCTAAGTAGAAATTAGACTTATCGTGGGTTATTTTATATGCTTGATTATTTTTCTTTTACAGATTGAATTAATTTTTGCATCGCAGCTTGAGTAGCCTCATTTTGAGCTTGTTGGATTAATTCTTTTTGTTGTTCAGCTGACATTTGTGGGTTGGCTTGCATTGCAGCAGCAACTTTAGCCTTAACTTCAGTTTCTACTTGAGACTTCAATGCAGCTTGATTCTTTTTAACCAACTTATCTAATTCTTTAGCTTGCTTAGCTGTTAATACATTCCAATCACGATTGATATTGAAAGTGTAATAGCGATGCTTCAATTCATTATTATTGTGAAGAATGCCAAAGAAGAATTTAGATACGCCATCTTTGTAAACATAGCGTTTTTCAGTAATTGTTACATTTGGCTTATCACTTGTAATAACGTACTTAGCACTAGAGTCTTTAGTTTTTATAGGTTTGATCTTTTGCTTGGAAGAAGTCTTGTAAAGATAAACTTTTTCAGATTCATTTCCAAGTGGTTGATATAAAAGCACGTTCATCTTATCTGAAGCTGAAACTAATTGGTAACGAGTAGTAGTAGTCTTCACTTTCATACCATAGTGGTAAGTATCATTAGCAACAATTGAGACACCACTCAAAGTAGCAATTACTAAGAAAAAGAAGGCAATGATTCCGTGATATTTATTAAATGGAATTACGGAACAAATAAAGAAGAATATTAAAGCAATAATTAGTAAAATAATACTCATTATTTTTTACCTCCTAACATAGCAGCTTCACGAGCACGATTTCCTTTCTTAAGGAAGAATGCTAGAGCTAAAGCAACGATTGCGAAGATTGCAGCTACTAAGAATGCGGCTGTATAACCACTTAAAACAGCGTCAATAGCCTTATCACGATAAGCTAAAGGTGTTGCGTGAAGTAAGGACTTAGCAGGCATGTTGTCTTTAGTAGTTGTACTTAATACAGATACTAAAATAGCAGTACCGATTGAACTAACAACTTGACGGAAAGTATTGTTTACAGCAGTACCGTCAGAAATTTGCTTGAATGGTAGGACGTTCATACCAGAAGTTGTAACAGGCATCATAACCATTGCGATTCCGAACATACGCACAGCATAGAAAATAGTGATGTATAAAATAGAAGTGTGACTAGTTAGGAAAAGGAATGGTAATGTTCCTAGAGATAACATTGTCAAACCAGTAATTGCCATGTATCTAGCACCGTAACGGTCAAATAAGCGACCAGTAATTGGAGACATAATGGCCATTGCCATCGCACCTGGAAGTAAAATTAAACCAGAGTGGAAAGCTGATTCTCCGCGAATATTTTGAATGTATAATGGTAAAATCATTTCAATTCCCATCATAGCAAGGTTGGATACACTTGATAAGATGGCAGCAAGGCTAAATTCCCCATATTTGAAAACAGAAATATCAAGGAATGGTACTTCCATCTTAAGCTGACGCCAACCAAATAAAATAACGAAGATAATACCAACAAAAATAAATGCTAGTACAAGTGGATCAGTCCAACCGTCGTTACCAGCTTTGGAGAATCCATAAAGCATGGAACCAAAACCGATAATGGATGTAATAGCAGAAATAACATCGATATCTTGATCGCGGTTAGGGATAACATTTTTCATTAAGAAGATTGAAAGAATGATAACACCTAAAACAATTGGAAGCATCATACCGAATAAATCACGCCATGAGAAGTTATCAACGATCCATCCAGAAAGAGTAGGTCCAATCGCAGGAGCTACACCGATCGCAATCCCTACAGTACCCATTGCGGCACCACGTTTTTCAGGTGGGAAGATGGATAACATGATTGTTTGAAGAAGAGGCATAGATACCCCAACACCCAAACCTTGGATTAAACGTCCAGCTAACAATGTAGCAAAGTTAGGGGCGATAAATGATAATAAAGTACCAACAAAGAATGTTGACATAGCACCAATATACATTGTACGAGTATTAAACTTATTAATCATCCATGCAGAGATAGGAATCATAACCCCGTTAACTAACATAAAACCAGTTGTTAACCATTCAACCGTTGCGGTGCTGATGTCAAATGACTTCATAATTGCTGGAAATGCAGTTGCGAGTAAAGTAGCATTTAAAATAGTACAAAAAGAACCAATCATTAAAACGAGAACTAATAAAGATCGGTTATATGGTTTTCCGTAAATATCAGTAGCTTGTGTTTCAGCCAATTTTTGTTTCCTCCTTAAATAATATATTTTCATAGCTTACAATTTAACTTTGAAAATATTACACCCTAATTTTATTTTTGTCAAGAAAGTTGACAAATGAGTTAAAAAAGTTACAATTGATGTATAATATATGGACAAAAGAAAGGAGCAAAGTTGTGTTTTTTCAAAATACAGATGGTAAAAAGGCGATGGATGATATCCAAATTGGAATAGGGGATATGAGCAAATCTACCGGTGTTTCTTCTCGACAATTAAGATATTGGGAGGAAAAAGGATATATAAAATCAATCAATGATGGTGATGGAAATAAAAGAAAGTTCACAATTAATGAATATTATCATATAAGATTGATAAAACATTTTTTAGATGAAGGATATACTTTAAATACTTCAATTGAAAAAGCAGAGGAGCGCAGACAACAATTATTAGTTTTGCGAAGATTTGGTGTCGAAATTATCAAAGATGTTGAGATAACAGATAGAGATAAACATTATGGCAAAATTGACTTGGGAAAAGTATGCAACGATGAAAATAAGCATGCATATGGAATAGTAAATGAAGATGGGTGTTCAATAGAAATAGAAGGTGAAGAATAATGGATTTTAGCAAGGTACACCATATTGCGATTATTGGAACAAATTTCGAAGAGATGAAAGAGTTTTATGTAGACAAACTGGGCTTTACTTTGTTAGATAAGCATGTTAGGCCAGAAAAAGATGATATATTATTTAATGTTGGATTCGGAGAAATGGTATTAGAAATCTTTATCAAAAAAGGAGCTCCAGTTCGACCAACCTATCCAGAAGCTAAAGGATTACGTCATCTAGCTTTTAGAGTTGATAGTGTAGAAGAAACTGTTAAAGAATTAACTGCCAAAGGGGTAGAATGTGAACCAATTCGTAATGATACCTTTAATGGTAAGGCGATGACATTTTTCTATGATCCAGCAGGAACACCATTAGAAATACACGAATAAAAAAGTTAAATCTGATCATTTGATTTCAAGGATCAGACTTAACTTTTTTAAATTATACCGATGTAATGAAGAATAAAGAAGAGAATACCAGATACAAGTAGCGATGGTAATAAATTCATAGTTTTAAACTTTTTAATTCCAAGAATACTAAGACCAGAGGCTAGAATTAAAACACCGCCAACAATTGACAATTCATGTAAAAAATCAGGATTAACGCTACTTTGTAACAAGAAGGCTATTAAATAAAAGCTACCTTGCCAGAAGAATAAAACAAGTGCAGCTAACATAATGGTTAATCCAAAAGTTGATGCTAGAATGATAGAAGTAATGCCATCAAGAATACCGTTTGTAAAAAGATAAGTATAATTGTGGTGTAAAGCAGCTTCAACTGGACCTAAAATGGATAAAGTACCCATACAATATAGCAAGATAGCAGTTGACAATCCTTCAGATGATTTAGAATTACTGAATTTTTTAACAGAATTAGAAAAACGAGTAGCTAGGTCAAATTTAACTCCTAATACGCCACCAATTGCCAAACTTAAAATAAACAAGATAGGGAGTTTACTTTTAGGGAGATTTTGCAAGACAGCTTGCATTCCTAAGCAAGTGGCGGCTAATCCCATCGCTTGCATCAGAATTTCTTGATATTTATCAGCAAAGCTTTTCTTGAAGTAATTTCCAAGTAAACTTCCAATTAGAATTGTACTGACATTGAAGAATGTTCCAATCATGAAAAATATCCTCCTTAATTTTAGTGTATAAGACTAAAATATCATAAAAAGTAAAAAAGAACGATATAGATATAGGACCAATTTTCTAATTTATGCAATGTAAACGGTTGTTTGTATAAATTAGAAAATTGGTCCTATCTTAAAAATAGCATTTTTAACTATTTCGCTAATTCTTCTTGGATCTGATTTTGAATATTTGATAATTGAACTTCAACGTTACCATTTTCAAGGGCAATATTAATTAAATAATCAGCTGTCTGCATGACATTATTATAATTTTTGAATTCAGGATATTTTTGTGATTTTGCCATAATACTTGCGAATTTTTCCTCGGTTAAAGCATTGTCAGCATTATTTTCCTTTTGTAAATTCTCGGTAATATCTTTACTCTTCATAACACTCTTAAGAACGGAAGCTCCTTGAGAGTAGGTAAAGAGTTTCTGTTGAACATCGCCATTATTAGACAAAAATTTAACAAGTTTCCATGATAAAAGTGGATGTGTACTTTGAGAAGACATTGCCACCATGGAAGTATTCACATAGGTTGAGTTAATATCTGGAGTAGCTCCAGGCATTCTAATGCACGTCCAAGAAAATGATGAATAGCGCGAAACGCGATAAGGGTATGATTCATAAGTGCGATATTGAGCTAGTGTCATAGGAAGAAAAGCAACTTTTCCCTTATCAAAGTCATCTGCGGTTACTTTATAATCTTTTTGTAAATTATATAATTTTTCCATCATGGTTAAAGCTTGGCGTACTTTATCTGAATTAAAATAGCTAGCTGTGCCTTGACTATTGAATAATTTAGCATTATAGGCTTGGGCTGCATCTTTCCAAGAATAATCTGCATAGCCAAATTGATCCACTACACCATCATGATTAGTATCTTTTGTAACTTGATGACAAATTCGATAGAAGTCATTTAGTGTCCATCCCGATTTTGGAATAGTAATGTGTTCTTTTTTGAGTAAATCAGTATTAACGCACATCATCATCGGATTACTTTCGAGTGGGAGTGCATATTGCTTACCTGCGGACATTCCAGCTTTTAAATTAGTAGGGTAATAATCATCGGTATTTAATCCAGATAAATCCATGAAATAATTTAAATTTCGCATAGTTCCTAGAGAAGATAAAAAGCCAAATTGCTCAGAAGGAACGATAAAAACATCTGGTGCTTTATTATCAACAATCTTTTGTGACAACCATTCTAAGTAATCATTCTTATTAATGCCACTTTCATATTTAACCTTAACATTTGGATTTTCTTTCTCGAATTTCTTCACGACATAGTCAATGAATTTGTATTCATTATCATTAGGAACGTCCCAACTACTATCACTGTAAATGCCGATAGTAATAACTTTTTGCTTTTTCTGATAAATAAAAATCCCACTTATTATTACTAGAATCATTAATAATATCGATAGAATAATATATCTTTTTTTCATGATATTTACCTACTTACGTGGAGCATTTTGAACAGCCCAAATTGCCAATTGAGTACGGTCGCGTAAATTTAACTTGGAAAGAATATGTGATAAGTGATTACGGACAGTACCCTCAGATAAAAAGAGTTCTTGGGAGATTTCTTTATTAGATAAACCACGTCCAACTTGGTAAATTACACGCCATTCAGCATCCGTAATTAGAGTCGCTCCTTCCTTATCTACATCAATTTCAAAATCACTTTGAGCCATTTTAGAAAACAATTTTACAACTTTAGCAGCAATATTAGGATTAATCATGGAGCCGCCATTGTAAACTGTGGTGATAGCGTCATGTAATTCAGTAGGAGAGACACCCTTTAAGATGTAGCCAGATGCCCCATATTTGAGTGCGCTAAAAATGAAATCATCATCATCAAAAGTTGTTAAAATAATGATTTTTATGTGAGGGTAGGACTGCTTAACTAATTTTGTGCTTACAGTTCCATCCATATTAGGCATGCGGATATCCATTAAAATTACATCTGGTTCTTGTTCTTCAATACTTTCTAGGACTTGTTTACCATCGCCAACCGTATCAATTACTTGAATATCTTGATAGGTATCTAAAACAATTTTCAGTGATTCCCTGATTAACTTTTGATCATCAGCTATTAGTACTTTTATCATAAATATATTTCCCCCTAGTTTTTAATAATGAATTTTATTTTTGTAGTAAATCCGTGATCTCCTTGGTAGGTTACAGTACCACCGATAATAGCAAGTCTTTCTTGCATCTGAGTTAGACCAAATCCAGGCTTGATAGTTGGACTACCTTTACCGTTATCGTGAATTTCAATATAGTAGTATTTATCATCTTTAGTCATTCTTATCCAAATCTTTTCAGCATGACCATGTCTAATAGAATTAGTAATGGATTCTTCGATAATTCTAAAGACGACATTTTCAGTAGTTTTCTCTAAATCAACGCCTTGCCATTGAAAATCTAAATCAATCGTTAAAGTTGGAATATTATCATAGCGACTAATCATATCAACAATCGAATCGTATAAGGATAATTTTTCTAAAGCTCCGGGACGCATTTTATTTAATGACTTACGTACATCTACAATACCTTGACGTACTACCTCAGATAAATTCCTTAATTGCTCCTTGGCGCTATCTTTATCCATATCAATTAGTACTAGGACAGCGTCAATACCAGCTGAAATTCCAGTTAAAGCATGGCCTAGAGTGTCGTGTATTTCCCGGGAAATACGTTTTCGTTCACGCAATTCGGCGTTCTCTTCGGCAACACTAATATAGTGCTGAAGTTCGACATTAGCGTGATCAACCATTCTAAGCTCTTCTTCGATATTGCGTTTCTCATTTGTTATATAAACGACATATGTAAATAAGGATAAAGTAAAAATAACGATACTAATAATAAAAAGAAATAGACGCATTAGAGATAACAGAGTTGCCACATGACTCGGTAAAAAGCTAATATAAATTTCTAATGATGGTAAGGAAATTAAAGTTGCCAAAAAATTACTATTTGATACTAGTAAGCATACCGAAGCAACGATAATGAAAATCAGCCAATAAAATTTATTACTAATGGTGTGGAAGTCATCAGTTGAAAAAAAGATATCAGCAAAGGCTAAGAAGACTAAACCACCATAAGTTGCCTTAGTTAGCCAAAAAATTAATACTATTAGTAATAATTCTAGCCAGAGTAATTTATTCGTCTTTTTATTGGTTGAGGTTCGGCGTAAATAGATGACAGTAACTAAGTATCCAAAAAGTACAAATACTACCCAAAAAAGTAATCTAAAATTACCAGGCATGACTTGTAATTGTTGTAAGAGGTATAAGCTAAGATTCTTTTTTGAAATGTAACTAGTAATTAGTAAATATAAAGATACATCAAACATTACTGAAATAAAATTTACCATTACTAACAACCAATATACATAAGTTGCTTTGGTTAATCGACTCATTATTGCCACCCCGATATATCGTAATCATTGATATTTTTCTTTGTCAGCAAGAAGACTGGTACAACAACATCTTTGGAAACTTTTTTTCCTTTGACGAGCTTATAGCAGACTTGGATTGATTTCTGGCCTAACTTAATAGGAGATTGGGCCACTGTTGCCTGTGCATTAGGATTACTTAGTAGTAGATGCTTCATATTAGTCGAACCATCAATTCCATATACCATAATTTTATTGTGAAGATTTAGGGCGTCCATAGCAGCTAATGCCCCAACGGCACTTTGATCATCCATTGCCATAATAATATCAAATTTATCAGGATTGACTTCTAGCAGTTCTTGTACATTTTTTAAAGCCACGTCAGTCTGACCTAGAGTTTCAAGATTTTCTGTAATCTGATAGTTAGGATTATCTTTAATTTCGCTAACAAAGCCTCGATATCGTTCTTTTACAGACAAAGCATTCCAATGACGCAGAACTAAAATTTTAGCCTGGGGAGAATTTTTCATCATATACTTTGCATCTAATACGCCAGCTTTAAAATTATCAGAAACAACATTGGCATTAACAAAAGAAGAATTGCTCAACTGACTGTCTACAACGACAATTTTTATACCTTTATCATGGGCAATTTTTAAAGCATGTTGAATTTGTTTACTTTCACCATTCACAGGATTGATTAAAATAACATCTACTTTTTTGTCGATAAAATCATATATTTGTTGACATTGTTTAGAAACACTTAATCCTGGATCACGAGTGTATAAAATGTCACCATTTTGGCTAACTTGTTTTTTTACTTCCTCATTAATGGTTTTATAAAAGCTATTATTGAGGGTCATGTAGGTTGAACCAATCTTTACTGGCTGTTTCACAAAAGGCATGTAAAACGAGCCAATCCAAACAACAAGTATGATACCTAATAAAAAAATAGCGATCGAGATTAAGCGAACGAAATCTTTCTTTTTTATGAACTTTGTTAATTTATACTTCACAATAATTCTCCTAAAAGCGTTTTATATCTTGATTATATCATTTTTAACATAGCTATGAACGTGATAAATGTCATAGTAGAGCGAGTGAAATCATAAATTTTTGTGTCTTTTAGCATACTTAGGAGAAATGATATTGTGATTGAGGTCACTTGTTGAGATTTTAGAAATCGTTTACAATTGCGAAGTAATAATTATTTATCAGTATTACGTATAGAAATTATTATTTACATATTATTAGAACTGATAACGTATATGTAAGGAGGAGTACTTATGGTAGGAGTTATTCTTGCTAGTCATGGTGGTTTTGCAGACGGCATTCATCAATCTGCTGAAATGATCTTTGGGCCTCAAGAAAATTTTAAGAGTTGTATCTTAAAGCCTGATGAAGGTCCAGAAGATGTTAAAAAGAAAATGCAAGAAGCCGTTGCAAGTCTTGATAATCAAGATGAAGTTTTGTTTTTAGTAGATTTATGGGGTGGAACACCTTTTAACCAAGCTTCAAGTTTAGTTAAAGAACATGAAGATAAGTGGACAATTGTTGCGGGAATGAATCTTCCAATGGTAATTGAAGCATTAACACAACGTTTCTCAGTAGAATCTGCTAGAGAAATCGCTAGAGCAATTGTTCCAACTGGTAATGACGGTATTAAGACATTCCCAGAAGATGCAATGCCAGTTAAAAAAGAATCTGATACTAAAGCAGTTAAGACAAGTGGCAAAAAGAAGACAATCCCTGAAGGTACTGTTTTAGGCGATGGACATATCAAGTATGTTCTTGCTCGTGTAGATACACGTTTACTTCACGGACAAGTTGCTACAGGTTGGACACATACTACTCAACCAAATCGAATTATTGTTGTTTCAGATACAGTTTGTCATGACAAGTTGAGAACTAGCATGATTAAACAAGCTGCACCTAATGGAGTTCGCGTAAGTGTAGCACCTATCAAGAATATGGCTAAAGCTAATAATGATCCTAGATTTGGTGATACTCGTGCGATGCTCTTATTTGAATCAGTTGAAGATGCTTTAGCAGCTGTTAAGGCAGGGGTAGAAGTAAAAGAAATTAACCTTGGTTCTTCTGCTTATAAAGAAGGTAAAGTTAACGTAACAAAGGCTTTATCATTTGATCAAACAGACGTTGATTCGATCAAAGAATTACAAAGTATGGGTGTAAAATTTGATGTTCGTGGGGTTCCAGCTGATAGTCCTGCAAATATCGATGACTTAATTAAATTAGCTGAAAAGAAATTAGCTGAGAAAAATTAATTTTGGAGGTTTAATGAAATGAGTACGATTCAAATTATTTTAGTCGTTATCGTAGCCTTTATCGTAGGATGTAGTTCTGTTAACGACCAAATCGAAACTTATCAACCAGTTGTAGCTTGTTCTTTAATCGGACTTGTTACAGGTCAACTAGAACTTGGTGTTATGCTAGGTGGTAGTTTACAATTAATCACAATGGGTTGGGCTAACGTTGGTGCTGCTATGGCTCCTGACGCAGCTTTGGCCGGTGTAGCTTCTGCAATTATTCTTATTGAAGGTAACCAAGGTGCACAAGGTATTGGACCTGCTATCGCTTTGGCTGTTCCTTTGGCTGTAGCTGGTTTAGGTTTAACTATGATCGTTAGAACAGCAACAGTATTTATCGCACACATTATGGATAAGCGTGCTGAAAAGGCTGATATCAATGGTATTCAAGCATGGCACTTTATTGGTATGACTTTACAAGGTTTACGTGTTGCTATTCCTGCATTACTTTTGATGTTGATCCCTGTAAGTCTTGTACGTCAAGGACTAGAAGCAATGCCAGAATGGTTGACAGCTGGTATGACAATCGGTGGTGGTATGGTTGTTGCTGTAGGTTATGCTATGGTTATCAATATGATGTCAAGTCGTGAAGTATGGCCATTCTTCTTCCTAGGATTTGCTCTTGCAGCTATTAAGCAACTAACTTTAATTAGTTTAGGTATTATCGGTGTATGTTTAGCTATATTATTCCTTGCTCTTGAAGGTAGTGGTGGTAGCTCAAATGGTTCATCAAATGGCTCTGGCGATTCAGATGATCCGCTTGGAGATATTTTGGAAGACATCTAACTTAGGAGGGGAAAAACAATGGAAGAAAAGAAAATTAAATTAACAAAAGCTGATCGTTTTAAAATGTTCTTGCGTTCTTACTTTCTATTAAGTTCCTTTAACTATGAACGTATGCAAAATGGTGGGGTTGCTTATACTTTAATCCCTGCAATTAAGAAACTTTATTCAAGCAAAGCTGATCGTGCAGCTGCTTTGAAGCGTCACTTAGAATTCTTTAATACACATCCTTTTATGGCAAATCCTATTTTTGGGGTAACACTTGCCTTAGAAGAAGAACGTGCTAATGGCGCAAATGTTGATGATGCTGCTATCTCTGGTGTTAAAATTGGTATGATGGGACCTTTAGCTGGTGCCGGTGACCCACTATTTTGGTTCACATTACGTCCAATTATGTTATCATTAGGTGCAAGTCTTGCTGTATCTGGTAACGTTGCTGGTCCATTTGTATTCTTCATTCTATGGAATATCATGGCAGCTGCTGTTAAGTGGTATACACAAGAATTCGGTTATCGTGCTGGTACTGCTATCACTGATGACTTATCTGGTGGTTTATTACAAAAGGTAACTCGTGGAGCTTCCATGATGGGTATGTTCGTTATCGGTTCCTTGATTCAACGTTGGGTATCTATCACATTTACTCCAGTTGTTTCCACAGTTAAACAACAAAAAGGTGCTTATATTGACTGGGAAAAACTTCCAGCAGGCGCAAAAGGTTTGAAAGAAGCATTTACACAATATGCTGCTGGTCGTTCACTAAGCGAAACAAAAGTTACAACTTTACAAGATAACTTAGATCAATTAGTTCCAGGTTTGGCTGCTTTAGGTCTAACATTCTTATGTATGTATCTTTTGAAGCGTAAAGTTTCACCAATCATTATTATTCTTGGAATCTTCGTGTTAGCTATTGTATTCCACGTAATTGGTTTACTATAAAAAGAAAGGTTGAGATTTAAATGGTTAAGTCACTAAACACAAAAATGGATATGTCTTGCAAAGGTACGTGGTACCGTAATGGTCCTTTTTACGGAAATATCATGGTTGGTGACAACGCCTTTGAATTCTACAACGAGACAAAGTTACAGGATTATATCCAAATTCCATGGGATGAAATAACTTATGTAGTAGCAGATGTTTATTTCGGTGGGAAATATATTCCACGTTTTGAAATTAGGACAAAAAGCAATGGTACTTTTAGATTCTCTGCTAGAAATAGTCGCCAAACTTTAAGAGCTATTAAAGCTAGAATTCCACGTGAAAGTTTGCGTAAAGCACCAAGTATGGGATTTATTCTCAAACATAGATTTAAGAATTTGGGTAAAATGATCTTGAAGAAGAAAGCTTAATAATAAGACAAAGACTGGTAAAATTATCAGTCTTTTTTTTATGTAGATCGTGATGACGAAGGAAATGGAAGTTTGGAACGTTTAAAGAAAGACTTATTTTATTGGTACAAAAAAGTAATTGAATCAAATGGTACAGATTTAGATTAAAGAATAAAGATGGACTGATATGTATATAGTGCATATCAGCCCATTTTTTTACTATATAAAAAGACTTAGGATCTAGACTCCTAAGTCCTTGTGGTAAGTATTCTATTGAAGCACACGAACTGCGAAAGATGGTTGGAAGTATTGAGTGCTACCAACTTTTACACTTTCACCAGGTTCTGGAGCATGGATAAAGCTACCACCACCAGTTGCGATTGCAACGTGGTAGGAAGAACCTTTAGCACCCCAGAAGTATAGATCTCCTGGTTGAGCAGCAGATACAGGGATAACTGTACCAGCATTTTCTTGAGCTGTTGTTACACGAGGTAAGTTAACACCATAGTGTGCGTATACGTATTGTACTAAGCCAGAGCAGTCAAAACCAGATGGTGTAGATCCACCCCAAACGTAAGGAACACCAATGAATGATTGTGCGTAACTAATGATTGCACTAGCTGAAGCAGAACCAGTATTAGTTGTTGTAGTTACGTTAGAAGTATTAACTGTTGTAGCGTTGTTGTTTGTAGCTGCAGTATTAGTTGTAGTTGCTTGTTGAGTATTGTTTGTTTGAGCAACAGAACTGGAGCTAGCAGCAGAACTACTTGATGCTGCTGGAGTAGTTACAGTTTGTTGTTGACTGCTGCTTGTTTGGGCAACAGAACTAGAACTACTTGCAGCTGATTGTTGTGAGTTACTACTTTGAGTTGTAGTAGCTGCAGTATTGTTTGTAGCAACACTATTAGAAGAAGAACTTTCTTCTTGGCTAGGTGTCTTTGTAGGGTTAACAATTGTTAATGTTTGTCCTGGTAATAATGTGGCACCAAGATTATTATTTGAACGAAGAGAATCAATTGAAACTCCAAAACTTTGAGCAATAGAGTACAATGAGTCACCAGCTTTAGCTGTGTATTGTACTTTTTGTGTATTGTCATCTTTTACTTCAGAACTACTTTGAGTAGTTACCTGTGAAGAACTTTGTTGAACTGCAGAACTAGAGCTAGCAACAGGTTGTTGAGCAACAGAACTGCTTGAACTTGTAGTAGCAGCTTGTGAAGCAGCTGGAGTAGTTACAGAAGAACTAGTAGCGGTTGTTGCAGCAGAGCTACTTTGAGCTGTTGAAACAGCTTGTGAACTGCTGGAAGCAGAAGTAGCTTGTGCTTGACTGCTTTGATTATCAGTTGCTGGAGTAGTAACAGCTGCTTTATCTTGTACTTGTTGTTGAGTACTTGATGTGCTTGTAGCAGCAGCTGAAGTTAACTTAATAACTTGTCCAGGATAGATAATGTCACTAGCATTCAAGTTATTCAAAGATAACAACTCATCAAGAGAAATGTGATTATTTTGGGCAATTCTCCATAATGTATCACCACTCTTGATGGTATAAGTAGATTTATTATCATTTTTATTTACAGTTTGAGAGCCATCCTTTGAAGGAATTTGTAAAGTTTGACCTGTAATAATTAAATGATTGCTGTTGATACGGTTTAACTTTTCAATAGATTGAATAGAAACACCATACTTCTTGGATAAGGCCCAAACTGTTTCATTTTGCTTAACTTTATGTGTAGTAGTTGAATCGGCATTAGCGGCAGTACTTGATGCCAGAAGTACTCCTGCAGCACCGACTGTACCTACTAATAACTTCTGTGCTGTTTTTTTCAAGTAAGTCACTCCTTAATATAATCCCTGAAGATTATAGTAAATTATTTTAATATCTACATTGTACCCCTTTTTTATTGCAAGTAACTATATAAATATATTACATTTATGTAAAATCTTGTAATAATTGTGTGCTAAATAAAATAATAAGAATATAGCTAGATAGGACAATGAACCCTAATTCTAAATAACTCATTTGTGAAGTTTTAAATTACATAAATGTTACATAAAAGTTAAATTATGATAGTGAGGAGTTAAGTATTACAGGAAGTAGCAAATATTATTAAGAAAATAATTGACAATTATTTGAAATTACGATAATTTTTAAAGTAGTAATATTAGATTATTATTAGAAATGTTTTTATATTATATAATAATGAATATCATATTGTTACTGAATTTTTATTTTGGAAGGTGAAGGAAATGACGAAAGTATACAACTTTTCAGCTGGTCCAGCTGTGTTACCAAAAGAAGTTATAAAAAAGGCACAAGATGAACTAACTTCTTTTAAAGGTAGTCAAATGAGTGTAATGGAGATAAGTCATCGATCTTCACTTTACACAGAAATGTTTCAAAAAGCAGAAGAAGATTTGAGATATTTAATGGAAATTCCAGATGATTATGATATTTTATTTCAACAAGGTGGAGCAACTTTACAATTTACGGCAGTTCCACTAAATTTAGCTAATAATTATCGAAGAATCGGATATATAGATACAGGACATTGGTCTCAAAGAGCGTATCAAGAAGCAGAATTATTACATAAATTTGATGTAGATGTTGTCGCAAGTTCTAAAGATAGTAACTACACTGAGTTAGTGCATCAAGTTGAATTGAAGAACAAAAATTATGATTATGTTCATTTAACTACTAATAATACAATTGAAGGAACAATGTATCGAGACTTACCTTCTGGACTTGCCGGACAAACTATTGTGGCAGACATGTCGTCTAATATTTTAGGACAAAAATATAATGTAGATGATTTTGGATTAATTTACGCTGGTGCTCAAAAGAATATTGGTATTGCAGGACTAACAGTGGTGATTGTAAAACGTGATTTAATTGGAAAAGTAAGCAATTTACCCTCAATGTTAGATTACAAGAAGCAAGCTGATAAGCAATCAGCTTTGAATACACCACCAGTTTTTGCGATTTATATGGCAGGATTAGTATTTGAATGGTTAAAAGAACAGGGTGGAGTAGCAGCGATGCAAGCTCTAAATGAAGAAAAATCACAATTACTATATGAATATTTAGATAATTCTACATTATTTAGTTCTCCAGTAAAAAGAGAAGATCGTTCATTAACAAATATTCCTTTTGTGACTGGCAATAAGCAGTTAGATGAAAAATTTATAGCAGAAGCCACATCAGCAGGACTATTGAATTTAAAAGGACACCGTTTAGTAGGTGGAATGAGAGCTAGTTTATACAATGCTTTTGAACTAGAAGGTGTAAAAGTATTGGTAGATTTTATGAAGGAATTTGAGTTAAAAAATAAAGGGGAATAATATAATTATGAAAGATATAAAAACTTATAACGTAATTGCACAAGAAGGACTAGATGAATTACCAGTAGATATGTACACGGTGAATAAAAGTACTAAACCTGATGCTTTGTTGATTAGAAGCCAAGATATGCATAAAACACCTTTTGGAACTAGTGTTTTAGCGATTGCTCGAGCTGGAGCAGGGGTAAATAATATTCCTTTAGAGAAGGCAACTTCACAAGGAACTGCGGTTTTTAATACTCCAGGTTCAAACGCAAATGCGGTTAAGGAACTTATTATAACAATGTTATTACTATCTGTTAGACCAGTTTTTGCATCTGTAAAATGGGCCCAAAAATTAGCTGGGGCAGATGTTTCTTTACAAACAGAAAAAGGTAAAAATCATTTTGCTGGAACTGAGTTATATGGAAAGAAAATAGGGATAATCGGTTTAGGTAATATTGGTTCACGTGTGGCTAAGGCATGTATGGATTTGGGGATGAAAGTAATTGGATATGACCCATATATTTCTGTTGAAAAAGCATGGCAACTTTCCAATGATATTCCTAGAGCTGAAAGTTTGGAAGAATTGCTAGAACAAAGTGATTTTATTACTATTCACATTCCTTACACTGATAAAAATAGAAATATCATTGGTGAAGATGAGATTAATGTGATGAAAGATACGGCAGTATTACTCAATTATTCACGCTGGGGAATTGTGGATGAAGATGCAGTAATCAAGGCACTTAATGCTAAAAAATTACGTTTATTTATCACAGACTTCAGTTCTGAGAAAATTTTAAATCACAAACAAATAATTGTAACTCCTCATTTAGGTGGAACAACAGAAGAAGCAGAAGTTAATGGAGCTAAGATGGCTGCTAATACTTTGAGAAAGTATCTTGAAACTGGAGATATTGTTAATTCCGTTAACTTGCCAAATGTAGAAATGGCATTTGATGCTCCATTGCGTCTAACTCTTATTCACCAAAATGTTCCTAATATGGTGGGTAGAATTACTACTATTTTGGCTAAAGAAGAAATAAATATTGATAACATGATTAACCGTTCACGTGGTAAAATTGCTTATACAATGATTGATGCTGCGGATATTTCAGAAGAAAAGCTCAAAGAACTAAAGAAAGAGTTACTAGAAATTCCTGAAGTTATCCGAGTTCGAGCATTGCATAATCCAAAAATTGTGAAATGAGATGATTAAAACGGCTGATGAATTTCAAAAGGTTTTTGAAGAGATAAAGCTAGATCCTCAAAATCAAGAATACACTGAAAAGGGGATTGAACCTCTATATTACGCTAATCCTAAGGCTAAAATATTAATAGTAGGTCAAGCACCTGGACAAAAAGCTCAAGATACGCATATGGTCTGGAATGATTTAAGTGGGGATAGGTTGAGGACATGGTTAGATGTGTCTCGCGATGAATTTTATAATTCAGATTTATTTGCGATTATGCCAATGGATTTTTATTTTCCAGGCAAAGGTAAGGGTGGAGATCTGCCACCACGAAAGAATTTTGCAGCAAAGTGGCATCCAAAGTTAAGAAAGTTAATGCCAAATATTGAATTAACTATTTTGGTAGGTAGCTACGCTGTTAAGAAATATTTGAATCTAAAAAGTAGTACTAAATTAACTGATATTGTAAAAGATTATCAAACGTATCTGCCAGAGTACTTTCCTTTGGTACATCCTTCACCTAGGAATTTAATTTGGTTAAAGAAAAATCCATGGTTTGAGGAACAAGTAGTAAAAGACTTACAGAAATTAGTATCTGAAATTAAAAATAAATAATAGTCTGGCAAAAATGTCAGGCTATTTTTTTGATCAAATTTGGTGTTATACTTAGATTGAAAGAGTTTGATAGAAGGTTGGAAGGAAGTAATACTATGCTAAAAAATTTAAATTTAACTTTTGGACCTGAAAAACAACTACAAGAAATTATTGAAAACAATAAAGATCGTCAAATGGTACTATTAGAATCTGTAACTGATTCAGAAAAGTTTGCACTATTAGATGTTTCAAACGAAGAAAGTATTTTTCATAGTCAATTAGATTATCGAATCTATCACACGATAAATCTTAAAGAATGGGATGGATATTTTGAATTTAGATATATAACTTTGGATACAGAGCAACAAAAAATTTTTAATGCTCATTTAGATAAATGGGATGATTCATTCAATCGTCCAGTTGGTTTAAAATCTACACTTGTTGGCCATGATGAGAGAAAAGACTATGAATTCTTGATGATTAATATCTGGGAAGATCAAGAAGATTATGTCGAATGGGAAAATGAAAGTGACAATGAGTTCAGAGAATTCGGCCATGGCGGAAATGCTAAAGCATTAGTTGCACAATATAAATTGGTAAAAAATAAAGAATAGTTTAAAAGGTGTGTGGATCTGATCTGCATGCCTTTTTGTTTTGGATAAACAAAACAATAGCCATTTCAATCAGGGTAAATCCATGTCTAAAATTATTTATTATATATTTGGAAATTTGATAAAAATTATTGTATAATTTAATTGTGTTTAAACAAAGGAGGATTAAATAAAATGGAAAAATATCACATCGGATTAGATATAGGGACTTCATCTATAGGATGGGCAGTAATAGGCGATGATTTCAAAATTAAGAGAAAAAAAGGAAAGAATTTAATAGGAACTCGTTTGTTTAAGGAAGGAAATACCGCCGCAGAACGTCGAGGTTTCAGAACTCAAAGAAGACGACTTAATAGAAGAAAATGGCGATTGAAACTATTAGAAGAAATTTTTGATCCGTATATGGCAGAAGTAGATGAGTATTTTTTTGCTAGATTAAAGTCTTCAAATCTTTCTCCAAAAGACAGTAATAAGAAGTATTTAGGTTCATTATTATTCCCAGATGTATCTGATTCAAATTTCTATGATAAGTATCCAACAATTTATCATTTGCGAAGAGATTTAATGAAAAAAGATGAGAAGTTTGATTTAAGAGAAATCTATTTAGCAATTCACCATATTGTCAAGTATCGTGGCAATTTCTTAGAAAATGTTCCTGCAAAAAACTATAAAAATAGTGGAACATCGATTGGATTCCTTCTAGAAGAGGTTAACAGTTTATATAAGGATATTATTGGTGATGAAAGTGTTGCTATTCTTAACAGCGGAAAGTTTGAAGATGTAGAAAAAATAATCTTAGATGAAGAGACTAAAAATCTTGATAAACAAAAGAGTGTAGGGAAACTATTAGTAGAAGATAAGAAGAAAAAGAATATAGTTACTGCATTTTCTAAAGCTATTTTTGGATATAAATTTAATATTGAAGATTTATTATTGATTAAAGATTCAACATTGATAGAGAGTGATAAAAATAAAAAAATAACGTTTAATGATGAAAATATTGATGACATTTTTAATGAATTATCACATTCCCTAGATGATAACCAAATGGATTTACTAACTAAGACTAGAGAAATCTACTTTAAGTTCAAATTAAATATGATTGTTCCGACTGGATATACATTATCTGAATCCATGATAGAAAAGTATGAGATGCACAAAGTTCATTTAAAAATGTACAAGGAATTTATCAATACTCTAAATACAAAAGATAGAAAGACCTTAAAGAATGCTTACAGTAATTATATTAATAATGAAAAAGCTAAAGCTGCTAACGCACAGGAAAATTTCTATAAAACTGTAAAGAAGACCATTAAAGACAATGATTCAGATACGGCTAAAAAGATTATAGGCTTAATTGATGAAGGTAATTTTATGCCTAAGCAAAGAACTGGTGAAAATGGTGTGATTCCTCATCAGTTACATCAAATAGAGTTAGATAGAATTATTGAAAATCAGGCTAAGTATTATCCATGGTTAGCAGAAGAAAATCCTGTAGAAAAGAATAGAAGGTTTGCTAAATATAAATTAGATGAACTAGTTACTTTTAGGGTGCCATACTATGTTGGACCACTGGTAGATAAGACAGAGTCTAATAAAAACGAAAAAGAAACAAAATTTGCGTGGATGGTTCGAAAATCAAAAGGAACAATAACTCCATGGAATTTTGAAAATTTAGTTGATAGAACAGAATCTGCTAATCGTTTTATTAAACGCATGACTTCCAAAGATACATATATAATTGGTGAAGATGTATTGCCTGCTTCTAGTTTGTTATACGAGAAATTTAAAGTACTTAATGAATTGAACAATATCAAAGTAAATGAAAAAAAATTAGATATTGAACAAAAGCAGAATGTTTATCTTAAACTATTTAAGACTGAAAAAAGTGTGACGAAGAAAAATTTAGCTACTTCTTTAAATTGTGATGCAGAAAGTATTACTGGACTAACCGACAACAAAAAGTTTAATTCTTCACTGTCAAGTTATATTGATTTAAAAGCAATATTAGGAAATGTAGTAGATGATTACAGTAAAAATGAAGATTTAGAAAAAATTATTGAATATTCAACTATTTTTGAAGATGGTAATATCTACAAAGAGAAATTAAGTGAAATATCATGGTTGACTGACGAGCAGATTAAGAAATTATCAAATATTCATTTCAAAGGATGGGGAAGATTATCAAAGAAATTACTAACACAGATTACTAATGAGAATGGTGAAAGGATTATTGATGCATTATGGAATACATCTAATAATTTTATGCAAATTGTAAATGATGAAAGTATTCAAGCAAAGCTGGCTGAAATTAATGGTGAGTATGCTGATAAATATGATTTGGAAGATATATTAGATGAGGCGTACACCTCTCCTCAAAATAAAAAAGCCATTAGACAAGTAATGAAAGTTGTCGAAGATATTGAAAAGGTGATGCAGTGTGAGCCAACATCTATAGCTATTGAATTTACCCGGGAAAAACGAAAGAGTAAATTAACGAATACTCGTTATAAGAAAATATCTGAAATTTATGAGAAAATTGCAGACGAACTAATATCTGAATATGAATTAGAAAAGTTACAATCAGAATTAGATAGTAACGCCAATAATATAAGAGATAGGTACTATCTATACTTTATGCAGTTAGGTAGGGATATGTATACTGGTGAAAAAATAAATATTGATGAATTACATCAAAAGTATGATATTGATCATATTCTTCCACAATCATTTATAAAAGATGATTCTCTTAATAATAGAGTGTTAACTCGTAAAGATGTAAATAATAAAGAAAAGTCAGATAAGACAGCTGCAGATTTGTATGCAGCGAAGATGGGGAACTTTTGGCGTAAACTTTATGAACAAGACTTAATAACTAAGCAAAAATATAACAACTTATTAACTAAGACAGATAGTATAAACAAGTATGTTAAACAAGGTTTTATTAAGCGTCAATTAGTAGAAACAAGCCAAGTAGTAAAATTAGTTGCTAACACATTGAAAAAACAATATAGTGATACAAAAATCATTGAAGTAAGAGCAAGACTGAATAGTGATTTAAGAAAAGAATATGAGTTGATAAAAAATCGAGAAGTTAACGATTACCATCATGCAATAGATGGGTATTTAACAACCTTTATTGGACAATATCTGTATAAAACCTATCCTAAATTACGCAGTTATTTTGTATATGATGATTTTAAAAAACTAGATAGTAATTACTTGAAATATATGAATAAATTTAACTTTTTATGGAAATTGGAAGATGAGGAAGCAGAAGATGTACATGATAAGGTAAATAATGAATTTGTTTTAAATGTGCCAGAGATGAAAGCCTATATACAAAAAATTAATGATTACAAATATATGTTAGTTTCGAAAGAAGTAACTACTAAAAACGGTGCGTTTTACGATCAAACTAAATATAATGCTAAGACGGTTAACTTGATTCCAATAAAGAAAGATAAACCAACAAATATTTATGGAGGTTATAAAGGAAAGATAAGTGGTTATATGATGCTTGTTAAGATTCAAAAGAAGAAGGGAGTAATATATAAATTTGTAGGTGTACCTAGACTTTGGACTGATGAATTAGATAGATTAAATGATACTGATGAAAAGAAAACATTATTGAAAAAAATAGCAAAAGCAAGTTTATCTAAAGCAGAACAAAATTTTGAAGTTATTTTAGACAAAGTTTACTATGGACAACTGATCATAGATGGAGGTCAAAAATATACCTTAGGAAGTTCCGAATATAAGTATAATGCGATGCAACTGCATTTGTCAGAACGTGCGTTAAAGATTTTAGCTAAGGAAAAAGATAAAGAAGCAAAAGTAACAGACAAAGAATTAGTAGATGTATATGAAGAAATATTATCAGTTGTTAACAAGTATTTTGAATTATATGATATTAATAAATTTAGACAAAGGCTAAATGAAGGATTGGAAATGTTTAAGAAATTACCTATCCACAATGTGTATGAAGGCAATAAACTAAAGCAAGTTGGAAAATTTGAAGTGTTGAACAGAATTTTAATTGGATTACACGCTAATGCAATGATAACAGACTTAAAGGTTTTAGGAATAAAAACCAAGCTAGGTCAAATGCAAGTAATAGGTGGTATAAAATTATCGCCAGAAGCTAAATTAATATATCAATCACCAACAGGAATTTTTTCAAGAGTTGTTAGAGTGAAAGATTTAGAGTAATTCTTTTTAGAAATAAAAAATAAAAAGGAGTCAAATGACTCCTTTTTATGTATTGTCCATAATTATATGGATCAAAAAGAAAAACTCAGCTATAAAAGCTTTGTTTGATTTCAACTCAGAATGTTAAATCAATGAGGTTAAAACCTACAAGTATATTATAAAACAATTGATAGTAGAAAGGCAAGTGAAGATTTATGGGATTCAGAAATGTAATTATCACCCAACATTCTAAGTTATCGTATTCTAATAATGCGATGATAGTCCAAAATAAGGATGGGATTAATCAAATACCGTTAGTAGATATGGATATATTACTTATTTCAACTACTCAAGCAGTTATCACTAGTGCGTTAGTAAGTAAGTTAGCAGAATCTGGAATCAAAGTAATTTTTACAGATAATAAAAATGAACCTGTGACTGAAACAGTAAATTATTATTCCAATAATAGGTCATTAGGTACATATTTACAGCAATATGAATGGAATGATCATGTAAAGGAAATTTTATGGACGAAAATTGTTAGAAGTAAAATTATTAATCAAATAAAGGTTCTCAAAAATTATCAAATAGATTGTCAAGATTTGAAAAATGAATTAGATAAGTTAGAAATAAACGATATGACCAATCGTGAAGCCGTAGTGGCAAGAAAGTATTTTGAAAAGCTATTTGGCAAAAAATACAGTAGAAAAGATTTTACACCTATGAATGCAGCACTAAATTATGGATATTCAATTTTATTATCAGCTGTAAATAAAGAAATTGTTTCTGCAGGTTATGTAACATATTTAGGAATTCATCATCAAAGTCAAGAAAATATGTTTAACTTTGGATCAGATTTAATGGAACCGTTTAGACCAGTTGTAGATTATTGGTTGGCAGATAAGAATTTTTTAGAGTTTACACCAGACATTAAATATGGATTAGTTGATTTATTGAACTTAGAAATTAAATACAATAAAAAACAAATGCTGTTAAAGAATGCAATTGCTAAGTATGTAAGAGATGTAATTGAATACTTAAATCAAGAAACTGTTGAATTTGATGTGGAGGTAGAATTTACGAATGAGGTACCGAATAATGCGATTAATGATAATGTTTGATTTGCCAGTAGAAACAAGTGAGGAAAGAAAGGAATATAGGAAGTTTAGAAAGAATTTAATAAATGAAGGATTTATTATGATTCAATACTCTGTTTATGTAAGAGTTTGTGTAAACAAAAAATCAGCGGAATTTACAGAAAAACGCATAGAATCTTTCTTACCTTCTAAAGGGGTAGTGCAATCTTTGATATTAACTGAAAAGCAATACAATGATATGCATTTTTTATTGGGTAAAAAGATAAAAGAAGTTAGAAATAGCGCAGAAAGGACAATTATTCTATGAAATTATATTATACCGGGCATAAGGATATTGAAATAAATGCTGGAAAAATCACTGTATTAGGAACGAATAATGTAAATGTGTATAAAGAATTTATTGATACTTTTTTAAATGGGTACGGAAGTAATATTCAATTAAGTGATGATAAATATAATCGAAAAGATATAAGTACGAGCGTTGATTGGGATGGGGATGTAATGTTAACAGACCAAATTAGCAAAAAATATATGAATGTATTGATCAAGAAGATTATTGAAGACATCACAGATGTTGAAAGACAAGCAATACTAAAATCAGTAAATGGTTTGTATGATCGTATTCGAGAGGTTTTGTATAAAATTGATATACCTTTACAAGTAGATTATGACAATGATTTAACAAGACTATTTAAGTATTGTCAGGTACATACAGAGGCATTGCTATGGAAAAATGCGTATGATAGAATATCTTCAGATGTTAAATTACATGTGGAACTAAACAGAGAAAGAATTATAGGTCTAACCAATGTCGCACATTATCTCACTAAAGAAGAGTTTCAGGAACTTGTAAATCTTGTTAAGGCGACTAACGCATCAATGTTTATAATTGAATTCACAGAAAAGAATGATCAGAGATTCTTTGAAAACTGTGATAATTACTATATTGATGAGGATTATATTGATTGGTACTAACGAATCGTTAAATTTTGATTATAAAATAACGGTTTCAGAAGGATGTTAAATCAATTAGGTTAAGACCGTTCAACACTTGATGGAATGGCAAGGACAAGTTTCAGAAGGATGTTAAATCAATTAGGTTAAGACCTTAATAGATCCAGAAAGAAGAGGGCATCCAGTTTCAGAAGGATGTTAAATCAATTAGGTTAAGACCACACTTGCAAAACCAAGAAACAATGCTATAGTTTCAGAAGGATGTTAAATCAATTAGGTTAAGACCTAGAACGAGCTAAAGAAATAGGTATCACGAGTTTCAGAAGGATGTTAAATCAATTAGGTTAAGACCGTGGAGCATGTTTGAATGTTCTAATCACTTGTTTCAGAAGGATGTTAAATCAATTAGGTTAAGACCTTCTAAAAAAGTGATAAGTTCATCTTTAGAGTTTCAGAAGGATGTTAAATCAATTAGGTTAAGACCTCAATATAAACTCTTTTAAGCTCGTTTAACGTTTCAGAAGGATGTTAAATCAATTAGGTTAAGACCGTAGGAATTGATAACCATGCACCATTGAAAGTTTCAGAAGGATGTTAAATCAATTAGGTTAAGACCCTACATCTAGGACTAAAAGGCAAAATTTAAGTTTCAGAAGGATGTTAAATCAATTAGGTTAAGACCAAACAATCTGCGCTAACTTCTCTTTCATGTGTTTCAGAAGGATGTTAAATCAATTAGGTTAAGACCTTTTCCAGTTATTCGAAATGCCTAGTAGATGTTTCAGAAGGATGTTAAATCAATTAGGTTAAGACCAGATAAATTAGTTAACAGACTAGGTGGAGAGTTTCAGAAGGATGTTAAATCAATTAGGTTAAGACCTGGGAATGAATCGAGACCATGTAGACCACAGTTTCAGAAGGATGTTAAATCAATTAGGTTAAGACCTTGCATCGCGTCCCCCCTACTCTACCAACAGTTTCAGAAGGATGTTAAATCAATTAGGTTAAGACCAAGCTGATTTAAAGGAGTGATTTAATATGTGTTTCAGAAGGATGTTAAATCAATTAGGTTAAGACCTAAGCACATTTTTATCTGAACAATCGTTGGGTTTCAGAAGGATGTTAAATCAATTAGGTTAAGACCTCAACGAAAGTACAGCTACAAAGCTTGTGGGTTTCAGAAGGATGTTAAATCAATTAGGTTAAGACCTCTTGAAAGAAAATTTTGAAGTTTAGGAGGGTTTCAGAAGGATGTTAAATCAATTAGGTTAAGACCAATTACCAAAAACTACAGTTGTGGTTCAGAGTTTCAGAAGGATGTTAAATCAATTAGGTTAAGACCAGTGCGATGGGTGGAGTTAATAAAGACAACGTTTCAGAAGGATGTTAAATCAATTAGGTTAAGACCTATAATGCCGGCTACGCAGCAGGACTTACTGTTTCAGAAGGATGTTAAATCAATTAGGTTAAGACCTTCCCAAAATATCCCTCAAGTGGTTGATGAGTTTCAGAAGGATGTTAAATCAATTAGGTTAAGACCTCTTCTCGTGGCAATTGTTTATAGCCTTCTGTTTCAGAAGGATGTTAAATCAATTAGGTTAAGACCGGTCTTCATAAAATACAACATGAGAGTTATGTTTCAGAAGGATGTTAAATCAATTAGGTTAAGACCGTTTGTAATGTTGAACCAGATAAACTAATTGTTTCAGAAGGATGTTAAATCAATTAGGTTAAGACCTTATTTGTACTCTTTTTGTACTCCGAAGAAGTTTCAGAAGGATGTTAAATCAATTAGGTTAAGACCACAGACCATTGAACAATGTCATTTATCAAAGTTTCAGAAGGATGTTAAATCAATTAGGTTAAGACCCTGGAATCATTTCCGAATTACCGTCAGTGTGTTTCAGAAGGATGTTAAATCAATTAGGTTAAGACCGGATCTCACTAGAACATTTTAAGAAACCATGTTTCAGAAGGATGTTAAATCAATTAGGTTAAGACCTCTAAAACAAGCAGTAACATTGTTTGATCGGTTTCAGAAGGATGTTAAATCAATTAGGTTAAGACCACAAACGAAACGACAAATGCGGGAACTGTGGTTTCAGAAGGATGTTAAATCAATTAGGTTAAGACCTAAGGAAGTTTCTTGAATATGCTGAGAAACGTTTCAGAAGGATGTTAAATCAATTAGGTTAAGACCTTTGATTTTATAAATTTGGGTATCATTCCTGTTTCAGAAGGATGTTAAATCAATTAGGTTAAGACCTGAATGGTTATGAACATTTAAAGGAAATTTGTTTCAGAAGGATGTTAAATCAATTAGGTTAAGACCCTAGCTCCTCAATATCTACTTTTTTAGCATGTTTCAGAAGGATGTTAAATCAATTAGGTTAAGACCGGATCTCACTAGAACATTTTAAGAAACCATGTTTCAGAAGGATGTTAAATCAATTAGGTTAAGACCTCTAAAACAAGCAGTAACATTGTTTGATCGGTTTCAGAAGGATGTTAAATCAATTAGGTTAAGACCACAAACGAAACGACAAATGCGGGAACTGTGGTTTCAGAAGGATGTTAAATCAATTAGGTTAAGATCTACTTTCTTTTATGATATAATTTAGGCGTAATTTCAGAAGTATATTAAAGATCTTTAGGACTTGGAAAGTCACAGGAGGATTAAGTTTCAGAAGTATGTTAAATCAATTAGGTTAAGACCTAAAGTACCAAAAATATCTTATAGTACTTATAAATCTATCAGAAAATTTTCTGATAGATTTTTTTATGCAAAAATTTTGTATTTTATGCTATATTATGGTTGATAACGTAATATTATATGATATATAATATAGTTGAAGATAAGATATAAAAGAAAGTGAGGGATGATGATGAAAATTCAAGTTAGTTCTGATTTACTAGATGGTTTAGTATTAGCGCTTTTAGATAAGCAAGATTATTATGGATACTCATTGACACAGGATATGCAAAGAGCAATTTCAATTTCAGAATCAACACTCTACCCAGTATTACGCAGGTTAAAGAATAATGGTTTATTAGAAACATATGATCAATCATATCAAGGGAGAAATCGTAGATATTATCGCATAACAAATAGTGGGGAAGAACATTTAGGAAGAGTTAAAAAAATGTGGAGTGACTATAAAGTTAGTTTGGATTCAATTTTCGAAAAAAATAGAGAGGGGGAATAATAATGAACTCAGAAATAACAAAGTATCTACAAGAATTAAAAAAATATTTAAGACGTTTAGATGATAGTGAGATCAAAGATATTGAGGATTTCTACACAGAATATTTAGAAGATGCAGGGGTACAAACACGTGCAGAAATTGAAGAAAAAGTTGGAACACCTAGACAATTAAGTCTACGAATACTAGCAGATTATTCATTGAAGGATGATGGTAAGGAAAGTGGTGGCATTTTACCTAAGACAAATATCAAGACTGCTTGGCTAATCATTTTGGCATTACTTGCGACACCAGCAACTTTAATTATAGGGGTAGCCTTACTAGGAGTTTTAGTAGCAGCAATTGGTGTAGCTTTTGCAGTAGCAGTAACAATTATTGCCTTAGCTGGAGCAGCTATCTTTATAACCCTAACTAGTTTATATGTAGGAATATTCCTATTGTTTACAAAATTAGGAGTGGGACTATTTTATCTTGGAATAGGAATTATTGGTATCGGAGCATTAATGGTTATTCTACCAATAATTTACTTGATAATAGTAACAGTTGTAAAAATGGTAGCGAACTTCATTCGATATATTTACAGACGTTTCAACAAAAAGGGGGTTAGATAGCTATGAAAAAGACAATAATAAGTGGTTTTATAATTTCCATTATTGGCGCTATTTTATTAGCAATTGGCTTTGGACTTAAAGGAAATAAAAGTATTGTTTTTGAAGATTTAAAACCTGTTATTGCAGATAGTACTAAAGTTACTCAAGCTCATACCTATAAAGACATTAACAAACTTGATATAGATGTTAAAGATGTTAATGTGGAATTTAGAGAAGGAAAGAACTATTCTGTAAGATACGAAGGTGCAAAATCTAGCTCCCCAACGGTAAAGAAGTCTGGTAATCAACTAGAAATTAAAGGACGCTTAAGTAGTCATAGCATAAGATTTAATGGAATGAGCATGTATGATGATTATTATCGAAATTCTGATCGAAATAAGATGATAATTACTTTACCAAAGGATAGTAAATTAGATGAACTAAATCTTAAATTATCTGATTCTTTATTATCACAGGTTAATATGACAGGAATTGAAGCAGATCAAGTTAAGGCATCTATTCATGATACTAAACTAGATTTAAGAGATGCTAATTTTGGAAATGTAGAATTATCTGCAGGTGATTCAGATATTAGTATGACCAATACGGTGTTAAGTAATGGTAAGTTAGACTTAAATGACACAGATGTACGCTTAAATGGTGGATCATTGATGCAAGTTGCAATGAATATTACTGACGGAGATGTGGATTACAATAATTTGTCTATTCAAGGTGGTAACTTACGTAATAATGATGGTGACATTAAGATGAGTAATACACAAATTCAAGGTGGATACAAGATAGATGATACTGACGGAGACGTACTAGTTTCTCGTGTAACAGTTGATGGCTATCGAGTTCAAAGTAATGATGGCGACGTAAGATTATTTGAACAAACAACAAGTAATGGTAATGTTTTAGAGAAGAATTCTAACTCAGATAATGTATTAGATATTATAAGTAATGATGGCGATATTACTGTAAATTAATTAAGGAGGAGATAAATATGAAAAAATTGACTAAATCAAATGATAAAGTTTTGACTGGTGTATTAGGTGGTTTTGCAGAATATTTTGGAGCAGATAAGGCTCTAGTTAGAATTATTGGTGCTGCATTGATGATGGTAACTGGATTCTTCCCAGGAGTATTCCTTTATATTATTGCAGCAGTAATAATGCCAGAAAAAACAGACAAAGATAATGACGACGTAATTGAAGGCGAATTTCACGAGAAATAATGAGTATTAAAAAGTATGTTTAGGAAACTGAGCATACTTTTTTATTAGCAGGTATTTCGGATTTTAAATAAAGTAATTACTGAGTGATAGCAAAAGAGCAACACCTTAGTCAGTATTATAATCATGATATACTTTCAAATGCTGATATGTTTAGAAAGCATGAGGCTAAAAGGGTTAAATATTACTTTGACGTATGATACAGTAGACTTGTAGGAAGAAAGATAATGATTTCTCGAGAAAAAAAGATAGGAAAGTGCACAAAACTATCAATAATTATCATTGGCCTACTTGAAAATAGTAGTGAAGTTAGAGCTAGATTTAAGTATGGAGTGATAAAATATGGAAAAAGTACAAGAATTACAAAGATTAGTTGTAGAGTTATATGACAGTTTTGAAAATGATAATCGTAAAGGTGTAGAAGAAATTCGTCAAGTTCTAGCAAATGTAAATGAAAAGTATAAAACAAGTAGTCATCCATTGGCTTGGACAGGAAGATTGGTACTTTATCTACAAGTGAATGCTGTGAAAAAAGACTTATATTTGACACCAGAACAAAAGGATATTATCAAGGAATTGGCTAGAATTGGTAAAAGAACAAATTTGAATTATGTTTATCTTAGTCCAGTGGATGATGCCAAACAATTTGTTTAGTTAAATAATTAATAATAGTTTGAAGTCAGCGAATCAAATTTTTGATTAAATTTGGTTCGCTGATTTTTTTATGGATTAAATATACGAAATTATATTTTGTAACACAAATGTAACATTCTTAACATAATTTTCTCAACGTGTGCAAATTATGTTTTAAACACTTACAGCATCAGCGTTTTCTCGATATGCACAACAAGAGCAAAAATGATTAGATTATGAGAAAATATCTCATTCACAAATCTATACCCTTTATTAATAAGCGTTTTCAAAACTAAAAACACTAATTTGTGAATAATAAGATAATTATTTTATATGTTGAAAAACTATATTTTACATGATATGCTTAGTTCATAAATTAAAGAAAACGTTTTCTTAAAAGAGGTACATAAGGAGGTCTAATGATGTCAGATAAATATATTATGGCTATCGACGAAGGTACTACAAGTACACGTGCGATTATCTTCGACAAAAAAGGAAATAAAGTTGCTGAAGGACAAAAAGAATTTCGTCAATATTTCCCTCAACCAGGTTGGGTAGAACATGACGCTAATGAAATTTGGAACGCAGTATTATCAACAATAGCTAATTCTTTTATTAGCTCAGGGATACAACCAAAACAAATTGCAGGTATTGGTATTACTAACCAACGTGAAACAACTATTATTTGGGACAAAGAAACAGGATTACCAATTTATAACGCTATTGTTTGGCAATCAAGACAAACAAGTGACATTGCACAAAAATTAATTGATGAAGGTTATTCTGATACTATTCATGAAAAGACAGGTTTAATCATTGATGCCTACTTCTCAGCAACAAAGATTCGTTGGATCTTAGATCATGTAGAAGGCGCTCAAGAACGTGCTGAAAAAGGTGAATTATTATTCGGTACGATTGATACATGGCTTACATGGAAATTAACAGGTGGTAAAGTTCACGTAACAGATTATTCTAATGCTAGTCGTACAATGTTGTTCAACATTCATGATTTGAAATGGGATAAAGAAATTTTAGAATTATTGAATATTCCTGAAGCTCTATTACCAGAAGTTAAAGGAAATTCTGAAATCTATGGTCAAACTGCAGCATACCACTTCTTTGGTAGTCAAGTTCCTATTTCCGGTATGGCTGGTGACCAACAATCTGCTTTATTCGGTCAATTAGCTTTAGAAGATGGAACAGTTAAGAATACTTATGGTACAGGTTCATTTATTGTAATGAATACAGGTAATAAACCAGTTCTTTCCAAGAATAACTTGTTAACAACTATTGGATATTCTATTGATGGCAAGATTAATTTTGCTTTAGAAGGTTCAGTATTTGTATCTGGTTCAGCACTTCAATGGTTAAGAGATAGTATGGAAATTATTGAATCAGCTCCTGAATCAGAAAGAGCAGCTAATGAATCAACTAACCATAATGAAGTTTACGTTGTCCCAGCCTTTACAGGTTTAGGTGCTCCTTACTGGGATAGTGATGCTCGTGGGGCAGTGTTCGGATTAACACGTGGTACAACTAAGAATGACTTTATTAAAGCTACTTTACAATCACTTGCTTACCAAACAAGAGATGTATTAGATACGATGGAAAAAGATACAGGTATTAAGATTCCAGTCCTTCGTGTTGACGGTGGAGCTGCTATGAATAACTACTTGTTACAATTCCAATCTGATTTGCTTAATAAGTCAGTTGAAAGAGCTGGAAACTTAGAAACAACAGCTCTAGGTGTAGCTTTCTTAGCTGGATTAGCAGTTGGTTTCTGGAAAGACACAGATGAATTGAAAGAATTATTTACAGTTGGTCGTAGATTTGAACCAGAAATGTCCGATGATGCTAGAGAATATCTATATGCTGGATGGAAGAACGCAGTAGAAGCAACACGTATATTCAAATATAAAATAAACGAAAATCTTTAGGAGGAAGATACAATGACATTTTCAATTAAAACACGTAAAAACACAGTTGATAAATTAAAGAATGAAGAATTAGATTTGTTAGTAATTGGTGGGGGAATTACAGGTGCAGGTGTTGCCCTCCAAGCTACAGCTTCCGGTTTGAAGACTGGTTTAGTTGAAATGCAAGACTTTGCTGAAGGAACAAGTTCTCGTTCTACAAAATTAGTTCATGGTGGTATCAGATACCTAAAGACATTTGATGTAGGTGTTGTTGCAGATACTGTACAAGAACGTGCAGTTGTTCAAGGAATTGCTCCACATATTCCAAGACCTTTCCCAATGTTATTACCTATTTATGACGATCCAAGTTCAACATTCGACATGTTCAGTGTTAAGATTGCGATGGACTTATATGACCGTTTAGCTGGAGTAACAGGCACACAATATGCTAACTACACAATTTCTCGTGAAGAAGTATTACAACGCGAACCAAACTTGAAGAGCGATAAGTTATTAGGTGCAGGTGTTTACCTTGATTATGTAAATAATGATGCTCGTCTAGTTATTGAAAACATTAAAGAAGCTGATGAATTAGGTGGCTTAATGGCTAGTCACGTTAAGGTTGTAGGTGTTCTTCATGATGATAATGGGCGTATTAATGGTGTAAAAGCTAAAGACTTATTAACAGATGAAGAATTTGAAATCAAAGCTAAGATGGTAATTAATACTACAGGTCCATGGGTAACTAAGACATTAGGCTTAGATGACAAGAATGGTGAAGGCGAAGTAATTCGTCCAACTAAGGGTGTGCATTTAGTTGTAGATAGCTCACGTCTAAGAGTTCCTCAACCAACATATTTTGATTCTGGAATTGGTGACGGTCGTATGATTTTCGTTGTTCCACGTGAAAACAAAACATACTTTGGTACAACAGACACAGACTACACTGGTGATTACAAGCATCCAAGAGTTGAACAAGCTGATGTAGATTACTTATTAAAAGCTATCAACAACAGATACCCAGAAGCTGAAATTACAATTAATGATATCGAAGCAAGCTGGGCAGGTTTAAGACCACTTCTATCTGGTAATGGAAGTTCTGACTATAACGGTGGTGGATCTAACACTGGTAAAGTATCAGATGAAAGTTTCGAAAACTTAATTAAGATAGCTGTAGCATACAGTAAAGATGAAGCAAGTCGTGGCGAAGTTGAAAAATCAATCAGTAGCTTGAAGACAGCTTCAGCAGAAAAGACTCTAAGCCCATCACAAGTATCTCGTGGTTCTTCACTTAAAGTAGGTGATGATGGTTTAATCACACTTTCTGGTGGTAAGATTACTGACTACCGTAAGATGGCAGCTGGGGCAATGGAATTAATCCGTAAGTTATTCAAAGAATTATTTAATAAAGATGTACGCGAAGTTGATTCCAAGAAATTACAAGTTTCAGGTGGACACTTCGATCCTACAAACGTTGATGAAACAATGAAATTCTACCAAAAGATTGCGATGGACAAAGGTATGCCAGCTGCAGATGCTGCTGACTTAGCAAATCGCTTTGGTTCAAACACAAGTCGTGTAATTTCTTACGCAGACGATGTAGAAGCAGCTCCAGGTTTAACTTTAGCTGATACATTGAGCTTACATTACTCTGTAAACGAAGAAATGACCTTGAATTTAGTAGACTTCTTATTACGTCGTACAAACTATGTTCTCTTCCATAAAGATGAATTAATGATGAAGAAAGATGCCTTTGTTGATGAAATGGCACGCATTATGGAATGGAATGAAGAAGAAAAAGCAGCTGCAGCTAAGCAATTAGATGAAACTATTGCAGAATCAAGCTTAGCATATTTAAAGTAAACTGCTGATAAAACTAGATAATAGAGGTGATTTGTGTGAACGGGTTTTTAGGAGAATTTTTAGGGACAATGGTCCTAATCGTACTAGGTGTGGGCACGGGTGCTGGTGTTAACCTTAAAACATCATATGCACGTAATTCAGGTTGGCTATTCATCACAATTGCTTGGGGTATGGCTGTAACATTTGGTGTTTATGTAGCTGGTAGCTTTGGTTCTCAAGGACATTTAAATCCTGCAGTTACAATCCCATTCGCAATCTTTGGATTCTTCCCATGGGATCAAGTATTGCCATACTTATTAGGTCAGTTCTTAGGAGCCTTTGTTGGTGCAGTTTTAGTCATCATCCAATATGGAGCACAATTTAAGAATGCCAAAGACGCTAATGACGGTAATGTAGTAGGAATTTTTGCAACAGGTCCTGCTATTAACAATGGCTTATACAATTTCTTAAGTGAAACAATCGCAACTTTTGTATTCATCCTAACATTATTAAACTTAGGAGACTTTACAAAAGGATTGAAGCCATTGATTGTTGGTTTACTAATCATGGTAGTTGGTCAAGCTTTAGGTGGAACAACAGGATTTGCCTTGAATCCAGCTCGTGACTGGGCTCCAAGATTTGCTTACTCAGTATTACCAGTACCTAATAAAGGTGATTCAAACTGGGGTTATGCTTGGGTTCCAATGTTTGGCCCATTAGCAGGTGGTTTAATTGCAGCTTGTGTTCAATATTTCTTAATGTAATAGGTAAATATATATTTCAGAGGAGAAGTGTAAAGGGTTTGCACTTCTCTTTTTTTATATATAAAAGTGTGCTACAATTTATCTTTTGAAGACAATAAAAGATAACGAGGTGAAAAAGTTGAAGCAGCCATTAATTTCATTTAAACATGTTGTTAAAAGCTATGATGACGATGTTCAGGTACTGAAAGATGTAAGTTTTGATATAGAAGAGGGTAAATTCTATACGCTGCTGGGTCCTTCAGGTTGTGGGAAAACTACAATTTTGAATATTATTGCAGGTTTGTCTGATGCTACATCGGGGGACGTTTATTTTGATGGTAAACGAATAAATGATGTACCAGCTAACAAGCGACAAGTTAATACAGTATTTCAAGACTATGCATTATTCCAACATTTGAACGTGTACGATAACATCGCATTTGGATTGAAAATAAAGAAAGTTCCAGCTGATAAAATTAAGGAAAAGGTTACTGAGGCCTTGCGCATGGTACGTTTAGATGGTTATGAAGATCGAGCTATATCTGAAATGTCAGGTGGTCAAAGACAACGTGTTGCAATTGCAAGAGCGATCGTATTGGATCCCAAGGTTCTCTTGTTAGATGAGCCGCTTTCAGCTTTGGATCAAAAGTTAAGAGCAGAAATGCAATATGAATTACGTTCATTACAAAAAAAACTAGGAATAACATTTATTTTTATTACTCATGATCAAGAAGAAGCTTTGGCGATGAGTGATGAAATCTTTGTTTTAAATAATGGTAATATTGTTCAAAGTGGAACGCCAGTAGATATTTATGATGAACCAATTAATCATTATGTGGCAGATTTTATTGGAGAATCTAACATTGTAAATGGAATAATGATTAAAGATGAGTTGGTAGAGTTTGCTGATCAACAATTTCCTTGTGTTGACGGGGGAATGAAGCCTAACGAACCAGTTGAAGTTGTGATCAGACCTGAAGATTTAGTTTTGACAAGCCCAGAAAAGGGACAATTGAAGGTTAAAGTAGATACACAATTATTCAGAGGGGTTCATTATGAAATTCGTTGTACAGATGCCTTAGGTAATAAATGGTTAGTACATTCTACCAAGCGAGCTGTACCAGGTGAAAATATTGGACTTTCATTTGGACCTGAAGATATCCATGTTATGAGATTCAATGAATCAGAAGAAGATTTTGATGCTCGTTTGGATAGCTATAATGATTAATAGGGGGAATAGTAAATGAAAAAGATAAATCCTTTATTAACAATCCCTTATTATCTATGGATAGGTTTATTTGTAATTGCTCCAGTGTTGTTAATTGTCTATTATTCTTTCATAGACATCCATGGGAACTTCACTTTAAGTAACTATGGAAATTATTTCGGTTCAGGCAAGTATTTAATGATGACTTTTAACTCATTCCTATATGCTTTTATTATTACCTTTTTTACGGTTTTAGTAAGTTATCCCATGGCATATTTTTTGACGAAGTTAAAGCATAAAGAACTTTGGCTATTGTTAGTCATCTTACCAACCTGGGTTAATTTGTTGTTAAAAGCTTATGCCTTTATTGGTATTTTTGGAATTGACGGAAGTGTAAATCATTTTCTTAGTTTTTTTGGAATAGGACCTAAACAGATATTATTTACTGATTTTAGTTTTATTGTTGTTGCGACCTATATTCAAATACCTTTCATGATAATGCCAATATTTAATGCCCTTGAAGAAATTAATCCGTCAGTTTTACGTGCTAGTCGAGATTTAGGTGCTAATGAATGGCAAACCTTCTTTAAAGTTGTAATGCCATTATCTATGAATGGGGTAAAAAGTGGAATTCAAGCAGTATTTATTCCATCGCTCTCACTATTTATGTTGACACGTTTGATAGGAGGAAATAGGGTAATCACTCTAGGTACTGCTATCGAAGAACATTTCTTGGTAACACAAAATTGGGGAATGGGTTCAACAATTGGTGTTGTTTTGATTGTTATAATGTTCATTGTTATGGTAATTACCGGCGAGAAAAGGGGGCATAAATAGATGAAGAAAATTAATTGGAAAAATGTGTATCTATGGGTAATGTTTATCTTCTTATATGCACCAATCTTTTACTTAATATTTTATGCCTTTAATAGCGGTGAAACGATGAATAGATTTGAAGGTTTTAGTTGGGTTCATTTTCAAGAATTATTTGCTGATACGCGATTATTGATAATCTTGTTAGAAACTTTTATTTTAGCTTTCTTATCTGCATTGATTGCGACTATGATAGGAACTTTTGGTGCAATTTCAATTTATCGTTACCAAAAACGCAGAACAAGACTGGCTTTATTATCATTAAATAATATTTTGATTGTATCGCCAGATGTTATTATAGGTGCTAGTTTCTTAATTCTATTTACATTATTAGGTTCCTGGATACATAGTTTATCATTAGGATTTGCTAGCGTACTATTATCCCACATAGCTTTCAGTATTCCAATTGTAGTTTTGATGGTATTGCCCAAATTACAAGAAATGCAAGATTCTTTGACGATGGCAGCTTATGATCTAGGTGCAAACCACTGGCAAGTTTTAACAAATGTTGTACTTCCTTACCTAACACCAGGAATAATTGCAGGATACTTTATGGCATTCACATATTCATTGGATGATTTTGCAGTTACATTCTTTGTTACAGGAAATGGCTTTACAACTCTGTCAGTTGAAATTTACTCACGTGCTAGACGAGGAGTCAGTTTAGAGATTAATGCTTTGAGTGCGTTAGTATTTTTATTCTCTTTAGTTTTAGTGATAGGTTATTATTTTATCAGTCGTGATAATAGCGCCAACCATCGCCGCCAAGGTAAGCAAGTTAGAAAAGAGGTGCTACACTAATGAAAAAATTACTAGCACTAATATCAGGAATTATTGTAATTATTGTATGCTTGTCCTTAGGTGTTATGAGACTTAATCGTACAGAAAATACACAAACGAATAGCAGTAGTAAGAAAGTGTTAAATATCTACAATTGGGGAGATTACATTGATCCACAATTGGTAAAGAAGTTTGAAAAACAAACAGGATATAAAGTTAATTACGAAACTTTCGATTCTAATGAAGCAATGTTTACTAAGATTAAGCAAGGTGGAACACCATATGATATTGCTGTTCCAAGTGATTATATGATTCAAAAAATGGCAAAGGAAAAATTGCTATTGCCATTAGATAAACACAAGATAAAAGGAATGGATAACAATGATCCACAATTCTTGGATTTAAGTTTTGATAAGCATAATAAATATTCTGTACCTTATTTCTGGGGAACACTGGGAATTGTATATAACGATAAGTATATAAAACCAGGTGAAATAACTAATTGGAATGACTTGTGGAATTCTAAGTACCGTAAGCAAATTTTGTTTATTGATGGTGCTAGAGAGTTCATAGGAATTGGGCTAAATAGTTTAGGATATTCTTTAAACTCTAAGAATGATTCTCAGATTAATCAGGCATATGATAAGTTAAAGAATCTAACACCTAATGCTAAAGCTTTTGTAGCAGATGAAATTAAAACGTATATGCAAAACGATGAAGCGCCTTTGGCAGTAACATATTCGGGGGAAGCATCAGAAATGTTAGATAATAATTCTCATCTTCACTATGTAATCCCAGATGATGGAACTAACTTGTGGTTTGATAATATTGTTATTCCTAAGACAGCTAAGAATGTTAAAGGTGCGTATGAATTCATTAACTTCATGTTAGAACCAAAGAATGCTGCACAAAATGCAGAATATATTGGTTATGCTACGCCAAATGATAAAGCAGCTAAATTACTTCCTAAGTCTATAACTTCTGATAAGCAATTCTATCCTACTAAGAAGCAGATGAGTAAAATGGAAGTATATGCTGACCTAGGTCAAACATATCTAGAAAAATATAACGATGACTTTTTAGAATTAAAAATGTATCGACAATAAAAATAAGCAGTATTGGTATTTTCACCAGTACTGCTTTTTAAATTCTAATTAAAAACACAACAAAACAACCCTTAGCTTCTTCATTTAACTTTAATATCACTTGGAATCTAATGTTCCCTGTCTTCAATGAAGCTAAGAGTTGTTAATCTTATAATAAGGAGTTCTACTCAATTGTTCCCACACCTTTAAAAATATTTTCTATCTGTTGGTTCATAACCTAACAAGATCTCCTAATTAATCCAATTAGTAACGCAATTCAAAATCAAGATTTTCTGACATATTAAAATGTCTAAACTCAAGTTGTTGGTTCTATCACCCTCTAAGGACTTATTGCAACAACGACTATTCAGTTGTATGATTCGTACTAATTGTGGGAATCCTTTGACTCCTTACACTTATTTTATAACATATATTTCTCTTTATTGCAAGCGTTTTCCTTGGTTAAATAAAATTAACTTATTTTTAAGAAATATATTGACAATAATATAAAGCCTTTTGTATAATCAATTACAACAAATGACGGAAAGGAAGAAGTATTATGAATAACTCTAAGATTAATGAATTGAATATTCGTTGGCAAAGCCAGTATTAGGGTTGTTTCTGTGAGTGCAGATACGACCTTGTCAGATTGTCGTATCTGTGCTGGCTATATATTATATTTCTTCAATTGCCCGCACGGATTAAGTACTTCGTGCGGGTTTTGTTTTTTTAGGCATCTCCTGCAAAATGTGGGAGGTGCCTTTTTTGTTGGTACGACAATTTGAACAAATAATTGAAGATAAATTTCAAAGAAAGGATTTTAAGAAAAATGAAAAGATTAATAGCAACAATTATTGCATTAGCAGTATTTTTAGGAGTAGCTTTTAACGTAGAAAAAAAGCAAGAAGAAAGCAAAAATAAAATGCCTACAGTCGCTATTTTACAAACATTAAGTCATCCAGCTTTAGATCAAATCCATCAAGGAATAGTGGATGGATTGAAAGAAGAAGGTTTTGTAAATGGTAAGACTATGAAGATTGATTACCAAAATGCTCAAGGTGATCAAAGTAACTTAAAGACAATGAGTGATAGATTTGTACAGGAAAAAGCATCAGTACTTATTGGAATTGCTACACCTGCAGTTCAATCACTAGCAAATGAAAACAGTAAGATTCCTATTACAATGGGAGCTGTAAGTGATCCAGTTGGAACTGGTTTGGTAAAAACTTTAGAAAAGCCAGGTGGTACAGTTTCTGGGGTAATGCACAAGGAACCTGTCGCTGCTCAAGTGAAGTTGATTAGAGAATTCATGCCAGACTTGAAAAACATTGGAGTAATTTACACATCCAGCGATGATTCATCAACTGCCGAATATAAGGAATTTAAGAAGTTAGCTGAAAAAGCAGGAATTACAGTTAAAACTTATACAATAACTTCTACTAATGATATTGATCAAGTATCTGCAACTATGGCAAGTGAAGTACAAGCTGTTTATGTACCTTCTGATAATACCGTTGCTTCTGGCTTCTCTACTTTAGTAAAGAATACTAATGCGAAGAATATTCCAATTTTCCCAGGTGTTGACTCAATGATTAAAGGTGGCGGTGTAGCAACTGTTAGTGTTAGTCAATATGAATTAGGAAAATTAACAGGTAAGATGGCAGCTCAAGAACTTAGGGGTAAGAATCCAGCAACAATGCCAGTCGAAACAGTGAAAAAAGGTTCTACAGTTATTAATCAAAAACAAGCAGATAAGCTTGGTTTGAAAGTACCAGCGAGTGCTATAAAGCAAGCAAATGAGAAGGGGGAAATTATAAAATGAGTTTAGTAACATCAGCAATAGGTCAAGGCTTATTATGGGGAATATTAGCGTTAGGTTTATTCTTAACATTTAGAATTTTAAATTTCCCTGATATGACAGTTGAAGGGACATTCCCATTTGGTGCAGCTGTATGTGTATCAGCTTTGGTTCATGGAGTTAATCCAATTGTCGCAACTGCATTATCTTTTGGTGCAGGATTATTAACAGGATTAATGACAGGTTTACTTTATACAAAAGGTAGAATTCCTATTTTACTAGCAGGTATTTTAGTAATGACAGGTATTTACTCTATTAACTTACGCATACTTGGAAGAGCCAATGTTGGTTTGATGCATCAAAAGACATTATTCTCACCAGAATTTTTAAAGAATTTACCAGACGGTTTTGACAGTGTCTGTGTGGGAATTATTTTTACAATAGTTATCGTAATTTTATTGGCAGTTTTTCTAAATACTGATATTGGACAAGCATTTATCGCTACTGGTGATAATGAAAAAATGGCACGTTCATTAGGAATCCATACTGACAATACAAAAATATTAGGGCTCATGATTTCTAACGGTTTAATTGGTTTAGCAGGTGGATTGATTTCACAAAATAACGGTTATGCTGACGTAAACATGGGTGTGGGAACAATCGTTATTGGTTTAGCTGCTATTATTATTGGTGAAGTAGCATATGGAGAATTGAGTTTGACTGCACGTTTGGTGGCCGTAGTAGTCGGAAGTATTTTATATCGTTTCGTGCTATTAATTGTCTTGAAACTAGGCTTCAGCACTAATGACTACAAATTACTTTCAGCAATAATTTTGGCATTCTGCTTAATGCTACCACTATTACAAAAGAAATTTCACGTTAATAAAGTTTTGAAGAAAGGGGTTGAACGTCCATGAGCCAAGTAGCGCTAGAATTAAAGAACATTAATACTACTGTGAATATTGGAACACCTGAAGAAAAAAGAATTTTAAAGGATTTGAACTTAACTTTAGAGAAAGGTGATTTCGTAACATTACTAGGAACAAATGGTGCTGGTAAGTCAACTTTATTGAATGTAATCAATGGATCATTGAATACTACTTCTGGTCAAGTAGTTCTAAATAATCATGATTTGACCAAGTTATCAGAAGTTAAACGCGCTAAATATATCGCTCAGGTATTTCAAGATCCTAAGATGGGAACAGCTCCAAGAATGACGGTTGCTGAAAATTTATTATTAGCTACTAAACGTGGCCAAAAAAGAGGGTTAAGACTTAGAGGTCTGAAGAAACATTTAGCGAAATTTAAAGAAGAAACTGCTCAATTACCAAATGGTTTATCAGATAGACTGAATACTTTTGCTGGTAGCCTTTCTGGTGGTCAAAGACAGACACTAAGTTTCTTAATGGCAACAATTCAAAAGCCAGAATTGTTATTATTGGATGAACATACTGCAGCTTTAGATCCTAATACGAGTCACCAATTGTTAGAATTAACAAATGAAGTTGTAGAAAAAGAAAATTTAACATGTATCATGATTACTCACCAAATGAAAGATGCACTAAAGTATGGTAATCGAACTGTGATTTTAAATGATGGTAAGGTTGTGCTAGATGCTAAGGGTGCAGAAAGAGAAAAGTTGACTGAAGAAGATGTATTAAAATATTTCGCAAACTAAGCAAAAAAAGCTACTGGTTTTTTAAACCGGTAGCTTTTTATTCAACAACAACTTTTGTTCCTGTTTTAATATTTTCATAAAACCATTTAGCATCTGCGACAGACAAACGTACACAACCATGAGAATTACTTGATTTTCCCAATTGTTCAGCTTCGGAAACGACATAATTACCGTTAGCATCAACTGGAACTGTATGGAAAAGATAAATTCCGTGATCTTTAAAAGATACCCAGTAGTTTGCACCTTCACCAGACTGAGCGTTGTAGAAATGATCGCCACGCTCAGCTTGAATTTCGAAAGTTCCCTTAGGTGTTTCTTGACCCTTGGAGCCAGTAGAACATAACATAGTATATAAAACTTTATTACCATTCATAAGGTAGACGCGATGCTTGCTAGTTGAAACTTTGACCCACATATTGGGATAGGCATTAACATCTGGATATGGTTTTTTCTCAGATGGACTTTGCCAATCTACTTTAGATGCTTGGTGAGTAACAACAGTTTCAACACTGGAACTACTCGAATTAATATTTTGACTAGCTGTATTTTTAGCATAATTAAAAAGGAACTTGTAACCACCAACGGCAATTACGACAAGTATCAGTAGAAATTTGAAAAAATTCTGTTGATATTTTCTTTTGCTAAATTTTTCAGATCTAGAAGGCAAAACTAGCACCCCTTTCTCTCTATACTAATTTAACGTATAGCAGATTAATAGTCAAAAATAAGCAGATAAAGTTGACAAAACTTAATAATTTTGTAAGAGTATTGTATTTTCAAAAAATACATGTTATACTGTAGTTTCTATATTATACGGTTTAGCTAGGAAAAGGTCCTAGCTTTTTTCATATCGAAATAGAGATGATTTTGACAGTGTAAGAGCCAGCTGGAGCAATAACAGTAGCTGTGTGACCAACTTTTTTGTGCATAATAGCCTTACCTATAGGGGAAACAAAAGAGATTTTGTTATCATCAACATTAACTTCTTGCTTTCCAACGATCTGATATGTTTCTAGGTCGTTTTCATCATCATCGAATTGGATAGTTACAGTGGTTCCAATATCTACACTATCAGCATTTTTAGGAGTTATGATTTCTGCATATTGAAGTTGTTTATTTAAGTAGCGTAATCGACTTTCTAAATGACGTAAGTCACGTTTAGCGGCACTATATTCAGCATTCTCTGATAAATCGCCTAAAGCTCTAGCTTCTTGAAGTTGTTTTATTTTGGCAGGGCGATCAAGTTTTAACTGTTCAATTTCATCTTCAATTTGTTTATAACCATTTGGTGTCATCTTTTGGAAATATATTTTGGGCATGTTATCACCTCTCTGTAATTTATAGGGATAATTATAATAAGAAAAATTTTAAATTCCAATAGCAAATAATTGACACTATGAAGTAGTCGCTGTATAGTATTTACTTATAAAATGTTAGTAAGAGAGAAGTGAGTGAAATAATTACTGCAGATATTTTAGGGCTAACAGCTTTAATTGGTATTTTATTGTTAGTTCAAAGTAGTTTAACAAAACGTGAAAAGCGTAGATATAAATAAATTTTCTACTATGTTTATCGTAAAATAGTCAATATTGACATTTTTTATACAAGAATATATATTATAAGTAATCATTCTTATCTGAACTTAGATGAAGTAGTCAAAGTGCTTTGTCCACGTTCCCTATTTTAATTTATGGGGCGTGGTGTAGGCACTTTTTTATTTGTTTAAATTTATGTATTGTAAAGAAGTAAGGAGGTAAGGGCATGGCTACAATGGTACCAACAGAATTTGATACAATCGCTGCAATTTCAACTCCACCTGGAGAAGGGGCGATTTCAATTGTTCGTTTAAGTGGAGAAGATGCTGTTAAGATTGCAAATAAGGTGTTTAAAGGAAAAAATTTAGAAAAAGTTCCAACACATACCATTAATTACGGACATATTGTTAATCCTAAAACTAATGAAGAACTTGATGAAGTAATGGTGTCAGTGATGTTAGCACCTAGAACATTTACTCGTGAAGATGTTATTGAAATAAATTGTCACGGAGGGATTGTTCCAACTAACCAAATTCTACAATTACTATTATCAAATGGAGCAAGATTAGCAGAACCTGGTGAATTCACAAAGCGTGCTTTCTTACATGGAAGAATTGACTTAACTCAAGCAGAATCTGTAATGGATTTAATTAGAGCTAAGACTGATCGTTCAATGAAAGTGGCTTTAAATCAATTAGATGGTAATTTATCACATTTAATTAGAAACTTACGTCAAGATATCTTAGATGTTTTGGCTCAAGTTGAAGTTAATATTGACTATCCAGAATACGACGATGTGGAAACACTAACCACTAAGATGTTACGTGAAAAAGCAATTGAAGTTAAGAAGAGTATTCAACAATTGTTAACAACTGCTAAGCAAGGAAAAGTTTTACGTGAAGGCTTGGCAACTGCAATTGTAGGGCGACCAAATGTTGGGAAATCTAGTCTATTGAATCATTTACTTCATGAAGACAAAGCAATCGTAACAGATATTGCTGGAACAACACGCGATGTAATTGAGGAATATGTTAATGTAAGAGGCGTTCCTTTGAAATTGATCGATACAGCCGGAATCCGAGAAACTGAAGATAAAGTTGAAAGGATAGGGGTTGAACGTTCCAGAAAGGCAATCGAACAAGCTGATTTAGTTATGTTAGTTTTAAATGCTAGCGAAGAGTTAACTGATGAAGATAAAGAATTAATTCAGGCTACGAGTGGTAAAAAGAGAATTGTTATCTTAAATAAGACAGATTTACCACAAAAGCTTAATATGGATGAAGTGCGTGAATTAGTGCCAGAAGATGAACTTATTACGACATCTGTCTTAAAGAAAACAGGGGTAGATAAGTTAGAAGAAAAGATTGCAGAACTGTTCTTCGGTGGAATAGAAAATTCACAATCTACAATTATGGTAACAAATGCTCGTCATATTGCTTTATTAAATCAAGCAGAAGATTCTTTAGATGCAGTTCTACAAGGATTAGATTCAGGAATGCCAGTTGACTTATGCCAAATTGACATGACAAATGCCTGGGATGAACTAGGTGAAATTACGGGCGATTCTTACCAAGATGAATTATTAACACAGTTGTTTAGTCAATTCTGTCTAGGAAAATAAGAAAAAGAACAAAGAGGGAAATCATGGAATTCGGAAAAAGATATAAAGCTAAAGACTATGATGTAATTGTTGTTGGGGCAGGACATGCCGGATGTGAGGCAGCCTTAGCTTCAGCTAGAATGGGTAATGAAACTTTATTAATTACGATTAACCTTGAAATGGTTGCATTTATGCCATGTAATCCATCTATTGGTGGACCAGCTAAAGGTATTGTAGTTAGAGAAATTGATGCCATGGGTGGCGAAATGGGACGTAATATTGATAAGACTTACGTTCAAATGAGAATGTTGAATACAGGTAAGGGACCTGCTGTACGTGCTTTAAGAGCCCAAGCTGACAAGCGTCAATATTCTATTGAAATGAAACATACAATTGAACAAACACCACATTTAACTTTGCGTCAAGGAATTGTTGATGACTTGATTATTGAAGATGGTGAAGTTAAAGGTGTAGTAACCAATACTGGTGCTTGCTATGGTGCGAAATCAGTAGTTTTAACAACTGGTACAGCTGCTCGTGGAAAGATTATCATTGGTGAATTAATGTATTCTTCTGGTCCAAATAATACTCAACCAGCTTTAGAACTATCTAAGAACTTAGCTAAATTAGGATTTGAATTGAAGAGATTTAAGACAGGTACTCCACCTCGTGTCGATGGAAATACTATTGATTACGACAAGACTGAAGAACAACCAGGTGACGTGGAACCTAACCACTTTAGTTATGAATCTAAGGATGAAGATTACTTAAAAGTTAAGGATCAATTATCATGTTGGTTAACATATACTAACGAATATACACATAAAATTATTCAAGATAATTTAGACAGAGCACCAATGTTTACTGGTGTTATTGAAGGGGTTGGACCTCGTTACTGTCCATCAATCGAAGACAAGATTGTACGTTTTTCTGACAAACCTCGTCATCAATTGTTCTTGGAACCTGAAGGACGTAATACCGATGAATACTATGTTCAAGGTTTATCAACATCTTTACCAGAAGAAGTTCAACAAGAAATGGTACATTCTATTGATGGCTTAGAACATGCTGAAATGATGCGTCCAGGTTATGCAATTGAATATGATGTTGTTTCACCATATCAACTAAGACCAACATTGGAAACTAAGTTGATCAAGGGACTATACACAGCTGGACAAACTAACGGTACTTCTGGTTATGAAGAAGCTGCAGGTCAAGGCTTTATTGCTGGTGTAAATGCTGGTCGTCGTGCTAAGGGACTAGAAGAAATCACTTTGAAACGTAGTGATGCTTACATCGGTGTTATGATTGATGATTTGGTAACAAAGGGAACAAACGAACCTTATCGTCTTCTAACTTCACGTGCAGAATATCGGTTAATTTTGCGTCATGATAATGCAGATTTACGTTTAACAGAATTAGGTCATGAAATTGGTTTGATTTCGGATGAACGCTATGCTGCTTTTGAAGAAAAGAAAGCACAAATTGAAGCTGAAAAGCAAAGACTATCAAAGATTAGAATTAAGCCAAATGCTGAAGTTAATGCCTTTGTGGAAGCTCATGGTGATCGTGAATTAAAAGATGGTGTGCTAGCAACTGAATTCTTAAGAAGACCTTATGTAACTTATCAAGATCTATTGAAATTCATCCCAGCACCTGCTGAACCATTAGATAGACGTGTAATTGAACAAATTGAAATACAATTCAAGTACGAAGGATATATCAAGAAAGAATATGCTAAAGTTGAAAAACTAAAGCGCATGGAAGCTAAGAAGATTCCAGCAAGAATTGATTACTCTCGTATTGAAGGAATTGCTACTGAAGCTCAACAAAAATTAGCTAAGATTCAACCTGAAACATTAGCACAAGCTGGACGTATCTCAGGGGTAAATCCAGCTGACTTATCCATTTTAGCTGTTTATATTGAACAAGGAAAGATTGCTAGAGTCGACGATTAGCATAAATTTACTTTTTCTTATACATTTTGAAAAAATTTGTCGGGAAAATTCATATTTTCTTCATAATTAAAAGGTATTATATAAACATAAGCTAATGATAAATTAACCCCATTTATTATTAGACTTTTTCATTTTTTCTCATACCTTATAGTTTTCTCCCCCAATTAAATAAAACTATAAGGTGATATAACATATAACTCCTTTTTCTCCATGGTTTTTCTGTTGTTGACCATGGAGTTTTTTTATATATAAGAATTTATTTTTTATTAAAAATGACCTAGATAAATTTACCTAAAAATAACAAAAAAGTTCTATACCAATACGTCGGTATAAAACTTTTTTTATTGATATTAGTAAGTTTCGTTATCTAAATAATGATTGTAATACTCAACCTTAATATCATCTTTTGAAACAATTAATTTAGTAACTGAACCATTTCTAGGTCCAAGTTCAGCTGCTCCCAATTCTGGGGCAAAACGATCTACAATACTTCTAATTGTAATACTGTGACTAACAAGAAGAATGTTTTCACCATCTTGGCGATGACGACGAAGATGATCAAAGCCAGCATTGATTCTAGCCCAGTATTGTTCATCTGTTTCTGCATCTTTGAATGGGTCAATTTCATTTAAAAAGTCGCGAGTTTTACCTAAACTATAGTTTGCAATAAGTTCGTTATATGAACGATAGCCACCATGTTGAGCACCTAACATTGTCCAAACTTGTGAAGAGTCATTGCCTTCAAAATAACCAAAGCTTTGTTCACGGAAATTGCGAATTTCTTTAGGTGTAATATCATTAGATGCAATGTTTTCTTCAAGAATATAACGACATGTTCTCATAGCACGAGTTGTATCTGAATGATATGCATGATCAAAATTGATATGAGCTAGATGACGTCCAGCACTATGAGCATCTTCCATTCCCTTAGGAGTTAGTGGGGAATCGCACCAACCTTGGAGACGGTTATACTTATTTAAAAATGTTTGTCCATGACGAACCATGTAAATTGTAAATGCCATTGAATACAAAACCTTTCTCTAAATTTAATCTATTATAAATTTTAACATAGAAAAACTAGTTTAGGTCCAATTTATTATCTGAATATTTTTGACCTAGGTAAACAGTTAAAAATGACAATAAGATTAATACGATGATGCAAGTAAGACTAGCTTCAATACCGAAAGCACCACCATTTAACCAAGGATGGTGAGGTACAGAAGTAGACTTAAATAATAGTTCTGTCCCACTAATTCCAGAAACTGGAGTACCAAAGAATGGGCCTTCAGCAAAATTCCAAGCACCATGGAGAGCACCACATAGCCAAAGATCACCTGTATAAAAACGAAGCAAGGCTGTTAGAATACCGAATGCAAGCAGACCGACGAACCCTTCGAGTGAAACACCAGCATTTCCTAAGTGACCACTTGCAAAGAAGAGGGCACTAAGAGTAATTGCCCAAAATACACCTAATTTTTCAGTAATCCTTCCTTGAATATATCCACGGCAAATAATTTCTTCAGTTGTTCCTTGGATGAGAAATCCAATAAGCATTAATACAAATAAAACAATATTTTTACTTGACCATACAATCTTAGTAGTAAAACCTCCACCAAAAACAGCAATGGCGAAAATTATAGCAAAAGCTAGAAAACCTATGAGATATCCTATGCCAAATTTTTGAGTAATTTTATCTTTCTTAAATGGCATAACAATATCAAGTGCATCTAAATTATTTTTAGCACGATAATAAATAAAGAGATAGATAGGAACAATAATCTCACCTATTAAAGTGATAGTTAGAAATACAGGAGTATCAGTGGAAGTACCAGGATTTGATGTGGAACTGTATCCCATGACAAAACCTCCTGGAATACTTGCTAAACTCAAAAGTAAGAAAGCAAGTAATAATGTCTTAATGACAAATAATGTTTTTTTCATAAAAGCACCCTTTTCCTTTAAAGATATTACAAGTATACATTAATTATTAACTATAAACAAAATTTGATTAATAAAAAAGAATTGACTTGGAGTTAACTCAAAGGTGTATGTTAGTGATGAAGGGAAGGATGGCATATGACTAAAAGTTTAGTGATATATTTTTCAATGACAAATAATACTAAAAAAGTAGCAGAGATGATTGCCCAAGAACTAAGTGCTGATACATATCGCATTCAAGCTAAGCAACCATATACTTCTGAAGATTTGAATTGGCATAACAATAATAGTCGTGCTAATCGCGAACAAGAAGATAATAATAGTCGTCCGGAATTTGCAGGACAACTTCCAGATCTTACAAAATACGATAGAATCCTTATTGGACATCCTACGTGGTGGGGAATTCCTCCACGTATAATTAATACTGTAATTGAAAAGCTTGATTTGAGTGGAAAAGAAATCGCAACCTTTTCTACATCAGGTGGGTCGACTTATGACCAAGCACAGAAAGTAATGAATGAGTTAATTGGATCCGATGTTAAGCCTGGCCGTGTTTTGAGTTCTAAAAAAGATGTTGAAAATTGGTTACGAGATATTAATTTTAAGTAAGATGAGGTAAAAATAATGGCAAATTTTGAAAAAAGAAGTAAAGAATAATATATTTGGCTTTGGTGGTAAGAATGTTGATTATGCGAAGTATTTTGTAGGTGAAAGCTACTTAAAATCCCTAGTTGGAGAAGCTGACATCGATGTAAATGTGGGTAATGTCAGCTTTGAACCAGGATGTCGTAATAACTGGTATATTCATCATAATGGTTATCAAATTTTGTTGGTAACTGATGGGAAAGGTTGGTATCAAGAGGAAGGAAAACCAGCTCAATTATTGAAAGCTGGCGATGTAGTTGTAATTCATGAAGATGTAAAGCATTGGCATGGTGCAACTAAAGATAGTTGGTTTAATCATGTTGCAATTACTAAAGGTAACAGTGAATGGCTTGAACCTGTTAGCGATGAAGAATATAACAAATTAGGATAGGGGAAAATAAAATGGTTGAAAAACAAACTGCTGGACGCGATAATTTAGGAGATTTTGCACCTAAATTTGCGGAATTAAATGATGATGTATTATTTGGACAAGTGTGGTCACGTGAAGATAAGTTAAGTCCAAGGGATAGAAGTTTCTTAACAGTAACTGCTTTAATTTCTCAAGGTGCTTTTGAACAATTAAAATATCATATGAATAAAGCAAAAGAAAATGGCATCACAAAAGAAGAAATTTCTGAAATTATAACTCAATTAGCATTTTATGTAGGTTGGCCTAAAGCTTGGTCAGCATTTGGAATTGCTAAGGAAATTTGGAAGTAAAAGACTAAATGATTTTGAAAAATATCACTATATCAAAAATATATAGTGGTATTTTTTTATTAATTTCAAATTTAGTGTTGACATTATATCCTGTATCACATATTATTATGGCATAATAATTAAAAATAGCTAAGAAAAGATGAGTAATTAATGTGAGTATCACTAAAGAGAGTCGTGAATGGTGAGATGCGATGTGTTGAAAGCTTAATGAAGATGGTCTTGGAGCTAGATTATCTGTGAGCCATGGCAAGCAGATAACAGGGGTCGCCTGTTATAGCGAACGAGTATAGCTTGTATAGTGTACTTAGTGAGGATATTACTGTGAGGTAGTATCGAATAATGGGTGGTAACACGTGAATTAGATGATAACACGTCCCTAGAATGACAAAAGTTGTTCTAGGGGCGTTTTTTTATGCCAAAAAAGAAGATAGGAGAGATTTTTATGACAAAAGATGTATTACATTACGATACTGTAGGAAGTTTTTTAAGACCAGAAAAATTAAAGCAAGCTCGACAAGAATTTTTAGAAAATAAAATTTCAAGAGAAAAATTAAAATTTGTTGAGAACGAGGCAATTGCTGATTTAGTTGAGAAGGAAAAGCAACTTGGATTAAAAGTAGTAACTGATGGTGAGTTTAGAAGAAGTTATTGGCATCTAGATACTTTTTGGGGATTTGGTGGGATTGAACATACCATTCCAGAACATGGATACTTTTTCCATGGTGAAGAAACAAGAGCGGATTCAGCAACAGTTTCAGGAAAAATTCATTATGTAGAAAATCATCCTGATGTACAAGCATTTTCATATCTAAAAGAATTAATTAAGGATGATGATGACGTAACTGCACGTCAAAGTATCCCAGCTCCAGCGCAATTATACGTAGAACTTTTCAGAGATGAGCATAATAAGAAAATTACAAATGAGTTTTACCCAGATCACAAAGAATTAGTGGCAGATATCTCTAAAGCTTATCGTGAGTTAATTCTTGATTTGTATAACCATGGTTGTCGTGATATTAAACTCGATGATTGTACTTGGGGAGTTATCGTTGATGACGATTTTTGGAATGTTTTCTCAGAAGACGGAAAGTATACAAGAGATGGTTTACAAGATTTATATCTTGAATTAAATAATGGTGCTTTAGTAGATCTGCCAGAAGATTTAAGAATAACGACACACATTTGTCGTGGAAACTATCATTCGACTTGGGCATCTAAGGGAGGTTATGAACCAGTTGCAGCACATGTTTTTGCTAAAGAAAATGTTGACGCATTTTATTTAGAGTTTGATGATGAACGATCTGGAGGCTTCGAGCCATTGAGATTTGTTCCAAAAGGTAAAGAGGTGGTCTTAGGAATTATTACAAGTAAGAAACCAGAATTAGAAGATAAAGAAGAATTGAAGCAAAGAATCAAAGAAGCTGCTAAGTATGTTGATTTAGAAAATCTAGCTTTAAGTACACAATGTGGATTTGCCTCAACAGAAGAAGGAAACAAGCTGACTGAAGAAGATCAAGAAGCAAAGATCAGATTAGTAGTAGAAACTGCTAAAGAAGTTTGGAAATAATCTAGAAATTTAAGAATTACCAAGTATTTTACATATAAGGAGACGATATTATGAGAAGAAAAGGTTTATTAGGATTTATTGCAGTAATTATTGTAATTGCAGTTGCAGCATTTTTCACTTTTGGTCATAAAAAGACTGAAGCTAAGAAGACAGTAACAGTAGGTGTAGTTGGACAAACTAACCAAGATGAAAAAATTTGGAATCAAGTAAAGAAAACAGCTAAAGAAAAGTATGGAGTAACAGTTAAAATTAAAAACTTTACAGATTATAATCAGCCAAATAAAGCTCTACAAAATGGCGAAATAGATTTGAATAGTTTCCAACACAAAGCTTTCCTAAATGCGTGGAATAAAGCCAATAAAGGTACCTTAGTTCCAATTGGAAATACAGTTATTGCACCTATTAGATTATATTCATATAAGTACAAGAGTATTAAAGAATTGCCTCAAAATGCAACTATTGCAGTTCCAAATGATGCATCAAACGAAAGCAGAGCATTATATGTATTAAAAAATGCAGGGTTAATCAGTTTTAAGAAGGGTACAGGAAAATTAGCAACAATTGCCGATATTGATAAGAATCCAAAAGATTTAAAGATCAAAGAATTGGGAGCTGAGCAAACAGCTCGTTCTCTAAATGACGTAGATGCCGCTGTAGTAAATAATACTTACGCTGTTCCAGCAAAATTAGGTGATAAACAAACAATTTATACTGAGCCATTAAATAAAGATTCAGAACAATGGATTAATGTCATCGTAGCTAATAAGAAAGACAAGGATAACGAAGCATATAAAGCAGTGGTTAAATCTTATCAAACAGATGCTGTAAAGAAATTAATCCACAAAGCTTATGGTAACAGTGAAGTTACAGCTTGGAATTTAAAACTAAAATAGAAGTAAAGGGGACTATGATGTATGACGGATATTATTACATTAGAAAATATAGATGTCACATTTAAACAAGGAAAGCAAGTCGTTAATGCTGTTAAGAATGTCAATTTAAATGTTGAAAAGGGAGATGTTTTTGGAGTAGTGGGTTATTCAGGTGCAGGCAAATCTACACTAGTACGTACAATTAATCTACTTCAAAAGCCAACTTCAGGTACTGTAAAAGTGAATGGAACGTTATTGTTTGCAGATAATAAGCAACAAATTAGTAATAAAGAACTTCAAAAACAAAGAAGAAACATCGGAATGATATTTCAACATTTCAATCTTTTAAACGAAACAACAGTAGTAGATAATGTTGCTTTTGCTTTACGTCATAGTTCTTTATCTGATAAAGAAATTGAAGAGAAAGCTTTAAACTTATTGAAACTAGTAGGATTAGAAGATAAAGCAAAGTTTTATCCTATTCAATTATCTGGTGGGGAACAGCAAAGAGTGGCAATTGCAAGAGCTTTGGCAAATGATCCTGAAATATTGATTTCTGATGAATCAACTTCTGCGTTAGATCCACGAACGACAAATCAGATTTTAGATCTTTTAAAAGAACTCAATGCAAAATTAGGTTTGACCATAGTTTTGATTACCCACGAAATGGATGCTGTAAAAAGAATAGCTAATAAAATAGCCATTATGGAACATGGAGTGATAATTGAAAAAGGGAAATTGCGCGATGTATATCTTCGTCCTAAAGAAGAATTGAGTCGACAATTTGTGGGAGGATCACTCGCAGCTATCGAAACTTTGAAGGCATTCAATTTGGGTAACCTATCACCTGATCAAAAATTATTTCAACTTGTCTTTTCTGCAGCAAATGTTACAAAGTCAATAATTCTTGAATTGTATAAAGAGCTAGGATTAGACGTGTCAATGTTGTATGGAAATATTGAAGTTTTAGAGAGTGAACCTGTAGGAACTATGTTTATTTTGGCTAAGGGAGAACCGGATAAACTCGATAAGGTTGCAGATTATTTGAAAAAAGAAAATGTTGAAGTAACAAGAATTGATGAACGGGGGATTTGGAATGACTAGTATTATTGAAAAATATTTACCCAATGTAGCAAACTTGGGCTGGACCGGTGATAGTGGTTGGTGGACTTCAATTATTCAAACACTTTATATGACTTTATGGCCTGCAATTTTTGGTGGAATTTTAGGATTGATTTTTGGAATCATCTTAGTAGTAACTAAGCCCAAAGGAATTTTAGAAAGCAAGCTCTGGTTTAGTATCTGTGATAAATTAGTTTCACTATTTAGAGCTGTTCCATTCATTATTTTACTAGCTGTTATTGCCCCAGTGACTAAACTAATTGTTGGTACACAAATTGGAACAACGGCAGCAATTGTTCCTTTATCACTGGGAGTTTTTCCATTCTATGCTCGACAAGTTCAAGTAGCATTAGAAAGTGTAAATAACGGTAAAGTTGAAGCAGCACAGGCCTTAGGAGCAACTAATACAGACATTATCCTAGATGTATACCTTCGAGAAGCGCGATCAGAACTCGTTAGAATTTCAACAGTAACTCTTATCAGTTTAGTTGGTTTAACAGCGATGGCTGGTGCGATTGGTGCTGGAGGTTTAGGTAATACGGCTATTTCTTATGGATATAATCGTTTCAATAACGACATAACTATTGTAGCGACATTATTAGTCCTATTGATAGTTATAGTAATCCAATTAGTAGGAGATTTTTTGGCAAACATATTAAATCATCAAAAGAGATAGTTTTCAAAATCTGATAAAACCTAAGAATCGAGGCTAGATTTATGGAAGACAAAGAAAAAATTAAAATTTTACAGGATTTAATCCAAATTAATTCAGTTAATGGGAATGAATTAGAGATAGCAAAATATTTACACAAGCTTTTTGCAAAATCAAATTTAGAATCAAAGGTTGATGAATTTGGTGATAGAAGAGCTAATTTAGTACTAGATGTTGGACAAGGCGAAAAAGTACTAGGACTTACAGGACATATGGATACTGTTGCATTAGGAAATGAAGATAAATGGAGCTATCCCCCATTAGAAGCTAAAATTGATGGTGACAGATTATATGGACGTGGAGCAGCTGATATGAAGAGCGGCTTGGCAGCTTTAGCAATAGCAATTATTGAATTATCAGATTTGGAAAAAATACCAGGACATATTAGATTTATTGCAACTGCTGGCGAAGAGTATGGTACACCAGGAGCTAACAGGCTAAGAGATTTAGGAGTAGCTAAAGATCTAGATGCATTAGTTGTGGGTGAAGCAACTAATGGAGATATAATATATGCACACTCTGGAAGTTTTAATTATCGCATCGTAAGTCATGGAAAATCCGTTCATTCATCAACACCAGAATTGGGAAATAATGCATTAGATGCTTTAGTTGATTTTGCTGCTATAGAACGTACACTTTTTGATGATGTTCCTCGCGACCCATATTTAGGTGAACTAAAACATAGTGTAACTATTTTAAATGTGGGTGAACAAGTTAACACAATTCCTGATGAAGGGGAACTTTATGGAAATATTCGTCCAACTAGTGCTTTTAATAATAAACAAATAATTGAACGTTTAAAATCAGCGGTAGATAAAGTGAATGATAAAAATGGGGCTAAACTCACTTTTGAATTAATTCATGACTGGTATCCTGTTGTTTCAAATCCAGAAGATGATTTTGTACAGACAGCATTAACTGTTAGTCAAGAAGTATTCTCTAATTATGTTGAAGGTAAGCAACCAGAATTGATAACAATGAATGGGGCTACTGATGCATCTGTTTTTGTAAAAGATAACACTAATTTACCTGTTATAATTTTAGGACCTGGTGAAAGTAATGTAAGTCATCAGATCGATGAATATACAACAATTTCTAGTTATTTAGCATTGGTAGAAATTTACAAACAAATAATATTGAGATATTTTGAATAAAATAAGGGTTGGAAAAGATAATTGTCGCCTTTTCCAACCCTTAATTATTATTTATTGAAATTCAATAACATCGTCAACACTATAACGAGTAGATTTAATGTCAGTGGACTCACTATCTGCTTTACCAACAGCAATTGCCATAACTGGGACATAACGTTCTGGATCTAGCCCTAAAGCAGTAGCAGCTTTTTTAGCATCATATCCAGCAATTGGATTAGTGTCGTAGCCATGAGCACGAGCAGCTAGCATGAATTGCATAGCAGCTAAAGAACTGTCAACCATAGCATCAGCAGTTAATAATTGTTTATCGGCATTTTCATACAGTGGTAAGAAAGTATTAAGGATACGATCTAATTCTTCCTTACTAATTTGTTTTTGTTCGTAAATATTTTCCCATAAAGCACGATATTTCTTAAAAGCTAGCGTATCACCGAAAAGCATTACAATAGCAGAAGATGTTTCTAACTGTGGTAAATTGAACTTCATGAAGAATGAACGTAATTTATCTTTTCCTTCTGGAGTATCAACTACGATGAAATGCCATGCTTGTAAATTACATGCAGAAGGAGCCGTAATAGCATTGGCAACCATTTCTTTCAATTCTTCACGAGGAATTTTTACAGAAGTATCGAATTTACGTACTGAATGACGACCTAACATTACACTTTCGAAATCATTGTTTTTGAAATTAGTCATGATAATTCGCTTCCTTTGGTTCTATAATAGTAATCGTTTTCACATAATATTATATCACTAAAATAGTTATAGAAAAAAATTCAAAATGATAAAACTGTTTCTTTTTATTGCAAAATAAAAGAACTATAATACAAATGAAAACGTTTTAAAAGAATGGAGTGATTTTCATGAGTAGTTTTGTTGCTAATGAGGAAGAGGTAAGAAACTTTCTTTGTCGTCCTAACATGAAGAAGCAAGATGGAATAATGTTTGCCTATGTAACTTCAGCTGAGAAGTTAGCTGAAGTGGTGCCTAAACCTTTGAAAGTTGTAGCACCTGTCATCATGGGCTACGTCACCCATATGGGAGATCCAACTTTTGCTGCTCCATATGATGAAGCTGTATTGTATGCGTTTGTTAGTTACCAAGATAAGATAATGGGAGCCTACCCATTTGTCTTATATCTAAGTGGTGAAGGTGCAGAGGAGGCGATGATTGCTGGTCGTGAAGGCGCATGTATGCCTAAAAAATTAGCAGATGATATTAAAATAGAAAAATCAGAAAATAAAGTACAAGCTAAAATAATCAGACATGGTACAGAAATTTTGAACTTAAAGTGGGAAGCTGGAGTGCCTAATGATATTGAAACAGTTAAGAAAATGTTTGGTAGCCAAGTGAAATTAGGTGAACCATCAGAAATGGCAAGTTTCTTCATTAATTACGATATTGAACAACAAGATGATGGATCTAATAAGTTTGTAGATACTGAGTTAATTGCAACTCAAAGTACAGGCTTAACTACTGATATGGAAATTGGAAAAATAGATATAAAACTTACTTCCAGCGAAGATGATCCTTTAGCTGAATTAGAAGTACTTAAGCCAGTTGGTGGCGCACATTACAAGATGGACTATTCCGTTATGCATAAGACTCTAAAGCTAGACTCTCTTAATCCAGAAGAAATTGCTCCATACTTGATTACTGGACACTACGATAGAACTTTCGTAACTAAGCAAGATTAACGAGAAGGTGTAGATTATGAGTTTTAAGAAAATTACAATTGCCGGAGCAGGTACATTAGGTAGTCAAATTGCATTTCAAGCCGCATTCTATGGATTTACAGTATCTATCTGGAATCCGCATCCAGATCGTGCAATTAGAAGATTGAATAAAGTTCAGAAGATGTATAAACAAGAGATGGGGATTACGGATAGTGATGTAAAAAGAGCGATGAAGAATATCGTTGAGATTACTAATGATATGGAAATTGCTACTAAAAATACAGAATATGTGATTGAATCAGTTCCAGAAAATCTAGAAATAAAAGGAATCTTTTACCAAAAGATGTGTCAGGTACTACCAAAAGATGTAATTTTAGCAAGTAATAGTTCAACTTTAGTACCTAGTCAACTAGTGAAATTTGTTGATAGACCAGAAAAATTTTTGCATATGCATTTTGCAAATCACATTTGGAAATTTAATACTTCTGAAATTGTGGGTAATGAAAAAACGGATAAAGAAGTTATTGATAAAGTGGTGGAATTCGCTAAAGAAATTAACATGCTACCAATTGTTTTGAAGAAAGAACAACGGGGATACATTATGAATTCCTTATCGGTACCGTATCTGAACGCTGCTCTAGGATTGTGGGCTAAAGGAGTTGCAGATCCAATGACGATTGATAAAGATTGGATGAAAGCTACAGGTTCGCCGATGGGACCATTCATGTCACTGGATGCAATTGGCTTAAGGACAACATATGCGATCTTTAATGCACATGCTGAAGATGCAGCAGCTAAAGCAATTGCTGATAAATTGAAGCAAATGATTGATGAAGGTCATTACGGCATTGAAGCTGGTGAAGGATTCTACAAGTATCCACATCCAGCTTATGAATCAGCAGATTTTTTGAAAGTTTAAAAGCATAAAAATAGTATCAGAGAAGGATACATTATCACTTCTTCTGATACTATTTTTCTAATCTTCATCTTCTTGTTTTTCAGCAGCTAAACCAGCTAAGTTCAAGATGTTCCAAGGTTTATCAAAGCCAGGTTGGAAGAAGAAATCTTCATAAGCTAGATCATAAATTGTTTGCTTAGTTTTAATTGCAAGTGAGATAACATTGATATAAGCTGTTAAGTCATGCTTGGAAAGAATTTGACCACCTAAAATAGCTTTTGTATCTGGATCATAAGTTAACTTGAACCAAACGTGAGCATTTTCTTCTTTAGGAACAAAGTCCATTCTGAAATCATCTTCGACTACTACTGAACGTACTTGCTTACCTAATTTTTGAGCAGTTGTGGCATTCAATCCACTTGAAGCAAATTTATAATCAAATACTGATAATGCAGAAGTTCCTTGTACTCCAGGGAAAGGATGGAGAGGTGCTTCTAAATTCTTAACTGCAAATCTACCTTGCTTACGAGCATTAGTTGCTAAAGCGACGTTCAATAAAGTATTTCCTGGATTGTATTTAAGTAATGTTGCATCGCCAACTACAAATACATCATCCGCACTTGAACGCATAAAGTTATCAGTCTTAACAATTCCATTTGGATACATTGCAAGTTCGCCTTTCAGCCAAGCTGTATTTGGTTTAACACCAGCAGCAACAATAACTAAATCTGCAGGATATTCACCCTTATCCGTTTTCACACCAGTAACGGTATTTTCGCCTAAATATTCTTGAACGAGTTGATTGCCATGAACGTGTACATTGTTTTGAGTAAGTTCAGGTTCAATTACATCAGTCAATTCCTTATCGAGATATGTAGCTAATGGTCGTGGTAACATATCTAGAACTTCAACCGATTTACCTGCCTTAGCAAATACTTCAGCAGCTTCGATACCAATATATCCACTTCCGATAACAACAACATTTTTAACATTGTTATCAAGAACTTTTTCTTTAAGTTTAACTGCCCAATCATGGCCACGCATATAGTAGACGTTTTCAAGATTTTTACCAGGAACGTTTAATTCCATTGGAACAGCACCAGGACTGAGAATTAGTTTATCATAACTTTCAGTTCTAACTTCACTTGTTTGTAAATCCTTAACTTCGATTTCGTGGTCTGCACTATGTAAGGCAATTACTTGTGTTTGTTCGAACAAACTTACACCACGACTTCGAATGGCTTCAGGAGTCATATAACGTACTTTATCAGCACTATCAACTTTGCCTTCCAAAAATAGCTGCATGCCACAAGATAGGAATGAAAGGAAGTCGCCTTGTTCATACCATTGGATTTCTGCGTCAGGATAATCTTTTAATAAACCTTCAACCGCTTCATAACCACCGTGTGATGAACCTACAACAATAACTTTCATGTAATCATCTTCCTTCAAAATATATTTTACACTATTTAATTATAGAACGTTTTCACAATATTTCAAGTTAAATTTTGCACAAAGTATTATTTTTTTGAATCAAATCAATTTGCTACGATTCCATAATCGAATCACAAAATATGACACGATTATAGAAATTGAGTCATAAAATCTGACTCGATTTGACAAATCGTTGCAAAATTTATGATAATAGTCAAAATTTTCTGCCTAATTTTTTTGGTAATTTCTAAATTTAAGTCTTACAATTAAGTGAGCAGGAACAGATAAAATACGATGAGGTAAAGTAGAAATGAAAAATAAAATATTAAAAATAGGAACAACTTCAACAACAGAAATGTATGTACCACTGCCATGGTTACCAAGTAATATTTATAGTGGAATTACAGCAGCCGAATTAGCAGCTTTTGTGTTGCCTAAAGCAGATGAAGTTGCATTTCAAAAGGCTCAAGAGTTAATGGAAAAGGATAGTTTACAAGTTCCAATCGTTTGGGTAGATGCTAGTGAAGATTTATCAAAAGAGGATTTGCAAAGTAAGGTAGCTCAAGTGGCACAACATTATGAAGAAGAAAATGTACCTGGTTTTTTAAGAGATTTAATCAATTTTGCTGATGAAAAACCAGTTAGTTATACAACTCCAGGGCATCACAACGGACAATTTTATGAAAAACATCCAGCTGGTGTAGTATTCAAAAAGTTCTTTGGAGATAATATGTTACGAGCTGATGTAAGTGATACAGTGGCAGAATTAGGCGACACCTTAACTCATGGTGGAACGCCACTTGATTCTGAACAAGAGGCAGCACAAGCATTTAATGCTGATAAAGTTTACTATGTAACAAACGGAACAACTAGTTCAAATACAATTTGTGCCAATGCAGTTTTATCAGAAGGAGACTTGGTCTTATTTGATAGAAATAATCATAAATCTTTATACAATAGTGCCCTTATTATGACTGGAGCTAAACCTGTATATCTTCCAACAAGTCGAAATCCTTTGGGACTAATTGGTCCGGTAATTAGCGATGACTTGGATGAAGAAAAAATTAGGGCTGAGATTGCTAAAGTTGATCCAGAAAGGGCTAAAGCTAAAAGACCATTTAGAATGGCGGTTTTACAACTCGAAACATTTGACGGTGTTTTCTATAATGCAAAGTGGCTATTAGATAAGATTGGCAAACTTTGTGACTATGTTCTCTTTGACTGTGCTTGGGGTGGTTACGAACAATTTGTAAATATCATGAAACAACTATCACCACTACAATATAAATATACAGCTGATGATCCCGGAATATTAGTGACACAATCTATTCATAAACAACAAGCAGGTTTAGCTCAAACTTCGCAAATCTTGAAGAAAGATGCACATATCAAAGGGCAAAAACGTTATGTAGACCATAAACATTTCAATAATGCTTATTTGAAATATGTAACAACTTCTTATTCCTATCCAATTTATGCATCATTGACAGTGAATACAGCTTTGGCTAAGGGTGAAGCACCTAAAAAATGGTGGGAAGAAGCTATGAAGAAGGGAATAAGATTTAGAAAAGCTTTGAATCGAAAATCTAAATTATTTAAGACCTTAAATGCCCAAGAAATAAATGAAAAGTCAGAACAAGAATTAATGGATAACCTATCTTACTGGAAGATGGAAGAAACAGATGATTGGCATGGATTTAAAGGAATAGCTAAGGATGAAGCAATCATTAGCCCATTAAAATTAACTGTGGTTTGTCCTGGAATTAACTTAGCAACTGGTAAATACGAAAAAACAGGAATACCTGGAAAAGTTATTGGAGAGTATTTAATAGAGAAGAGAGTAATTACATGTAAGTCTGATTTGTATTCAACATTATTCTTGCTAACTCCTGGAGAAAGAGATGCTGATTTAGAAGCACTGTTAACCTCATTTTTAGAATTTGAAGAATATTACTTGCGCGATGCACTATTGGAACAGGTGTTACCACGATTAGTTAAACAAAATCCTAAACGCTATCGAGGTTATACAATTAAACAACTTTGCCAAGAAATGCATGAATATTATGCTAAAAATGAAATCTACAAACTTCAACAAGATTTGTTTTTAAAGAAGACCTTCCAAGATTATGAAATGACACCTGCTGAAGCAGATAAGTTATTTATGAAGAATGAAGGAGAGTTAGTAGATTTAGATGAAATTGAAGGAAGAGTAGCTCTTGAAGGTGCGCTACCATATCCACCAGGAGTATTCATTGTAGCTCCAGGTGAAAAATGGCAAAAGATTGATGTGGATTACTTTAAGATATTAATGGGTGCTATTGACAAATTCCCTGGATTTGATCCAGAAATTCAAGGTGTGTATTTGAATAAAGATACTGGGGTAACAAAGGCTCAAGGATTTGTGTTATAGTGAATAAAAAGCGACATTTTTGTGTCGCTTTTTATTTTATCGAATTGTTCTTAAACCTATTAATAATCATAAGCAGAACGATTTTTAATTTTGAAAGTAACGGTTTTATCATCTGCATATGGTCCTACCTCTGTGTTAAGAAGGTAGTCTAAAAATCCAGAATTAAGATGGACTTTATCTCTATCCAAAGTTAGAAATCTAACATCATGTGTTTCAAAACCCTTGTTTCTCTCTTTTTCTATGCTTTTGATAGCTTCAGCGTTAACTTTATTGTCATCAGCTAACTTTTTAGCTTCTGTTGCTGTTAATATCTCTATTGGTAGAGAAGAGGTAATTTTATTTTGCTTAGGTGTGGTAAAGTCGATATTTAGTTTTACCATAGTGCCTTCGATAGATTTTATTACATAACTATTGTGTTCCTTTATTTCAGTAGTAAAACCTAGTTTTTCTAGTAATGCTGCAATTTGTGTAGCTATTGAATCAAAACAATAAATAAAGGTTGAGGCCTCACCTCTATCGGCATCTAAGCATATATTATTTGCAGCATAATTTAAAATTGCCAAATCTATATGGCTTGTTTCCATTGTAACTACTCCTTTCTTACTTCAAAATTAAGCAACTTAATATTATCACTTTGCTGGAATTTTCCAAGCAAAAATAAATTTATTAATTAGTTGGGCTAATTTAAACATTTACATTAAATTAAATTTTTTCTTAGATTTTTCTCATATATTCATTGACAAATGAGAAAAAGCACGTTAATATCTAAGTACAAATTGAATAAGACATAATAAACGATGATGAGAAGAGATCTGACAGAAGTATTATAAGAGAGCTTCGTAAGGTGAAAGGAAGTATACGGAGTCAGTGAGAATGGTCTCGGAGTTAGAGTAAATGGTGCAAGCCATTACTCCGTTAGAATACGATATAATTTAAGCTATTAAGCTAGTGAGGTTGTTTTAATTAACAACGAACTAAGGTGGTACCGCGGTTTTCGCCCTTATATTTGGGTGAGAACCGCTTTTTTATTTTTAGAGAAGGGGTTGATAGGAGATGGTTGATACACCAGCAATTAAGTTTGAAAACATCTCAAAGACATTCCAAACGGCTGATAATGAAGTCAAGGCTGTACAGAATGTAAATCTTGAAATCAAATCCGGTGAAGTATTTGGAATTGTCGGCTTTTCTGGAGCAGGGAAAAGTACATTAGTTAGAATGTTAAATGGATTAGAAAAACCAACGGAAGGTAAAATTCTTATTCATGGTAAGCGAGTAGATAATCTTGCCGGAAGAGACTTGCGTGAACAAAGAAAGAAAATTGGAATCATTTTCCAACATTTCAATTTACTTTGGTCACGAACAGTTTTGGAAAATATTACTTTTCCGTTAGAGATTGCAGGAGTTCCTAAGAGCAAAAGAATTGATAAAGCTAAGAAATTAGCAGAATTAGTAGGATTGGGTGATAGATTACATGCTTACCCTAGCCAATTATCTGGGGGACAAAAGCAAAGAGTTGGTATTGCAAGAGCATTGGCTAATGATCCTGAAATTTTGATTTCAGATGAAGCTACAAGTGCTTTGGATCCACAAACTACTGAAGAAGTATTGGATTTACTTGAAGATATTAATCGAAAGTTAAATCTAACAATTGTAATTATTACTCACGAAATGCACGTTATTAGACGTTTGGCTGATAAGGTGGCAGTAATGGAAACAGGTAAAGTTATTGAAGAAGGACCTGTTTCAGAAGTATTTACTCATCCTCAACAAGACTTAACGAAACGTTTCGTTAATGCAGAAGTCGATACAAATAATACACCTGATGTTAAGGAAGTTGTAAATCAACTTTTAGAAAAATATCCACATGGTCAATTAATAGAATTGAGATTCCATGGAGACCAAGTTCAATTACCAGTAGTTTCGGAATTGGTCAGACAATTTCCAGAAGTGCAGTTAAGTATCTTGGAAGGATCAATTCATCAGTTGGCCGACAAAGCTCGAACAATTGGAACGTTATTTGTTCAGTTAGTTGGTAGCGATGAAGATATTCAAGAAGCTTTGAAGTTCCTTGAAACTTTAAGAGTGGAAGTGAGGGTGATAAGTAATGAATAATCAAGGTATACAGTCATATTTCCAGTTTAAGAATGTTAACTGGCCAGATATGTGGAGTGCAACTTGGGAAACGATTTGGATGACAGTCGTATCAATCGCTATCGTCGCAATTTTAGGATTATTATTAGGTCTGCTATTATTTGAAACTTCAGGTAGTGATAAATTATCGGTTAAGATCTTGAATGTTATTGTTGGAGTATTTGTTAACATTTTCCGCTCCATCCCATTTATCATTTTAATCGTATTACTGTTACCATTAACACAAGTTTTGGTTGGCTCTATTACAGGAGCTAAGGCCGGAATTCCAGCTTTAGTTATCGGTGCTTCCCCAATGTATGCTCGTCTAGTTGAAATTGCATTTCACGAAGTAGACAAAGGTGTTATTGAAGCAGCAGTAGCGATGGGGGCTAACAAATGGCAAATCTTATACAAAGTGTTAATTCCTGAATCACTACCTGCACTAGTTTCAGGGATAACAGTTTCAACAATTGCGTTGATTGGTTATATTGCCATGGCTGGAGCAATCGGTGCTGGTGGTTTAGGACAACTTGCCTATACTGATGGGTTCCAATCCTACAACAATGCGATAACATTAGTCGCAACTGTAATTATCGTTTTAATCGTGTTTGTTTTCCAATGGTTAGGCGACTCAACAGTTAAGAAGATTGATAAACGTTAATTAAAGGATGTTAAACTCTACATCAAAAAGGTAGTTTATAGAAAAATAAAATTATGAGGTGAATGGATTATGAAGAAAAAAACAGTTTTTGGTTTAATTACATCAGTTGCAGCAGCTGCTTTCTTATTTACAGGCGTTTCTAAGGCAAATGCCGATACAACTTTAACAGTTGGGGCATCTCCAACTCCCCATGCTAAAATTTTGGAACATGTAAAGCCTGAATTAAAGAAGGAAGGCATTGACTTAAAGATTAAGAAGTATGACGACTACATTATTCCTAACAAGGCTTTGGCTAACAAGGAAATTGATGCTAACTACTTCCAACACACACCATTTTTAAATAACTGGAACAAGAAGAACAACGGTACATTAGTTTCAGCTGGTAATATTCACTTGGAACCAATCGGTGTATACTCCAAGAAGTACAAGAGTTTGAAGGATTTACCTAAGGGAGCAACAGTTAATGTTTCCTCTAATGTATCTGACTATGGTCGTATTTTGACAATCTTTAAGGATGCAGGATTAATTACATTAAAGAAGGGCACAAATATTGAAACAGCTAACTTTAATGATATTGCTACAAACAAGAAACATTTGAAATTCAAGCACTCTTTTGAAGCTAAGTTAATGCCTCGTTTATACAAAGAAGGTAAGGATGCTGCTTATGTAATCAATGCTAACTATGCTGTACAAGCAGGTTTAAATCCTTCTAAAGATGCAATTGCTCTAGAAAAGAAGAGCTCTCCATATGCTAACATCATTGCTGTACGTAAAGCTGACAAGAACAAGCCAGCTATTAAGAAGTTAGTAAAAGTATTACAATCTGATGATACACAAAATTGGATTAAGAAAGAATTCAAAGGTGGAGTACTTCCAGCTAAATAATATTAAGAACTATTAAAAATTACTGGATCTCAATTGATTGGGGTCCAGTAATTTTTTTGCTTTTTTTAAAAAAAGTCGAATCTAGACACAGGACCAATTTTCTAATTTATACAAGTAAACGTTTGATTTGCATAAATTAGAAAATTGGTCCTGTGTCCAAATATGGAAAATGGAATTATTTTAAAATTAATTTAGCCCTAAAGCCGCGACTAGCATAGTAGGAATCTGCACCGTTGTGATAAATAAAGGTTGTATCATAACGTCGATCACCAAAAATTGCACCACCAAGTTGGCGGATGTTATCAGGTGTAAGTAACCAACTAGAAGTTTTAAGATCGACAGCTTGGATTTCTTGCAGTGCATGATAGTCATTTTCAGTTAAGAGTTCTACTTGCCATTGCTTACAAATTTCACAAACACTAGAAACAGGTGGGAATTTTTTTCTACTAACACGAGCAGATTTATCGTAACACAAGCTTCTGCGTTCTTTAGGAGATTCTTTACAAAAATCAATAAAAACAATCTGGTTATTGATCTCAGTAACATCAGGTTCTCCCCCACTAGTTTCAAGGTAGGATAAGCTAGAAATCTTCTCGGAATCATTTTCTAATAAAGACGCGATTTCATCCCATTTTATATTAGGATGACGATAAATATTTTTATTAAAACGATTTTCTAAAGTTTTAAATAAGTCATCTTTTGAGATTAAGTTATCAATAATTTTTTCCATAATAGTTTACCTATGTTTTTTTTCTTGCTTTTCTAGTTGTTTCATACGTTTTTTGTAGAAATACGCAGTAAATACTATTGTTAATAATGCACACAATACAATAAAATCAACGAAAAACATAACTAAAGTAATAACAGCACTAGCTTCACTAATGATTAACCATGCAGAAACTCCAATACAAATGAGGCTTAATATTAGTAAAATGCTAAAAGCGATAGTAGCTTTCTTCTTCAAGTTATTCACAATAAAAATATCATCCTTTACAAGCTTGATATGAAATATTATATCAAATTTATGAAGCAGTGCTACAATAGACAGTAAACAAACAAGAAAAATAATAAATGAATATGGTAAAATATAAATGAGTATATGGTGTGTGATCTATTAATTTTTTATTAGTATTTGTGATTTTTTAGAACAAATAATAGTGAAAGGTGAATTTTTAAAATTCATTAGAGGACGAGTTTATGTTAGGAAGAAAAAATATAAAATTAAAAAGAGAGAAACTTTATGATAGAAAACAAATTTATGGTTTGAAAAAACTATCAATAGGGACTGTTTCAGTTCTTTTAGGAATGTCATTTATCATTTTTGATGCTCACACAGTTTCTGCAAATACAACAGATACAGTGCAAGAAACTGAAAATACAAATAATATTGATACAGTAAATCAAGAAAAAACAGTGACATTAAAATCAAATGAAACTTCAGCAATTAATGCAAGTGAAACAAATACATCTGTTAGTACAAATGTTACAGATAAATCAACGAGTGACGAAATAAAAACACTCTCAAATACTTCGAGCACTGCTGAGAATTCTATCAGTACAGAAAATGTAAATAGTAGAACGGATAGTTCTGAACCGGTAAAAACGACAAATAGTCTAACTAACGCAAATACTGCTGAGCCAACAGCAAATGAAGCACCATCTAATTTGCAAGGAGTACGTCCAACTGTTGAGCCAACACACACTGATACTTCATCAATTGATGCTAATGGCTTTACTTTATCTCTTAATCGTTCAACTGTTGGTAACGATGGTGATGCTGGAAAGGATTTAAATATAGTATTAACGGGTACCTTCCAACCAGGGGACATCTATACTATTAAGGTCCCAGTAACTAGCTTTGGGATTAATGATAGTGCTTATACACCTGAAAAATTAAATGGTCAGGCTGAAATTGTTAAGTCTGATGAAATCATTGATGGAGAAAAATACAAGGTATATAAAGTAATATCTAGTGGATCATATACAGTTACAGACGGACTTAGAATAGTAGTTCCAGATGGCAATAATTATGCTGGACAGCCTAATGTAAATTCTTCAAATCATTTGGATCCCAATGGTCCAATTAAGAGACAAATATTTTGGAGTTATCAAAACAGTGCTGATCCAAGTAAGGTAATTAATAATTATCCACTGGAGTTTACTTCAATTGTTCAGACTTCTATGGCCCCAACTATTCGTCAAGTTAAGCCAGATCCTAAGTATGTAAAAAATTTACGAGTAGACACGAGATATGATTTTGAAATTGACATCAATCAGCCTACAGGGGTAGGAGACAGTGGATATGGTTCAAATAAGGTTAATAATACTCAGAACTTAGGAACAACAATTACAGTTCCAGTACCTGGCAATTTTCTCCTTGATCCTCAAGCAAGTATGGATGCTAGCAAGCTAGGATCTAACAGTGGCGTGACTTTCACTCAAGATAAAGCTGGCGGTGATGTAATTATTACAATTCCGGCTGGTTCAGGAAGTCAAAATTACCAGGACGATACAGGTTATCATTTAGTAGGTAAGTTTATACAAACAATAGAGCCATTTGGTAAAAGAGATTACAGTGCAAATGGATTAATTACTGTTGATCAAAAAATAAGAACTACTAATGGAGAAAAAGATTTAACCGCACAAGTTAATAATCCGTGGACAGTAACTTTAGTTGGTCCTAAATTTACTCCTCAAGACGGTCAATTTGAAGTAGTAATAGCTGGAAACAATACAGCTAAGCAATTTACTCAAAGTCAGCCAACTAGAGTCGTAAATTACTTTGGATTTCAAAATTCTACAGCTATTAGTTACACAAATAGTTTGCACATCGAGGCAGCATTCCCAGATGGATTAGATGTAACTGGGGTAAAGACTCCTGGAATCAATAATACTATGCGTCCAGGAACCACATCATATGCATATAATATTGAAACTAAGAGTGGCAAAATTTTATCAGGTGTAGTTAATGCAGGAGAGACAATTCTTGCGCCAACAGGTGAATACATTCTTAAAGTAGATATAATACCTAATTATGTAGAAGTAGGTGCCTCTACAAAATATGGCGGTGCTGTAGATAATATTATTAAAGATAATGTCGGAAACAGACAAGCAGATGATCCAGATATTTTTGAAGCATTAGGGACATTATCAGATGCAATGAATACCATGGCAGTAATTCCGCCTGATACAGTATTAACGACTAAGTTAGCGGTATTTTCACCAGACTTTAATAACAATACCTACTATACGCTTAGTATTGATCAAAAAGTTCAGGGATTGGATCAGTTGAAGGCATCAATTGGTGCATGGAGATATCAAACTAAAACAATGTATAATCCAAAAAATACAGATCCTAACTATTATGGAAAGTTTGATACTCACAGTTATGGAACGGGATATACAACTGATAGAATCTATGAGCCTATTATCTACTATGTTTTACCTAAGTATTTCTCCTATGGGCTTGGTTGGAATGGTGTTCAATTAAAAACAACAGATGATAGTGGAAAAGTAATAGTTCCTAAATATTCAACCTACGTAGTTGATGGGCGACAGGTTATAAAGTTTGACTACACAGGTACTGGATATAGTTTGTATACTCAAAATCAATCCACTAATCAGATATTTATTATGATGGATCCAGATGCAGTTGCAGGCAAATATCCGTATGATGTATATATGTATACTCGAACAGGATTAATTAATTACAATACAAAATATACAAGTTCGAATGTTACAGATTTAGTAAATCAATATACTGGAAATGTGATGACAAGTAGTATTCCAGGAAGTTTATATAAACTAAATACGATTTATGGAAATTACTTTGTGGTTGATAAGCAAATTATCACTTATGTACCGGTAACATCACAAGGGAATCAAAATCCTAAGTCAGTTCTAGTAGGTACAAGTGATGATAAGGGAGATAACACTTTAAGTTACTACCTTAATATCGCCAACTATGATAGTAATGATCTTAGTGCAGCTAGATTGTTAATAGATTTACCACAAAAGAGTGATGGGGCAAGTAGCTATGATGTTCATTTATCAGGACCAGTTGTGTACGATAAGAGTTATGGTAATTTATCAGAAAATGCGTATACTATTTTATACTCAACTAATACACAAGACTTACCAAATTCTTCAGTTAAGGGTACACAAACAAGTTTAGAAGGATATATACCTGCTGATCAAGTAACAGATTGGTCGCAAATTAAATCAATTATGGTTGTATTTAATGAGTCAATTCCTAGCCAAAATTATGTAGGACGTTTCATTGTTAAAGGGACAGATCCAACTTTCAAAGAAGATGCTGGAAAGATAGGGTATATTAAAGCTGCTCTTACTGGAGATAATTTCTCACCATTTACTGTCAATAATAGTGGAATTAAGATTCAAGGAACATCGACTGTTACAGCACGACTACATTATCAAGATGAGAATGGGGTTGACAAGTACATTGATATTCCAGCGATGACAAAAACTTATTCAGATAATGTTGATACCCTTAAAAGTAGTGACTTTAGTGCAAGTAGTGTCCCAGCAGATATGATTCCAAAAGGATACGAGGTATCAGGCTCGCCACAATTAATTATCATAAATAAAGATGATGTAAATAATGCAGCAAAATTTGATAGTTTAGTTAAATACTATTTTGATGGGGATATTGTGCAATTTGAATTATCAGAAATTGTAACTACAGAAATTAAGAAAGTAACACAAAATGTTTACTATATCTATGACTCTAGTTCTGCTAAATATCAAGTTGGAGGTACCAACCTTGATAACGTTATTGTTGTTAATGGGCAGAAAGTTTCTCCAACAACCGTAACATATACTGTTACACGTAAAACTCATCAAGCTTCTGGAAAGAAGGAATATATCGTAGTAAACGATGAAACTGGTGAAGCATTAACGGTTGATAGTAACGGTAACTTTGTAATTCCAGGAGTTACAGCAATTCCTAGTTTGTCGGGTTATACAGCAAATGGACTTGATATAACTAATGCGAAAAGCAATACTAATTTTAATATTGATAATCAATTTCTAGCTAATACTGGAAGTGAAATAGATCTAAATAAGACGATTGCGTACACACCAAATAGTCAAAACTTGTCATATAGAATGTATAATACGACACAAAAGAAGTGGATTGCTGATAATCCAATTCCATTTATGACCGGAAAGACAGACGATACAGTTAATGGAGGAATTGATGCTTTTGATAAGAAAATCCATGATTTCTTAATTCCTAGTGCTTATATTCTTAATAGAGTTAACTATTATGATGTAACAACTGGTAACTTTGTTGATTTTACAGATGAACCTGGAACTGAAGGAAATTATGTTTTAAAAGTACCAGCAAACTTTAATAGTGATAACAGTAAAAATATAATTACTTTGTATGTAAGCGACCCAATATCATACAGTGCAGAAAATAAAGTAGTTACACGTACAATCACTTATCATGATAAAGATGAGAATAACGCGTTAATTAATACTGCTAATGCGAATATTAATAAGGATACTTATCCAGATACTACTACCGATACAATTACGTTTACACGTTATAAAGTAATTGATCAAGTTACGGGAAATGTTCTAGGCTATTACAAGCCTAGTCAGATGGAATCAGTCAATGGTAAGTTAGTCCCTAAAGCTGGGGAAGACTATATTCCATATACCAGCGATACAGCTAATGCAAGTTCTGCTTTCGAAATTTTGGTTAATGGTGCTTATACTACAAGTGCGAAATTTGGAGATGTTACACCTTATGATTTAACTAAATATGGATATCAGCCAGCAGTTGATATGAATGGTAATACTCTAACCATAATTACTGGTAGAACAGTGCAAGTAACTACAAGTAATTTTGAAGAACATGTCTTCTATAAACATCAATGGGCTAATATTAACCCTAATACTAAGCCACAAGAAGGGCAGAAAGTAGATAGCACAGATAATAGTCCAGTTTATCCTAAGAATTCATATGATTTAGAAGATAGTATTAGCACTGTTAAACGAATTATTCATCACGTATATGCAATAGGAACTAAAATTGATGGAGTAGACGTTAGCAGAAAGCCAGTCAATGGACTTAATGATACAATTCAGATGATAACTTATTATCAAGATGCACAAATTGATTTAGTAACAGGTAATATTAACTATCTGGGAACTTGGAAAGCTGTGAAATCAGAAACTACGCAGAATGGAGTCACAACAATAACTCCAAATTACAATCAATTTACAGCGGTAACTTCTCCAGAAATTGATAATTATAAACCGGTCCAATCTACCATAGATGCGTTGACACCAAATAGACAGGACAAAACTTTAGATGTATATGTAATCTATGTGCCAAATACAACTTCAGTCGTGGTAAATTATCTGGATCAAGACAATGCGAATGGTGTAATTTTTGCTAAAACTTTGAATGGATCTCATGGTGATAAAATTGATTACACTACTACTGATGAGATTAAGACTTTAGAACAAAAAGGCTATGAGTTAGTTGATGATGGTTTCACCGATCAAACTGGTGATAAATACTATGATTCATCTAAATCACAAACTTGGACAGTTTTATTGAAACATAAAAAAGTAAAAATTACAGCTGATGATCCACATAGTAGTGATGAAAATCTTACTACTCCAGATGGCGGCTATCAACATAATTATCCAAGTGGTATAAGTGAGCAAGATTTAAATACTACGGTTAGTCGTGAAGTTGACTTTAAATACAATCAAGGTGTTTACCGTAATGGTACAGATGTCAGTGGACAGCAAGCAGTTGATGATAATGGAAACTTGATTGAGAATGTTGTGCAGAAGGTTCCTTATGTAAGAACTGCAACAATAGATTTAGTAAAATTAGCTGATAATAATCAAGCTAATACTGCAGTTACTTATAGTAATTGGGTAGCTAAAGATGGAGACAGTGGTGATTTTGCTTCATTTACGGTGCCTGAGATTAAGGGATATCATGCTTCAACGCCAATAGTACCTGAAGTGACTCCAATAAAGGATATTCAAGGAAAGCCACAAAATGCAAAGAACTTGACTGTATTATATGATGCTGAAGATCGAACTATTGAAATTGTCTTTGTAGATGGAGATGGAAATGTTGTTGAACCACAATATCCAATTACTGGTAAAACAGGCGAGACTGTTCCAGTAACTGATGGAGAGGGTAATCCAATCAAACCTCCAGAGGGTTGGAAATATAAGTATCCAGATGATCCAGATAAAGTGGTTCCTGGAACAATTACTTTAACCCCAGATGGAACGCCAGAACTTAAAATTCCAATAGAACATGCAACGGTTAGAGTTGATCCAAATGATCCACATGAAGCAAATACAGGAGAGGATCCTGATAATTCAATTAGACCATATCCAGCTGGTGTTGGTAAGGATGATTTGAACCATACAGTTACTAGAACAATAATTGTTCATATGCCAGACGGTACAACTAGAGAAAAGAAACAAGAATTGCTTTTCCAACGTTGGGCAACTGTTGACGAATTAAATGGGAATGTTACTTATGATCCATGGTTACCTAAGAATGGGACAACTTTTGAAGCTGTACAAGCAGAAGATGTTGTTGCAACACCAAGTGGTTATACTCCTGGACAAGGAGCCCCAATGGTAGAAGGAATAACTGAGGAAAGTGAAGATTCAACTTTTGATATTGTATATACTCCTAATGATCAACATGCAAGCTTGATAATTTTAGATGATGATATGCTTGTTGATGGTAAGCCAAAAAAGATGTTTGAAATATCTGCAACTGGTAAATTCGATACATTCATTAATTTTGATGGATTGGACAATGAAATTAATGAGTTGAAGTCTAAAAATTATCAAGTTGAAAATAATTTTAATAAGGAAACTAAATATCAGGCAGATGATGCAAATAACAAATTTGTTATTCATTTATCTCATAAGAAAACCGTTGTTGGGGGCGGGCTTTCTGTTAGAGAAAAAATTTCTTATATTTATGTTGATAATAACAATGATAAACATTCTATTGCAGATGATTATATAACTGATGTTGGAAGTAGAGTGACATTTACTCAAACAGGTACGTTGGACTTGGTAACAGGTAAATACGTTTGGAATCATGATTGGAAAGTTGAAAATAATAAGTTTGATACTGTTTCTAGTCCAGAAATTCAGGGATATGTAATTCGTCAAGGTATGGAAGAGATTCCTGCACAAGTGGTTTCGATATCTGAGAATGGTGCTATTACAGTTAATGATGATAAGTTGGGCGGGAAAATTAGTAAAATTTCTGATGATGGTTCAACGGCAACTTATTTTGTATCATACGAGATGTATTATGATGCAGCTGACCAAAAGACAACAGTTACTTACGTGGACGATGATTTATCTGGAAAAGTGGTTGGTTCTATACGAGAAATTACAGGTAAAACATTTGAAAGTGTAGAAACTAATATTACTAATCCAGATAAAGATAAGTATGAGATAGTAAATGAGAATCAAATTCCAAATGAGATTGTATTTGGAACAAATGGCTATCCAGCTATAACTGTTCATTTGAATCATAAGCATAAAAAGGTAACTAGAAATAAGACGGTAACTAGAACAATCCAGTATCAAGATGAAAGTGGCCAAGTATTAAAACAAGTAGACCAAAGTTTGAATTTTACACAGAGTGGAAATAAAGATTTAGTAACAAATCAGGTAAGCTGGAACAAAGTTCCAAGTCAAAGCTTTGAAGAAGTAAAGACACCAGAAAAAGTAGGCTACACTCCAGATAAAGCTGTTGTTCCAAGTGAGACAGTAACATTTGATACTGAAGATTACACAGAAACTGTAGTATATAGAGCAAATGAACAAAAAGGCAAAGTAGTGTATGTGGATGATGATAAAGACGGCCAAGAAGTCAAGCAAGGTAGTATATCTGGCAAGACAGGAGAAACCGTAAAGGTTATCCCAGAAGTGCCAGAGAATTATGAGGAAGTGGCAGGAAATCCAACGGATTACACCTTCCCAGAAAATGGTACTGATGAAAGTAACGTAGTGACAATTCATTTGAAACATAAACATGAAGCAGTAACTAGAGATAATACAGTAACAAGAACAATAGAGTACCGAGATGAAAAAGGTAATCTACTAAATACCAAGAGTCAAAGTCTAAAGTTCACCCAACCAGGCGATAAAGATCTAGTAACAGATCAAGTAATCTGGAGCACAGATGTCCCAAGTCAAAGCTTCGACGAAGTGAAGACACCAGAAAAGGCAGGCTACACACCAGATAAAGCTGTTGTTCCAAGTGAGACAGTAACATTTGATACTGAAGATTACACAGAAACTGTAGTATATAGAGCAAATGAACAAAAAGGCAAAGTAGTGTATGTGGATGATGATAAAGACGGCCAAGAAGTCAAGCAAGGTAGTATATCTGGTAAGACAGGAGAAACCGTAAAGGTTACCCCAGAAGTGCCAGAGAATTATGAGGAAATGGCAGGAAATCCAACGGATTACACCTTCCCAGAAAATGGTACTGATGAAAGTAATGTAGTAACAATTCATTTGAAACATAAACATGAAGCAGTAACTAGAGACAACGTGGTAACAAGAACAATAGAGTATCGAGATGAACAAGGTAATCTATTAAATACCAAGAGTCAAAGTCTAACATTCACCCAACCAGGCGACAAAGATCTAGTAACAGATCAAGTAATCTGGAGCACAGATGTCCCAAGTCAAAGCTTCGACGAAGTGAAGACACCAGAAAAAGCAGGCTACACACCAGATAGAGCTATTGTTCCAAGTGAAACAGTAACATTTGATACTAAAGATTACACAGAAACTGTAGTATATAAGGCAAATGAACAAACCGGTCGAGTAGTATATGTGGATGATGACAACGGTGGACAAAAAGTCAAGCAAGGTAGCATATCTGGCAAGACAGGAGAAACTGTAAAGGTTACTCCAGAAGTACCAGATAATTATGAGGAAGTAGCAGGAAATCCAACGGATTACACCTTCCCAGAAGATGGCACTGATGAAAGTAACGTAGTGACAATTCATTTGAAACATAAACATAAAGCAGTAACTAGAGATAATACAGTAACAAGAACAATAGAGTACCGAGATGAAAAAGGGAATCTACTAAATACCAAGAGTCAAAGTCTAAAGTTCACCCAACCAGGCGATAAAGATCTAGTAACAGATCAAGTAATCTGGAGCACAGATGTCCCAAGTCAAAGCTTCGACGAAGTGAAGACACCAGAAAAGGCAGGCTACACACCAGATAAAGCTGTTGTTCCAAGTGAGACAGTAACATTTGATACTGAAGATTACACAGAAACTGTAGTATATAGAGCAAATGAACAAAAAGGCAAAGTAGTGTATGTGGATGATGATAAAGACGGCCAAGAAGTCAAGCAAGGTAGTATATCTGGTAAGACAGGAGAAACCGTAAAGGTTACCCCAGAAGTGCCAGAGAATTATGAGGAAATGGCAGGAAATCCAACGGATTACACCTTCCCAGAAAATGGTACTGATGAAAGTAATGTAGTAACAATTCATTTGAAACATAAACATGAAGCAGTAACTAGAGACAACGTGGTAACAAGAACAATAGAGTATCGAGATGAACAAGGTAATCTATTAAATACCAAGAGTCAAAGTCTAACATTCACCCAACCAGGCGACAAAGATCTAGTAACAGATCAAGTAATCTGGAGCACAGATGTCCCAAGTCAAAGCTTCGACGAAGTGAAGACACCAGAAAAGGCAGGCTACACAACAGATAAAGCTGTTGTTCCAAGTGAGACAGTAACATTTGATACTGAAGATTACACAGAAACTGTAGTATATAGAGCAAATGAACAAAAAGGCAAAGTAGTGTATGTGGATGATGATAAAGACGGCCAAGAAGTCAAGCAAGGTAGTATATCTGGTAAGACAGGAGAAACCGTAAAGGTTACCCCAGAAGTGCCAGAGAATTATGAGGAAGTGGCAGGAAATCCAACGGATTACACCTTCCCAGAAAATGGTACTGATGAAAGTAACGTAGTGACAATTCATTTGAAACATAAACATGAAGCAGTAACTAGAGATAATACGGTAACAAGAACAATAGAGTATCAAGACGAAAAAGGTAATCTATTAGATACCAAGAGTCAAAGTCTAACATTCACCCAACCAGGCGACAAAGATCTAGTAACAGGCCAAATAGTTTGGAACACAGATGTCCCAAGTCAAAGCTTCGACGAAGTGAAGACGCCAGAAAGGGCAGGCTATACTCCAGATAAAGCTGTTGTTCCAAGTGAGACAGTAACATTTGATACTGAAGATTACACAGAAACTGTAGTATATAGAGCAAATGAACAAAAAGGCAAAGTAGTGTATGTGGATGATGATAAAGACGGCCAAGAAGTCAAGCAAGGTAGTATATCTGGCAAGACAGGAGAAACCGTAAAGGTTACCCCAGAAGTGCCAGAGAATTATGAGGAAGTGGCAGGAAATCCAACGGATTACACCTTCCCAGAAAATGGTACTGATGAAAGTAACGTAGTGACAATTCATTTGAAACATAAACATGAAGCAGTAACTAGAGATAATACAGTAACAAGAACAATAGAGTACCGAGATGAAAAAGGTAATCTACTAAATACCAAGAGTCAAAGTCTAAAGTTCACCCAACCAGGCGATAAAGATCTAGTAACAGATCAAGTAATCTGGAGCACAGATGTCCCAAGTCAAAGCTTCGACGAAGTGAAGACACCAGAAAAGGCAGGCTACACACCAGATAAAGCTGTTGTTCCAAGTGAGATAGTAACATTTGATACTGAAGATTACACAGAAACTGTAGTATATAGAGCAAATGAACAAAAAGGCAAAGTAGTGTATGTGGATGATGATAAAGACGGCCAAGAAGTCAAGCAAGGTAGTATATCTGGTAAGACAGGAGAAACCGTAAAGGTTACCCCAGAAGTGCCAGAGAATTATGAGGAAATGGCAGGAAATCCAACGGATTACACCTTCCCAGAAAATGGTACTGATGAAAGTAATGTAGTAACAATTCATTTGAAACATAAACATGAAGCAGTAACTAGAGACAACGTGGTAACAAGAACAATAGAGTATCGAGATGAACAAGGTAATCTATTAAATACCAAGAGTCAAAGTCTAACATTCACCCAACCAGGCGACAAAGATCTAGTAACAGATCAAGTAATCTGGAGCACAGATGTCCCAAGTCAAAGCTTCGACGAAGTGAAGACACCAGAAAAAGCAGGCTACACACCAGATAGAGCTATTGTTCCAAGTGAAACAGTAACATTTGATACTAAAGATTACACAGAAACTGTAGTATATAAGGCAAATGAACAAACCGGTCGAGTAGTATATGTGGATGATGACAACGGTGGACAAAAAGTCAAGCAAGGTAGCATATCTGGCAAGACAGGAGAAACTGTAAAGGTTACTCCAGAAGTACCAGATAATTATGAGGAAGTAGCAGGAAATCCAACGGATTACACCTTCCCAGAAGATGGCACTGATGAAAGTAACGTGGTAACAATTCATTTGAAGCATAAACATGAAACAGTTACTAAAGACAACGTGGTAACAAGAACAATAGAGTACCGAGATGAAAAAGGTAATCTACTAGATACCAAGAGTCAAAGTCTAACGTTCACTCAATCAGGCGATAAAGATCTGGTAACAAACCAAGTAACTTGGAACACAGATGTCCCAAGTCAAAGCTTCGACGAAGTGAAGACGCCAGAAAAGGCAGGCTACACTCCAGATAAGGCAAGCGTAACAGCTAAAGAAGTAACAATTAATGATAGCAATACGACAGAAGTTGTAATATATAAAGCTAATATCGTAAATGTGGTAATTAATTATGAAGACAACATGGGAAATAAGCTTGCCGATACTGGAACTGTATCTGGTAAAGAAGGAAATGAGTTTACTACTCAAGCCTTAGAAATTGCTGGTTACCACTTAATTTCTGAGAGCAAATTGGTTCATGGTATTTTTGGTAAGACTTTAGAAATTACCTTTGTATATGAGAAAAATAGTACAGATTCTACAAAGAATACAAACCAAGTTGATAAGAACGATAATAACGGTAAGGAAAGTAAAGTAGAAACTAAAACTAAGAAGTCCAATGATTTCAAAAATACTATTAACTCTAAAGATAAAGTGAATACTAAAGTATCAAGTCAAACATTACCACAAACTGGTGATCAAAAAGATAATACTACTAGTTTAGTAGGATTAATCTTAATGAGTTTAGCAGGTTTATTCGGATTTAAACGCAAGAATAAACGTGATAACTAAATAATTATAAAAGACTAATTTATTGGAAAAATCACAAAGTTAATAAAATTATGTGATGATTAACAATAGGTTAGTCTTTTTTAATTTGATTAAATAGGCATGTTAAGCTTGTAATCATTTTGTGATAACAATAACAAATATAGATCTTCATAAATTTTTTTGAACTTAATTTAAAGTTATAAATATTGATAAGTCGGCATTATATGCCATAAAATCTATTGTGCAAAAAAAAACAAAATTAACATTTTAAAAAAATAAGGTATAATAAAATTGTAAGCGTTATATAAAATAAAAATAAGTTCGGAAAATATCGCTAATTTTTAAGGAGGTTTTCAAGATGGCTGGTATTGATTTTGATAAATTAAAAAACATCGTTGATGACAAGTTTGAAACAGTTCGTGTTCTCGATAATGATGGAAATGTTGTTAACAAGGATCTATTTCCTGATTTAAGTGATGAACAAATTGTTGAATTATTTAAGAAAATGGTTTGGTCTCGTGTCCTAAACGAACGTTCAACTAAATTGAATCGTCAAGGACGTCTAGGTTTCTTCGCACCTACTGCAGGTGAAGAAGCTTCTCAAATTGGATCAGAATTTGCAATGGAAAAAGAAGACTATATCCTTCCAGCATACCGTGATGTTCCACAATTGGTATTACATGGATTGCCTTTATACAAAGCATTCTTATGGTCACGTGGTCATGTTGATGGAAATAAATATCCTGAAAACTTCAATGCACTACCACCACAAATTATTATCGGTGCTCAATATGTTCAAGCTGCAGGAATTGCTTTAGGTTTGAAGAAAAAGGGTTCTAAGAATGTAGCTTATACATACACAGGTGATGGTGGTACTTCTCAAGGTGATTTCTACGAAGGTATCAACTTCGCAGGTGCATTTAAAGCTCCAGCAATTTTTGTAGTACAAAATAATGGATACGCTATCTCAGTTCCTCGTGCAAAACAAACAGCTGCTAAAACATTAGCTCAAAAAGGTGTGGCAGCTGGAATTCCATTTGTTCAAGTAGATGGAATGGATGCACTAGCAATGTATTCAGTAATGAAAGCTGCACGTGAATATGCAGCAGCTGGTAACGGTCCAGTATTAATTGAAACATTAACATATCGTTTCGGACCACATACTTTATCTGGTGATGATCCTAAGCGTTATCGTACAGCTGAAGAAGAACAAGAATGGAAAGAAAAAGATCCATTAATTCGTATGCGTACTTACTTAGATAAGAAGGGTCTATGGTCTGAAGAAAAAGAAAAGGCATGGACAGAAGAAGTAAACAAGGAAATCGATGAAGCAATGGTTCTAACAGAAAAAGCACCTAAGCAAAAAGTTAGCGAATATCTAAAGAATGTCTTTGTTGATACACCTGCAACTATTCAAGAACAAATTGATAAATACACAAAGAAGGAGGCTGAATAACCATGGCTAAAACAACAATGATTAAAGCTATTACAGCGGCAATGGATGAAGAATTAAAGCGTGATGACAAGGTCTTAGTATTTGGGGAAGACGTTGGTAAAAACGGTGGTGTTTTCCGTGCAACTGATGGACTTCAAGAAATTTACGGAGAAGATAGAGTGTTTGATACACCACTTGCTGAATCTGGTATTGGTGGTTTAGCAGCAGGTTTAGCCTTCACTGGTTTTCGTCCAGTTCCTGAAATTCAATTCTTTGGTTTTGTTTTTGAAGTAATGGATTCAATTGCAGGACAAATCTCCCGTGAACGTTATCGTATGGGAGCAACTCGTAAGATGCCTGTTACATTTAGAGCTCCATTTGGTGGTGGGGTTCATACACCTGAACTTCACTCTGATAGTTTAGAAGGCTTGATGGCTCAAACACCAGGTTTACGCGTAGTTATTCCATCTGGTCCATATGATGCTAAGGGACTGTTAATTTCAGCTATTCGTTCAGATGATCCAGTTGTATTCCTAGAACATATGAAATTATATCGCTCAGTTAAAGAAGAAGTTCCAGATGAAGCATACATCGTACCATTGGACAAAGCAGCAGTTAAGCGCGAAGGTAGTGATGTAAGCATCATAACATATGGCTACATGGTTCAAGAAAGTTTGAAAGCAGCTGAAGATTTAGCTAAAGAAGGAATTAACGCTGAAGTTGTTGATTTACGTACAGTATCTCCACTTGATGAAGAAACAATTTTAGCTTCTGTTAAGAAAACAGGTCGTGTGGTACTTGTTCAAGAAGCACAAGCACAAGCAGGAATTTCTCCAGCGGTAGCTTCATTAATTGCAGAAAAAGGTATTCTTTCATTGGAAGCTCCAATTGGTCGTGTAAGTGCACCTGATACACCATATCCATTTAGTGAAGCTGAAAGTACATGGTTACCAAATAAAAAAGATATCGTAGAGAAAGTTAAAGAAGTTGTGAACTTCTAATTTGGAGGGTGAAATAATGAGTAAATATCAATTTAAATTGCCAGATATCGGTGAAGGTATTGCAGAAGGTACAATTGGCGAATGGCATGTTAAGCCTGGTGACAAGGTGGAAGTTGATGGAGATTTAGTTCAAATTGAAAATGATAAATCTGTTGAAGAAATTCCTTCTCCAGTTTCAGGTACAGTAACAAAAATATTGGTTGAAGAAGGCGAAACTGCTGAGGTTGGTCAACCATTGATTGAATTAGAAGTTGCAGAAGGAGAAGGCAATGTAGCTGACGATGCTCCTGCTGCAGAAACTGAAAAAGAAGAAAAAGTGGAAGCTGCACCAGCACCAAATACACAACCAACTCCACAAGTTGCAGATCATAGCTTACCAGTTCTTGCAATGCCAGCAGTTCGTCGCTATGCACGTGAACAAGGAATTGACTTGAAGTTAGTACCAGGTTCTGGTCGTCATGGTCAAGTATTAAGAAGTGATATTGATGCCTTTAAAGCTAATGGTGGTGCAGTTGCTGCTGCCCCTGAAGGAACACCAGCTGTGGAAGAAACAGCACCACAACCAGCTCCTAAGTTACCTGCTGGAGATGCTCAATGGCCTGAAACACGTGAAAAGATGTCAGGCATTCGCAAAGCAACAGCAAATGCAATGGTACGTTCAGTATCTCAAATTCCACATGTGCATGTCTTTGATGAAGTGATTGTTGATAAATTATGGGCACATCGCAAGAAGTACAAGGAACTTGCTGCAGAACGCGATGTTCGTCTAACATTCATGGCATATATGGTAAAAGCATTAGCCGTAGTTATGAAAGAATTCCCAATCTTCAATTCATCCGTAGATATGGATAAGAATGAAATTGTTTATAAAGATTACATCAATGTAGGAATTGCTACAGATACAGATAGAGGATTATTTGTTCCAAATGTAAAACATGCTGATAGCACAAGCCTATTTGGTATTGCTAAACAAATTACTGAAAACACAGCTAAAGCTAAAGATGGTAAATTAACAGCCGGTGATATGAGTCACACAGGTATGTCAATTACAAATATCGGTTCAGTAGGTGGTGGTCACTTTACACCAGTAATTAACTGGCCAGAAGTTGCTATTTTAGGTATGGGTCGTATTACTGATGAACCAGTTGTTGTTGAAGGTGAAGTAAAGATTGCTAAAGTCTTGAAGTTATCTTTGGCATTTGATCATCGCGTAATTGATGGTGCAACAGCTCAACGTGCAATGAATCGCTTGAAAGAATTATTAAGTGACCCAGAATTGTTATTAATGGAAGGATGATAGGCTAATGGTAGTTGGAGATTTTGCAATAGATTTAGATACAGTTGTTGTAGGTGCTGGACCTGGTGGATATGTAGCTGCAATTCATGCTGCAGAATTAGGTCAAAAAGTTACTGTAATTGAACGTGAATACATTGGTGGTGTATGTTTAAATGTTGGATGTATTCCTTCTAAAGCTTTGATTGAAGCTGCACATCATTACCAACATGCAATGGATTCTCAAGAAATGGGACTTCAAGTTACGGCTGCTAAGCTAGACTTCGATAAAACAATTGAATGGAAGAATAACGTTGTAGCTCGTCTAACAGGTGGGGTTGCTTCCTTATTCAAGAAACATAAGATTGATGTTATCTGGGGAAATGCATATTTGAAAGATAGTCATAGTTTACGAGTAATTTCTGATGATGATAAGGCTCAAACATATACATTCAATAACTTGATTATTGCAACAGGTAGTCATCCAATCGAAATTCCTAACTTCAAATTTGAAGGACGTGTACTTGATTCTACAGGTGCTTTGAACTTAACAGAAGTTCCTAAAGAATTAGTTGTTGTAGGTGGTGGCTACATTGGTTCTGAATTAGCATCTGCTTACGCTAACTTAGGCTCTCATGTAACCATCCTTGAAGGTGGAGATATGATTTTAGCTAACTATGAAAAAGACTTAGTTAAAGTTGTAGAACATCACTTCAGTGAACAAGGTGTAGATATTTACACTAAGGCTATGGCTAAGAATGCAGAACAAACAGATAAAGATGTAACTGTTACTTTCGAAGTAGATGGCGAAGAAAAGAAAATTACAGCTGATTATGTCATTGTTTCTGTTGGTCGTCGTCCAAACACTTCAAATATGGGCTTAGAACAAGCTGGTGTAAGTGTTGATGAACGTGGTTTAATTCCTGTTGATGCACAAAGTCGTTCAAATATTCCTAACATTTATGCTATTGGTGATGTAACAAAGGGATATGCATTGGCTCATAAAGCTTCTTACGAAGGAAAGGTTGCAGCAGAAGCTATTTCTGGCAAACCAACAGTTATTGATTACCATGCAATGCCAGCTGTATGTTATACAGATACATCCATTGCAACAACAGGTTTGACATTAGCTGAAGCAAAGGAAAAAGGCTTTGACGCTAAGAAAGCACAATTCCCATTTGCAGCTAATGGTCGTGCAATTTCAATGGGTGAAACAGATGGATTTATCCGTTTAGTATTTGAAAAGGAAACAGGTGTCTTATTAGGTGCTCAAATGGTTGGTAGCAACGCTAGTGATTTAATTAGTGAATTAACTTTGGCTATTGAATGTGGTTCAACAGTTGAAGATATTGCATTAACAATTCATCCACATCCTTCCTTAAGTGAAGCTGTTATGGATACTGCTGATGTTGCTATTGGATTCCCAACAAATATTTAATAATTAAAATAAAGGACCGGTATTAGTGAATATCGGTTCTTTGTATAAAAGTAATTAGTAGAGGAAGATGAAAGTTATGGAAAAAATGCAATACGTTGTAATGAAAACAGATGATATTAGAACAAACCTGGCCACAGAACAATATTTAATGAATAGCGATAAAATAAAACCTCCATTCATGTTATTCTACATTGAAAAGCCATGTATTATTGTTGGTCGTAACCAAAATACAATGGAAGAAATCAACCAAAAATATTGTGAAGAACATGGAATTACTATTACACGCCGTCTATCAGGTGGTGGAGCTATGTACCAAGATTTAGGTAACCTTTGCTTTAGTTTCGTAGTACCAGCAGAAAATCAAAAATTTGGTGACTTTAAATCTTTAGTACAACCTGTTGTAGATGCTTTGCATAAGATGGGTGTAACAGGTGCAGAAACAACCGGACGTAATGATATTGTGGTCGATGGTAAGAAATTCTCTGGTAATGCAATGTATACGCGTGGTGGCAAAACTTTCTCTCACGGTACACTAATGTTTGATGTTGATACTGATGCAGTTGCTGATGCTTTACGTGTTCCTAAGGATAAGATTGAATCTAAAGGAATTAAATCAGTACGTTCTCGCGTTACAAACCTAAAACCATATGTTAGTGAAGAATATAAAGACTTTGATACATTCCAATTTAGAGATGAACTAATTAAACTAATTTGGGGTGTTGACACTTTAGAAGAAGCACAACAATATGAATACCAATTAGATGATGAAGATAAAAAAGGTATTGAAGAAGTTGAACAAAAACTTTATAAAAACTGGGACTGGGTATATGGTAAATCTCCAGAATTCACAGTTAAACGTCGTAAACACTTTACTAGTGGCACAATTGATGCTCGTTTCTTAGTTGAAGATGGTAAGATTAAAGATATTAAGATTTACGGAGATTTCTTTGGTTCAGGTGATGTAAAAGATGTCGAAGATGCTTTACGTGGGTTGAAGTATGATGTGTCAACTATAAAAGAAACATTAGGTAAGCTTGACTTGAATAAATATTTTGTTGGAATTGATGCTGAAGATGTTAAAGAATTAATCTCAACACAACAATAGTAATTAAAGTAAAACTCGTCGATTTGGCGAGTTTTATTTATACTAGGCTGATATGTTACAATAACTATGTAAGTATATTAATTATTGTATATGGGAAGGAAGTGTGGGGCTAATGGCAACAAGAGCAGAACTAAAAAATGAAGTAAAAGATGCTTTTCGTGGAAATTGGAAAAAAGCGATAGGATTATCAATAATACCAATTGTATTCACAGTAATAACAGTTTTTACGATTTCAGCATTTTTACAGGTACTATTGTTAGTAATGCATAATAATTCAGATGTGTTTAATAACATTTCGAATGATGCGACTGCTAATTCAACTGGAAATGGTGGAGCCTATAGTACCAATGTTGTTTCAAGTATTATTGGAATTATGATAAATCTGGGGATTCAATATACCTTTTTAGATTGGCTTCGTGGCAAAAGCGTGGAAAGTATAAACAATTTTAGAAGTATGTTCCAAGTGTTTTCTAAAAGATATTTTATTCCAGTATTAGTGATGTATATTATCCAATGGGTATTACAATTCCTATGGTCATTACTTTTCATTATTCCTGGGATTATTAAGGGATATTCATACTCACAAACTTATTTTATCTACAAAGATATTGAAGCTAGTGGTGCAAAAGCCAATTACAAATATCCTGATTATGTAACTTTAAGTAGAGAATTGATGAATGGACATAAGTGGGAACTATTCCTATTAGATTTAAGCTTTATTGGCTGGCATATTGTGTCAATTCTTACATTTGGATTAGGTTATATTTGGTTGATTCCATATATGAGCGCAACAAAGGCTGCATTTTATCGGAATTTAGCTGGAGATAAATTTTTGAAACAAGATAGAGTTTATGATGCTGAATTTAAGGAAATGTAAAAAAGAATAAGATACTGGCACCAATAAGATTAAAGCTTATTGGTGCTTTTTTGAGAGTAGGTGAAAGGAATGGTTGCTTGGCAAGCTGCCTGGTACTATGAAAATATTGATTTTTCGGCGATGCCATTTAAGATGAGAGAATTATCTCAATTAATAAAAATTACGTCTTTTTTATCAGGCAAAGAATTACGACTAAAATTAACCAATTACTATGGCAAAGAAGAACTCATTTTTGATGAAATTTATGTAGCTCTAACAGCTGATATGAAAGAAAAACAAAGAGTAACAGCTTTGTATCAGGATACGATTGTAATTCCACAAGGAGAAGCAATTTGGACAGATTCAATAGACTTAGATATTAAAGTTGGACAAACAATCTATGTCTATATGAAGTCTTCACAGGAACAAGAATACTGTGATTTTAAGTGTACTTATGAAACATCATTAACCAATGCCTCTTTTGCTCGTAGTGCTAATTTCTTACCTAAGTTAAGTGATACTTGGCAAAGTAGGAAAGGTTGGTTTTGTTTAGAAGAAGTAGATGTATGGACGAAAGCAACTCCTAAGTATTTGGAAATTACAGGTGATTCTCTAATGGAAATGGGGATGATAACAGCTCCTTTAATGCAATATCTGATGACTGTACATCCTGACGAAGTAACAGTGCTAAATACTGCTATTTCTGGAAGTCGCTTAATTCATGATGCCCCTCATGATCAACCTATTTATGAAACCTTTGGAGAGAGTTTATTAAGTAGAATGGTTAGAAACAGGAGTAACTTTAAACCTGAATTGACGATTGTTTCAATTGGGGCAAACGATTTGATGCTACCATTGATCAGTGAAGTAGCTGCAAGACAAAAAATAACTAAGGATAATTTTTTTAATGCTGTTCAAAGGCTGAATGAAATTTTAGAAAAGCGCAACAGTGAATTAATCTTGCTAGATATACCGCCCTTTACACTAAGTCACACTGGTCGGCCAGATGATAAAGAACTACAAGCACAAAAATTTAGAAAAGAATTAAATAGCAAACTTGCTACAATTCCTGAAACAGTGCCCACATCACTTCTTTTAGAAATGTTGCCATGTGGCGTACAAAGTGCATATGATTTTGGTGACCATATGCATATCAATCAGGCTGGTGGTAGGGTTGTAGCAACTAAATTAATTCCTAAAATAGAACAAGAATTATTTCATTAAAAAAAATGGCAGCAAAGCCTAGTTTTAAAGACTTTGCTGCCGTTTTTTTTTAATTAATCAGAGCCGATAAGTTTTTCTACTTGTTTAGATAGATTTTCCCAAGTTAGAGGGGAAGCTTCCTTAAAGTCATCAGAGAATGTAGAATGATTTTCTCTAGGAATGATATAGCCAACAATTTCGCTTGTAGCTCCACGTACGGCTAATTTTTTATCAGTATCATCCCAAATAACAGTCCAGTAAGGTCCTTCTAATGCGTCATCAAACATATATTGAACACCATCAAGGATAGTTTTTTCAATAACTTCTTGTTCAGTTGCATCAGGATATCCATTAGCCTTGAGCCAAAATAGCTTTTGTTGAACCTCGCCCATATCATCAGGAATGAAATTAAGCATGTTATACATTATTATCGTCCTTTCAAAATAGAAATGTTAAGTATATTTTATCAAAAATAAAAAGTAGCACCAACTAATAAAGTTGATAAAAAAGCAGATTTATAAGTTATAATAAGATTAATTAAATTAAGGATGGTGTTTTAAATGCGAGCAATCTTAACTACTATTGGAGCAGATAAGGCAGGTATAATTGCCGGCGTAAGTACATATTTAGCTAAAAACCAAATCAATATTCTTGATGTATCTCAAACTATTATGAATGGATACTTTACAATGATGATGATGGTAGAAATTCCAGATGAAAAAGTAGATTTCGAAAAAATCACAACAGAACTCAATGAATTGGGTGAAAAGTTGGGTGTAGAAATTAAAATTAGAAACGAAAAGTTATATCAAGCGATGCATCAACTATAAGATGAGGTGATAGAGCATGGATACAGCGCAAATCCTTGAAACAATCAAGATGATTTCAGAAGAAAATTTGGATATTAGAACAATTACAATGGGAATTTCTTTGCTTGATTGTATTGATAGTGACAGTGATAAAGCATGTCAAAAAATTTATGACAAGATAACAACTAAAGCTAAAGATTTAGTGAAAGTTGGAAATCAAATTGCAACAGAATATGGAATTCCAGTTATTAATAAACGAGTTTCAGTGACACCAATTAGTTTGATTGCTGCAGCTTCTAAAGATAAAGATTATGTTAAATATGCTAAAGCTTTAGATAGAGCAGCGCAAACTTTAGGTATTGATTTTATTGGTGGTTACTCGGCTTTGGTGCAAAAAGGTTATCAAAATGGGGATCGTACTTTAATTAAATCATTACCTCAGGCTTTAGCTGAAACAAATCTAGTATGTGCTTCTGTAAATGTTGGTTCAACAAGAAGTGGAATCAATATGGATGCAGTTAAAGAAATGGGGCAAGTTGTTAAAGCAGCTTCAGAACTAGATTTTATGACAAATGCTAAGATGGTTATTTTCTGCAATGCAGTTGAAGATAATCCGTTTATGGCAGGGGGATTCCATGGAGTTGGTGAACCAGATGCTGTTATTAATGTGGGTGTTTCTGGACCTGGTGTTGTTAAATCAGCTCTAGAAAAAGTTAAAGGTGCTTCTATGGACGTAGTAGCCGAAACTATCAAGCAAACAGCATTTAAAGTTACAAGAATGGGCCAATTAGTAGGTAGCATTGCCGCAGAAAAATTAAACGTATCATTTGGAATTGTTGACCTATCTTTAGCACCAACACCTGCCGTAGGTGATTCTGTTGCCCAAATTTTGGAAGAAATTGGCTTAGAACAAGTTGGAACACATGGTACAACTGCAGCTTTAGCGATGTTAAATGATGCAGTTAAAAAGGGTGGCATCATGGCATGTAGTCATGTCGGTGGTTTATCAGGTGCATTTATTCCAGTTTCTGAAGACGCTGGCATGATAGATGCAGTTAATGCTGGATCACTTAATATTGAAAAATTAGAAGCAATGACAGCTGTCTGCTCAGTAGGATTAGATATGATTGCAATTCCAGGAGATACCCCAGCTGAAACAATCAGTGCGATGATTGCAGATGAAGCAGCAATTGGAATGATTAATAATAAGACAACTGCCGTTAGAGTTGTTCCAGTTCCTGGAAAAGATGTTGGCGAAACAGTTGAATTTGGTGGCTTATTAGGACATGCTCCAATTATGGCAGTTAATAAGGTATCTTCAGCAGATATGATTAATCGTGGTGGACTTATTCCAGCACCTGTTCATAGTTTCAAAAACTAAAATTGGATGATAATGGCTGATACTCTTTAGGATAATCAGGAAAATAATTTAAGAATACTATCGATTGAAATGAATATTTAAGACAAATTAAGAATAAAGCAGGTAAATAAAATCTGTTTTATTCTTTTTTATTAAGTTAATTTGACGGTTTATGATCGATAATGGTAAATTATTGAGTGTAAAGGCAATATTTTGGTGGGTTATCACTATTATTTCAACTTTAATAATATAATTTAAGTAAGGTATAAGGATTGTAAAGGTTTTTTAATAATAATGTAAACGGAAACATAAAAATAAGAATGAGATTTGGTGAATTTTGGGATTTTTATGAAAGAAAATGACTTTTTTTGACTATTTATGATTGAATTTAATTGAGAATAGTGTTACTATACTAGAGGAGGTTGTGAAAGTGCTTGCAGAAGAAAGACATAGAATAATTTTAGAAATGTTAAAAGAGCGCAATGTAGTTAAGTTACAGGATATCTGTGAGAGGACACATTGTTCAGAATCATCAGGAAGAAGAGATTTGCAGCTATTGGAAGAGCTAGGCTTATTAGTTCGTGTCCATGGTGGTGCTAAGATGAAGCAACCTTTGCAACGAGAACTTGATGTAATGGGGAAATCTACTCAAAATACTCAAGAAAAAGAAAGTTTAGGTGCAAAGGCAGCAAGTTATATTCAAGATGATGACGTTATTTATTTAGATGCTGGAACTTCGACTATAGCAATCATTCCTTATTTATCTGAAGATCAGCATTTAACTGTTGTTACAAATGGAGTTGAGCATGCTTCATTATTAGCCGATAAGAATATTAGGACTTTCTTGTTAGGTGGTAGATTGAAGAATACTACTAAAGCAATTATTGGTGTTGAAGCAGCAAATGATTTGAAAAGATTTAGATTTAACAAAGCATTTTTAGGAATCAATGGTGTTCATGAAAAATATGGGCTAACAACTCCAGATCCTGATGAAGCTGAGATTAAAAGGACTGCACTTGAAAGAAGTGAAAAAGGTTATGTAATCGCTGATAAGTCTAAATTTGGTTATGTGTCTTTTGTGAAAGTTGCAGATGTTACAGATGCAACAATTATCACAAGTACTTTACCTGCTAGTGTAGCTAAGCAGTATAGTTCACAGGCAACAATACAGGAGGTTATATTATGATTTATACGGTAACAATCAATCCATCTATTGATTATATCGTGCAACTAGACAAGCTCACCTTGGGAGAAGTTAATCGTATGGACTACGATAACAAGCTTCCAGGTGGGAAAGGTATTAACGTTTCTCGTATCTTAAAGGAATTAGGTCATGACAATATTGCATGGGGCTTTCTTGGAGGATTTACTGGAAATTTTGTAAAAGAGGAACTTGAAAAAGTAGGTTTGAAGACAGATTTCACTCCAATTGCAGCTGATACTCGTATCAATGTTAAAATCAAAGCTCAAAATGAAACAGAAATCAATGGTCAAGGACCTAAGTTGACTGAAGAAGAGATCAGTACTTTTACAGAAAAATTTGACCATTTAACATCAGATGATGTTGTTATTTTTGCTGGAAGTTTAGTACCTAGTTTAAATGATGATTTCTACTTTGATTTGATTAAGATCATTCGTTCAAAAGGAGCTCAATTTGTAATTGATACAACTGGCGAAAGTTTACGTAAGACCTTAGCTGAAAAGCCATTAGTTGTTAAACCAAATAATCATGAATTAGCTGATTTATTTGGTGTCGAATTTAACGGAATAGACGACATTGTTAAATATGGTCGTAAATTGCTAGACATGGGTGCTCAAAATGTTTTAGTTTCTATGGCAGGCGATGGTGGCTTGATGATTACCAATGAAGGTGTATGGAGATCATTAGCTCCTAAGGGAACTGTTATTAACTCCGTTGGTGCTGGTGATTCTATGCTAGCAGGATTTGTTGGTACTTATGCAAGCACTAAAGATCCAATTGAAGCTTTCCATTATGGATTAGCTTCTGGATCTGCAACAGCATTTTCTGAAGATTTGGCAACTCGTGAAAAGATCGATGAAATTTATGCTCAAATTACTATTGATGAATATAAATAGAATTGTTTAGGAAAGGAACGGTTTAATATGGATATTCGTAGTTTGTTAATGAAAGATATCATGATTATGGATCTTAAGGCTACTACTAAGTCTGAAGTAATTGATGAAATGGTACATAACTATTATGAACATGGAATCATTGACGATGAAGATCTATATAAGAAAGATATCATCAAACGTGAAGAAGAAGGATCAACTGGTATGGGTGATGGAATTGCTATTCCACACGCACATGACGCTGCAGTTAAGAAACCAGCTGTACAATTTGCTAGAAGTGTTGCAGGTGTTGACTATGACTCAATGGACGGCCAGCCAGCTCACTTATTCTTCATGATTGCAGCTCCAGAAGGTGGAGATAATACTCACTTGCAAGCCTTAGCTGCTTTATCACAAGTATTGATGAACCCAGATGTTGTAACAGCATTGAAAGCTGCAGATACACCTGACAAGGTTCAAGATATTTTTGCAGAAGCTGTAGCTAAGAAGGAAGCTGAAAACAAGGCTGAAGAAGAAGCGGAAAAAGCAGCTGCAAATAGTAATAATGATCGTCCATATATTGTTGCTGTTACTGCTTGTCCAAATGGTATTGCACATACTTACATGGCTGAAGAAAACTTAAAGAAGAAAGCTAAAGAATTAGGTGTTGATATCAAAGTTGAAACAAATGGTTCTGAAGGTATCAAACATCGTTTAACAGCAGATGAAATTTCAAGAGCTGTCGGTGTTGTTATCGCTGCTGATAAGAAAGTTGAAATGAACCGTTTCGATGGCAAGCCACTTGTAAATAAGCCTGTTAAATCTGGTATCCAAGAACCAGAAAAATTAATCCAACAAGTTTTGGATGGAAAGGCAGCTATTTATCATGCAACAGGTGATGATAATAGTGCTTCTGCTGAATCTGATGGAACTGTTTGGGGTAACATTTATAAACAATTAATGAATGGTATTTCACATATGCTACCATTTGTTATTGGTGGTGGTATCTTAATGGCGATCTCATTTATTGTTGAACAATATATGGGTGGTGCCAAAGCTCCAGCATTTATTTTCTTAAATAGTGCAGGTAATTTAGCATTTGCATTTATGGTACCTGTATTGGCAGCTTACATTGCTGAATCAATCGGTGATACTCCTGCTTTAATGCCTGGTTTCGTTGGTGGATTCATGGCTTCTATCGCTAATGCTTCCTTAGGTGGATCATATCATGTTAACTTCCAAGCTAACTCAACTTCACCTGCTGGATTCTTAGGTGGTATTGCAGCTGGTTTTATTGCTGGATACTTGATTTTAGGTATGAAGAAGATGTTTGCAGGATTACCACGTTCAGTTGAAGGTATGAAACCAATGCTTCTTTATCCGGTATTCGGATTGCTATTCATTGCTTTGATTATGTACTTCATTGTTAACCCAATCTTCAGTACAATCAACCTATGGATTACTCACTTCTTGAATGGTATGGGTACTGGAAACTTAGTTCTATTAACATTAGTATTAGCTGGTATGATGTCTATTGATATGGGTGGTCCTTTCAACAAGGCTGCTTATGTATTTGCTTCAGGTGCTTTTGCTAACGATCCTAAGTCTACAACTGCTGCTATTTTGATGGCTGCCGTAATGGTTGGTGGTATGGTTCCTCCATTTGCAACAGCTATCGGTACTGCATTCTTCAAGAACAAGTATACTGAAGATGAACGTCGTGCAGGTGTTACAAACTGGATCTTAGGATTCTCATTCATTACAGAAGGTGCTATTCCATTTGCAACAGCTGATCCAGGTCGTGTAATTCCATCATGTATCATTGGTTCTGCTGTTTCTGGAGCAATTGTTGGTGCTATGAGAATTGGTATTCCTGCTCCTCACGGTGGTTTCTGGGTATCACCTCTAGCAACAAACATTTGGGGTTACTTCTTAGCTGTAATCGTTGGCTCTATCGTAGCAGCTTTGATTATGAGTTTCTGGAAAAAACCAGTTAATGAAAAATAATTATTAAGAAAAGTGGATGTAAAAGTCCACTTTTTTTAATTGTAAAAGATATTTAATTTGTCAGAGTTAATGATTTAGCATATCATTATAATTGTCAAATAATATTGAAGGAGCAATATTTTTATGCCGATAGATAATAAATTAATTGATGATGCCGGGAAAAAGTACCGTCAGTTAACAGAATGGTTTTATCTATGTTGTCTGGCAATATTTTTTATAACTATTTATATTAATGGCACAACAATGGTGGATCAAATTACATATTTTAATAAGTTGATTTTCCTTCGAATTGAGCAGGCAGTAACACTTTTAGTGATGGGAAAGATAGTATTACTAGATAAATATCCACGAAAGCTAACAATAAAATTATTGTTAATCTTTATGCTGATAACCTATATTTGCTATCGGGCTCGTGCTTATGAGCCATTATTCTATACCGTATTTTTGATAGGTGCCAAAGATGTCGACTTCAGGAAAATTCTTAAATTGTACTTAACCTTTGGAATTCCAATTTTTATAGTAAGTGCCTGGTTGGCTCTGAATGATTATATACTGAATTTAACTCTTCAAAGACCAGGAGATAATACGGTTAGAATAGCTTTAGGAAACTATTCTTCATCAGATGCTGCAGCGCATATTTTTTATTTTATGTTAGCATATGCTTTACTTAAACGATTTAAATGGAATATACCGGAGATTATCTCAGGAATAGCCTTGTTGATATGTGTCTATACATTAACCGCAACTAAACTAGATGAAATTTTGATTATTTTGATACTACTCCTATGTGCAGGGGGATATAAGTATGCGGTAAAATTTATCCAAAGATTCAGTTTAAAACAAGTTAGATGGGGATTGTGGATATACGCAGTTATCAATGTGATGTTGCCTTTGATGTTTAATCCAAATAGTAGAATTTGGAGTATTATAAATACCTTGAGTTCTGCGCGTTTATTCTTCGGGCAAGTTGCATATCATGATTATGCTATTCCTTTGTTTGGTCAATTTGTTTATCAAAATGGGAATGGTAGTATTAAGCCAGGGGAAGCATACTTTTTCATTGATTCATCGTTTGTAAGGGCGTTATTAATGTATGGCTTAGTATTCTTTGTTGTTGCGATGTTTTACATAATTAGTAGTATCGAAAGTAACATTAAACAAAGAAATTATAATTTAGTTATAGCTTTGATCCTAGTTTTATTAAGTTCTGCAATTGATAATCATTTATGGGACATGGCATTCAACATTGCATTTTTAGGAATGTTTGCAGATGTACAGTCAGATAATGAGATAGTAGGGATAGAAGAGAATGAAAGTAACACAAAATAGAAATTTAGAAACGACTTCAATGGGATTGTTATTAGGATATTTTATCCTATCGATATTTTTGAATAGTTTAGGCAATGCTTTAACGGTATCTTTAAATTTAGGAAGTGCTTTGTGGACTGCAGCAGCAGTTAATATAGCTAAAATAACACCAATTTCTTTGAGTGCGATGCTATTTATTTCTGGTTTTATTGTAATAATCGTTAATCTAATAATTTTGAAAAAGGTTAATTTAAAAAGAATATTGGGTAATCTAATTTTTATGACTCCTTTTTCAATTTTAGTAGGGATTTTTGCAACAGAATTAGTTAAACTAGGAATTCATAGTTTAAATTTACCTGTGCGAATCTTTTTGGATTGTTTAGGAGTAGTCCTAATTGCTATTGCTATATCACTTTATCAAAGAATAAATTGGATGTTGCATCCGGTTGATGATTTGATGCAAATTATTCGTTTTAAATATTTCAAAGGTAGTTCTACAATTGCTCAATTGGTAACCTTTACTCCGCCAATTGTTGCGATTATTATTTCGGTAATTGTATCACATCATATATATGCAATAAATGTTGGAACAATATTCGCTTTATTATGTCAAGGACCAATCGTAGGGATAGCTGACAAGATAGTTTTTCCAAGTTTAAAGCATCGTAATTTAGACTAGATAAAAGTAAAGACATAGTTTTGTTTACTAAGCAAAGCTATGTCTTTTTATATATAATAAAATACCCTGTAATCAAGTAGTCTACCTAAAAAATTACAGGGTATTAATTTTAATGTTTTATTTTTTTGCAGCTCTCTTTAATTCTAGCTTGCGTAGCCATGGTAATAAGAAACCAAGTACAACTAAGAATCCAACAGTTACAAAGTTCATAAATAATTGATGATCAAATGCTTTAGTTCCAGGAGCAGCATCTTGAGGGATGAATCCCATTGTTGCGCAGACAAAGGTGAAGATGAAGCACCAGAAACCAACAATTAAAGCACCAGTTCTATTCTTAATATAAACGTAATCGGACTTAAATTGTTCTTCTTGCCAACGAATAGCTAGGAATGCAACGAATACTAAAGCTGTCTTATATGGTGAAACAATACCATTTAAGTTCAACAACCAGTTATAGATGGAGTTTATATTTGGTAAAGTACCACTTAAAAGAAGAAGTAACAAACTGATTCCAGCAGTTAAAGTATAACTGTGTACTGGACGTCCAGCTTTATTCTTCTTGATAAGCCAACTAGGCATGTATTTAGCAGCAGTATCACTAGCGAATACACGACTAGCAGCATCAATTAAAATAGCTAATTGAGCTAACATAAACATCAATTGAACTACAGCAAAGACATACATCAAGCTCTTGCCCATACCAACTTGTTCACCTAAAAGTTTGAATGCATAGTATGGACCATTCATCTTAAAGTCATTAGGAATGTGGTTAGCGTTAAAGAAGACAGCCAATGATAAAGTACCAAAGATGGTTAAGAAAGCAGTCATCAAAGCTAACATCCACATAGCTTTAGGAAAATCTCGCTTAGGGTTACGCATCTTGTTAATGTATGGAGCAGCTAATTCAGCACCAGACATAGCAAAGATCAATAAACCAGTTGTAGAGAAGTAGTGTAAACTAAAGTTAGGCTTAAATGCATGAAGATTAAATGGTTGTGTAGCAATATGTGCACCGTGTGTTAATGCCCATACAGTCATGAAAACAAAAAGCATTGAAATCAAGAACATCGCACCACCACCAATGATGGAAAGTACTTCTAAGGAATCACGGAAAACATTTTCGAAGATAATGAATAATAAAATAATAACAAAAGTTAACATTCCGAAAGTGAACGTAGACATGTGATGTCCTAAAGTATTATTACCTAAAATAATCCAACTTATAGAAACAATAACAGAGTTTGAAACGTCCACTAAGTAAGGAATTGTTTGTGTCCAGTACATCCAGGAAGTAATGTATCCAAATAAATCACTGTGAGTACCACGACGAATCCAAGAAGCAAGTCCACCATCTTGATTATCAAAAGTTAATCCTAACTGTGTAGCAATTAATGCATAAGGAATAACGTAAGTAAAAAGTAAGAAAATCCATGAAATAACAACAGATAATCCTTGATTTTGAAAAGGATAGAAAATATTTTCAAAACTAATAATTGTAACAAAGTCGAGCAAAGCGATAACTGGCCAGCTCATATAATGTTTTTTTTGATCTAACATTTAAAATCTCCTCGTTAATAATGATTGATATTATGCATATTATTAATCATTTAAACAAGGTGGCTTATTTTTACGCCTGAGAAAGTTAGCAGGCAAAATTACCACAGCCTTCCTTAATATTTTCTTTAACTTTTAGTATTGTAGCGTAATTTTCAGAAAAATAATAGAATAAAAAATTGATTTTTCAAAATTTATGCAAATAAAAAATCAATAGACGCTGTTATACGCCTATTGATTGAATATATATTAACTATTGTTCGTGGGAATAACGAGCCTTTAAAGCCCATAAAATTGAAACAGTATCGACAACTTCTTGGAACATAGCACCGATGAAAGCAGGGATGATACCAGTACTTGCGATTAACATTAATGCAGTACAAATTGCAATCCCTAACAAAACTGATTGACGAGCAACTCTAATGGTGTCACGTGAAATAGTAACAGCCTTAGAAACACGGGATAGATCATCCTTTAAAATAACAACATCAGCTGATTCACTAGCAGCAGTAGAACCATGTGCACCCATAGCAATACCAACATCAACAGTTGCAAGTGAAGGAGCATCATTTACACCGTCACCAACCATAAAAGTAGGGTGGCCAGATTTAGGGATATTTTGTAAAGCGGTGATCTTATCTTGAGGTAGCAAATCAGCTTTTACTTCATCAATTCCTACTTCTTTAGCAACTCGTTGAGCAATCTTTTCTTGATCCCCAGTTAGCATCATTAATTTTTTGACTCCTAAAGCTTTCAAAGTATTCATAGTTTCTTTTGCTTCAGGACGAACATGATCGGTAAAAGTAACATAACCACAAAGTTCGTCATCAACACTAACATAAATAGTAGTAGTTGCTAAAGGTTTCATTTCTGAATTTGGAGCAACAAATTTAAGTTTACCAACTTTAACATTTTTATGATTAATAGTAGCTTCAATTCCTTTACCTGTTTTTTCCTCTAAAGAACTAACAGGTGCTAAATCAATATTTTGATTATCAGTATATGCAACAAGTGAACGAGCTAAAATATGTGATGATTCTTGTTCAGCACTAGCGGCTAGTTGTAATAATTCTTCTACTTTCATAGAAGAGGTTGTAACAACATCTTGTACAGTTAATTGTCCACTAGTGATTGTACCAGTTTTGTCAAAAGCACCAGTTTTGGCAGTAGCAAGTTTTTCTAAAACATCACCAGTTTTTACCACAATACCATTACGTGAAGCACGACTCATACCTGAAACCATAGCAACAGGTGCTGCAAGAATTAAAGGACAAGGTGAGGCTACAACTAATACTTCGGCAAGGCGATGGGGATCGCCTGAGAAGAACCAAGCTGCAAGTGAAATTAAAATAGCTGCTAAAGTAAATGGAACAGCATATCTATCTGCCATTCTAACAAAATGAGCAGGAGTACTTTCAGCTTCTTTAACTAGCTTAACTAACTGTTGGTATTGACTATCTTTAGCAAGCTTACTTACTTGTAAAGTAACGGAATTGTCTCCATTCAAAGAACCCGACATTACGTTGTCACGGAGATTTTTTTCAACAGGTTTTGATTCACCAGTTAAAGAAGATTCATCAAATAAGCCGCTACCCTTAATGATAAAACTGTCGACAGGAACGATTTCCCCAGGTTTAACTACAATTTTATCTCCAACTTTAACGTCATTGACACTAACATCATCTATGTCACCATCATCCATAATTTTATGGGCAACTTGAGGTGAATTATCTAGCAACGCTTTCAATTCTGTATTTGCTTTATGAGAAGCATAATCCTCTAATGTATCACCACCAGTGAGCATGATAAGAATAACCATACTTGCCCAATATTCACCTACGGATAAAGTAGCGACAACAGCTAAGATGGCTAATAGGTCGACGCCATATTTTCCAGAACGAAGTGTATGAACCATTTCCTTAAACATAGATAAAGCAATGATAGCTCCGACTAAAGTAACGAGAATTTGTGCATATAATTTTAAATGTAATAGGTACTGTAAAACAACTGCGACTGCAGCGATACCAACAATAATATATAATTTTTGTTTATGACTTAGACGAGACATAATAAATCCCCCCCATATCTAAAAAAGAAATAAGTTTTATTTATAAATATATTATAACTAATAATTTTTAAAAAGTAAATTAGAAAAATTATAAATTAAAACAAAAAAGCAAGTCAAAACTTGCTTTTTGTCTTAATGTGTAGGTTTTTCGTTAAGTGTAATAACTCCAACAGCGTTTAAACCAGTGTGGGTCATAATAATAGGACTAGTTAAACGAGCGATATAAGGGATTTCTTGGATAGAATTATTTTCTAATAAAGTATCCTTGATTTTTTGAAGCAGACTGTCATCTGTACCAACATTTGATAAGGATAGTGCTTGAATAGGGTTGTGGTTTTGTAAATATTCTTCAGCTAAAGTCTTGCAATGCTTGATAAAGGTCTTCTTGCTACGACCCTTGACAATAACATCCAAACTTTCCTCGTTCAAGCGAATAATAAGCTTAAGATTGATAAGTTTAGTTAAAGCACCAGCTAAACGACTTACACGACCACCAGCAACTAAGCAGTCAAGGTTATCAATCAAAACATCAATAGTTGTACGATGATAGATATCTTTAAGATGATCTTTAATCTCATCAATATTCTTACCGGCTTCTAAATCTTTAGCAGCAGCAAGAACTTGGAAGGCCAATCCTCTGTCAGTTGATTTACTGTTAATAACAGTTACTTTAGTATCTACCATGTCAGCAGCACTACTTGCAGTTTCGTAAGTTCCAGAAAGAACATCTGAAAGTACAATAGCTAATACTTCGCTGCCATCTTTACCTAGTTCATTATAAGCATCTATAAATCTGCCGATAGGTGGTTGACTTGTTTTAGGAATATTGCCATCTTTTAAAGCTTGGACTAATTCTTCACGAGAAATATCTTCACCATCAACATAATTTTTACCATCCACTTCAACAGAAAGGGGTACAATTGTAATATTATATTTTTCAATTTCTTCTGGTGTAAGTTGAACAGAAGAGTCTGTTAAAATTTTAATGTTTGCCATAGTTGAAACTCCTCTCGGCAAATTATTCATACTTTTATTATATCAGTAATAGTGTACACTTTCTATTATACTATGAATAATCTTTTAAACAAGGTAATCTAGACTTTGAGTTTAGATTGGTGTGAATTTAACAAAAAAATCATATATTTTTTGTTATTAATGATATACTAATGAGTGGATATCATTAGGACTAATTGATTTTGGTGAAGGGAATATGTAGTATGACAAAAAAACTTTCAATTATAGTGCCTTGTTATTACGAAGAGGAAACTATACCTTTGTTCTATGAGGCTGTTGAAAAAGTTAAAAAGGAATTAAATGGAATTGAATTAGAATATTGGTTTGTGAATGATGGTTCACAAGATGGAACTTTAGATGAAATGCGTAAATTAAACGCTAAAGATAAAGAACATGTACACTATGTATCATTTTCTAGAAACTTTGGTAAAGAAGCTGCGCTATACTGTGGTTTACAACAAGCTACAGGAGATTATATAACTGTAATGGATGCTGATTTACAAGATCCGCCAGATATGTTGCCAGAGATGATAGAAATTCTTGAAAATGAAGATTATGATTGTGTGGGAACTAGAAGAACGAATAGAAAAGGTGAACCACCAATTCGTTCATTTTTTGCAAGAATGTTTTATAAGTTAATTAATAAAATTTCTGATACTGAAATTGTTGATGGTGCCAGAGATTTTAGAGTAATGACAAGACAAATGGTCGATGCAATCCTTTCAATGACAGAATACAATCGTTTTTCTAAAGGTATTTTTAGTTGGGTAGGTTTCAATACTAAATATTTAGAATATAAAAACCAAGAACGAGTAGCTGGGACAACAAGTTGGAATTTTTGGAGCTTGTTGAAATATTCAATTGATGGAATTGTCAATTTCTCTCAAGCACCTTTAGATATAGCTGTTTATTTTGGAATGTTAACATCATTCTTTTCAGGGATTGGAATTGTATGGATTATTATTCGTTACTTTTTAGAAGGTGGAGATCCAACGACAGGTTGGACATCAACTATTTGTTTATTGCTATTCTTTAGCGGAATTCAACTAATGTGTCTAGGAATTGTTGGTAAATACATTGGAAAGATCTTTTCTGAAGTTAAGAGAAGACCGGTGTATATTATAAAAGAAAAGAAGTAATCATCAGCTGTGAAAGAAGGAATTTAAGTTGAAGATGAATGTGTTACAACACTCAATTCATGAAGGAATAGGTTTAATTGGTGAATGGGCAGAAAATAATGGATATGAAGTAAATGTATATCAAGCTGCTAATAACAATGTAAAGTTACCAGAAGTTATTGATACTGATATGTTGGTAGTATTAGGTGGACCAATGAGTGTCAATGACGACGAAGAATGGATTGTTAAGGAACGAGAATTAATTAGAGGAATGTTGATGGCACATAAATCGTACTTAGGAATTTGTTTTGGAGCGCAACAACTTTCAAAAACTTTGGGCGGGGATGTGAGTTCTTGTCCTAAAGAAGTAGGTTGGGGAGAAGTGAAACGCCTGAGCAATATAATTCCAGGAGTTCCAGAAAAATTGGATGTGCTACATTGGCATGGTGAACAGTTTAGATTACCAACAGAAGCAACTCCACTTTTCTCGAGTCCACTTGTTGAAAATCAAGGATTTATTATTAATGAAAATGCAATTGGTCTACAATTTCATTTAGAAATGAATGAAGCAGGTGTGCGTGAAGTAGTAGAAAATGATAGTAAATTCATAAAAGGAAATAAGTTAAAGCAAAGTGCTGCTGATATTTTGAAACATAAGATTCCTGAAATGAATAAGCAAGCATTATTTGCAATGCTAGATTATATTAAAGACTAAAAAAATGTTTAACTGATATTTGTGTATATCGGTTAAACATTTTTTTAATTTATATTAGTCAAAGTAATTGTAGAATTACTGGTTAGATTATTTTTATCGTCAAAAGTATTAGCTTGCCATACTTGGATCTTTTTTCCAATTCTAAGCGGTGTAGCTTCAACCGTTAATTTTCCAGAAGTCACACTTTTTAAATGGTTAGTAGATATATTGACACCAACAGCATGACCATGAGAAAGATTGAGATTAGCTCCAATACTAGCAGCGGTTTCAGCTAAAACTGAATTAATTCCACCATGTAATACGCCAAAAGGCTGTTGTACTTTATCAGTAACATTTAAAGATAGGATTACTTTATCCTTGGATGAAATAATACTTTTAATTCCCAAATATTCGATTAAATCCATTATAATTTCTCCTAATCTGGTAAAGTGATATAATCAAGTTATATTTTATCATACATATTTAGATAAGGAGTCGTGATTCATTTGACAAGTGTAGAATGGGAAAAAGTTAAGGACTATTCTGAAATCATATTTGAAAGAGCAGGTCAAATTGCTAAAATAACAATGAATAGACCAGAAAAACATAATGCTTTCACTCCAGTAACGGTTGCTGAAATGATTGAAGCATTCACAATTTGTCGCGATGACAGTACGATTGGAGCAATTATTTTAACAGGAGCTGGTGATAAAGCATTTAGTTCGGGTGGAGATCAAACAGTTCGTGGAAATGGTGGTTATGTAGGGCCAGATAAAATTGCAAGATTAAATGTACTAGATTTACAACATTTAATCAGAATTATCCCTAAGCCAGTTATTGCGATGGTTAAAGGTTGGTCTGTTGGTGGCGGTAACGTCTTACAGTTAGTTTGTGATTTAACAATTGCTGCTGATAATGCAATGTTTGGTCAAACAGGACCTAAAGTTGGTAGTTTTGATGCAGGTTATGGTTCAGGATATTTAGCACGCGTTATAGGACATAAACGTGCTAAAGAAGTATGGTTCTTAAATCATTTTTATACAGCTCAAGAAGCATATGAAATGAACTGGATAAATAAAGTTGTTCCTTTGGATGAAGTTGAATCAGTAACTTTGGATTGGTGCAACGAGATTTTACAAAAGTCACCAACTGCAATTAGATTTATTAAAGCTGCAATGAACGCTGATACTGACGGCTTAGCTGGTTTACAACAATTTGCAGGCGATGCAACGATGCTTTACTATACAACAGACGAAGGAAAAGAAGGACGCGATGCCTTTAACGAAAAACGTAAACCAGATTTCCAGCAATTTCCTAAGTTTCCTTAATGGAAAATTGGTTAAAGAAACGAGTTCTACTTTCTCCAAATAAAATAGCCATTCAAGCTGGTAATACCAAATTAACTTTTAAAGAAGTAAGTGATAGGGTGGCAGTATTGGCAGCACGTTTAGCTAATAAGTCTCGTAAAGAGATGAGAGTAGCATTGCTTACCAATAACACGATTGATGGTTATTTGATGATTCTATCATTACAACAATTAGGGTGTGAAATTGTCTTTTTGAATAAAAGATTATCGCATGAAGAGCTACAATATCAGCTGGAAGATGCTGCAGTTTCGTTGTTGATATATGATGAGTCATTGTTACATGAAGAATTTGTAGGGATTGAAAGTTTAACCTTTAATCAAATAAAAGGTTTAGAGGAAAATCAAGGTTTTAAATTAGTATCAGAATTCAATGATGATGAAGTTACGACTATTATGTATACTTCAGGTACAACTGGTAAACCTAAAGGAGTACAGCAGACTTTTGAAAATCATTTTTATTCTGCAATCAGTTCGGCCTTAAACCTAGGTTTAACAGATAAGGATAACTGGCTATGTGCAGTGCCTATTTTCCATATTAGTGGTTTATCAATTATTATGCGTGGATTGATTTATGGAATGACTGTAACTTTGATGGATAAATTTGATGCAGAAAAAGTTACATCCTTATTAAAGAAAAGTAGTGTAAGTACAATGTCAGTAGTCCCCACAATGTTGCAACAACTTTTAGAAATCTTTCCCCAAGAAGGATACAATTCTAATTTTCGTTGCTTCTTATTAGGTGGCGGACCAATAGATAAGGTTACATTAGAGCGATGCCAACAGCGAAATATACCAGTTATCCAGTCTTATGGAATGACGGAAACTGCTTCGCAAGTGATAGCTTTAAATTTTGAAGATGCTGAGAATAAAATTGGTTCAGTAGGAAAACCGTTATTTTCTGTTGAATTAAAATTGGCTCATGACGGTGAAGTATTACTTAAAGCACCTAATATCACGCCAGGTTACTTTAATAATCCTGAGAAAAATCAAGAAGTATTTGAAGATGGATGGTTTAAGACGGGAGATATTGGTTATTTAGATGAAGATGGATTCTTATATCTGAAAGGTAGAAAGGGCGATATGATAATTTCTGGTGGAGAAAATATTTTTCCACATGAAGTAGAAGAAAGCTATTTAAAGTTAACAGGAGTTAAGGATATCGTTGTAGCAGGAATTACTGATAAAAAGTGGGGACAAGTGCCAGTTGCTTTTGTAATATTGGAAAGAAAACTTTCACAACAGGAATTAATTTCATATGGGCGTGAACATCTAGCGCATTACAAAGTACCAGTAAGATTTTATCAAGTTATGTCATATCCACAGACAGCTAGTGGAAAAGTAAAAAGACGAGAATTGATCCAAATTAAGGAATATCAAAAGAATCTCATTAAGTAATTTCAGCAAAGTTTTTCGTAATAGTACTATATATGATAAAATAAGCTAGTATTACTAAATTGAGGGGATAACCAATGAAAAAAAATAATTTAATTTACTGGATCGTTGCGATTATCTTAGTGGGAATTGCTGGATGGAGTGCAGTACATATGCACCACTTGGAAAGTAAAAATGCTGTTAAGGTTAGTCGTGAAATGAAGATAAGTTCTAGTATTAGCCGACATATAAAGAAGATTACTAAAGAACAGAAAAAGGCTATGCGCAAAAAAGTTGATTGGAACAAGCCATCGATGACTAAGGCATATCCAGATGTTTCTAAGTATAAGAATGTGAAAAAATCTAACCGAATTAGATTGGTAGTATCTTCAGCTAAGCAAAGAGTATATGTTATGAGTGGACCTTATGTTTTATATACAATGTATGCATCTTTGGGTAAGAACTATGATTCTAAGACCCCTAACTATCAAGTAACACCTGTAGGAAAGTTTAAATTAGAAGAAGCTCGTGGAGATAAATTCTATGATGCTACACGCCAATTAGGTGGGTTACACTGGACTTCTTTTAAGGGTAAAGGTATGTATCATTTTCAATCAGTACCTGTTGATGAAAATGGAAAAGTAATTGAAAAAGATGCTAAACATCTTGGTAGTACAAAAATCACTAAGAAGAATAATATTAAAGCATATGGTTCTATATGGTTAACTGTACCAGATGCTGAATGGATTCAAAAGAATTTACCAGTTGGGACTAAAGTTTTAATCTATGGAGAAGATGCTAGTTCTGATAACTTTATAGCAGATAATGCTAAACATTAAAAATGAAAATGCCTTTTAGAAAATTTATTTTTTCTGAAAGGCATTTTTTTAATTGACATTTGGTTAGTGAACTAATTAAAATAAGTTTGGCAATTACATGCAAGTGAATGTTTTTTGAGAGAGGGGAATATAGGTGGCAAGAAATATCGCTGATACAATTAATCCTAAAACAAGATTAGCTGTATCAATAATTTTATTACTTTCAACGTTTATTAGTTTGATGAGTCAAACGATGATGGTTACAGCATTACCAGTAATTCAAAATCAAATGAATCAGTCATTAACAACAGTTCAATGGTTAACAACTGGATATACATTACTGATAGGGATTGTGACTCCATTATCATCAAATATGTATGATAAATTTTCAAATCGTAGTGTTTTTTTGGGAACGATAGGAACTTTTGTCATTGGGACATTAATAGGATGTTTGGCAACTAATTTTTGGTTATTACTATTGGCACGTTTAGTTCAAGCTTGTGCCGGTGGGATTTTAATGTCTTTTCAGATGACAACAATGATTTCAATTTATCCTCCTGAAAAAAGAGGAACAATTATTGGAATGTCTGGATTGGTAATTGCTTTTGGCCCAGCAATTGGTCCTACTTTAGCAGGATTTATTTTAAACTTACTAGGTTGGAGATATTTATTTATTTTAATCCTACCAATCATGGTATTAATTTGGATAATAGGATACTTTGTTTTTCCAAATTACTCTGAACCTCTGGACATTAAGATTGATTACTTATCTGTAGTTTTATCTTTACTTGGTTCAAGTTTAGCTTTAATAGGAATAACTATTGTTCAAACACAGTGGATGCTAGGATTAGCAATGTTGGTAGTAGGTGCAATTATTTTATACTTTTTTGTAAAGAGACAGCTGAATTTAAAACAACCTATGCTTAATGTTAGAATAATTAAACTATACTCTTTTAGAATGATGGTTCTAGTGGGAATCTGTGCATTTATGGTATTGCTAGGTATGGAACAAATGGTATCAATTTATGCACAAAATGTCAGTCATGTAAGCAGTATGACTGCTGGTATGATTCTTTTGCCAGGGGCGATAGCTAATGCGTTGACAGCTTCTGTTGTAGGACGTGCATACGATCAATATGGTGCAAAATGGTTAGTAATTTCTGGTGGAATTTTGATGTTAATTTCAGCAATTCCATTTGTTATTATATCTAAAGGTACACCAATATGGATAATGACAGTCTTCTATATGATTCGTATGGTGGGAAATGCCTTAGTATTCTCACCAGCTATTTCTGAGTCATTCAGAGGAGTAGCACCACGTGAAATTAGTCATGCAACAGCACTGAATAATACTTTGCGTCAAGTATCAGGTGCTGTTTCAGTTACAATGTTGATTGTTATTAGTTCAATTCCACATTCCTTTGTTTTAGGTATGAGAATTTCCATGTGGGTAACAGTTGTTTTAGTCTTACTAATGTTGGCGGTATTTATATCTTATATAAAAAATCGCGATAGCCGTAGATGATTAAATGGATAATATGAACAATATGAACAAGAGCACTATTGAATATTTAGTTGCAAAATTCAATCGTAAGATTAGATTGAGTCTAAATAGAGAGTTACTCAAATATGGCTTAAATGAAGCTAATTTTTATTATTTATTTGTAGTTATTAATAATCCAGGAATTAATCAAGTACAGATGATCAAGTTATTAGATCGTGAACAAAGTATAGTGACAAAGCAAATTTCTAATTTAGTCAAAAATGGCTGGTTAGAAAAGAGAAAGTCAACAATTGATCATCGTCAAACTGAATTATATCCTACAAGTAAGACCTTAGATAATATAGATGAAATTACTGAAATTACTGAAAAAGTTAGTGCTGAAGTAACGTCTAATCTTAGTGAAAAAGAAAGTGCAACTTTACAAAAATTATTGCAAAAAGTTTTATAAATTAGTATTAGAAAAGTATCCTGTTTAGGATGCTTTTTTTGTTAATAAGGCGTAAACTAGAAGGGAAAACTTCAAAGTAGGAGATGGATGGAATAATGATGGAACAAGCTTGTACATCAATTTTAGTAGGAAAGAAAGCAACTGTTGATGGTTCAACAATGATTGCGAGAAATGATGACACATTTCTACCAATCACTCCTCAACGATTTGTTATGCAACCAGCTGTATCTGGCCGCAAAGAAAATTGGACTTCCAATAAAAATGGTTTTACTGCACCATTACCAAGTGAAGGGTATAGAACAACTTTTACTCCCAATGCTGATGTAGAAAAAAATGGTGTCTTTGGTGAAACTTCAATTAACGAAAAAAATGTAGCAATGTCTGCTACAGAATCTGTATATGGGAATCCACGTGCTTTGGCATATGATCCATGGATAAAAAATGGCTTGGCAGAAGATTCCTTGCAAGATATGGTGGCTCCATATATAGATTCTGCACGCGATGGTGTTAAGTACTTAGGAAATCTTATAAAAAAATACGGTTCTCCAGAAGGAAATGGTGTCTTGTTTGCAGATAAGGATGAAGTTTGGTACATGGAAATTGTAACAGGTCATCATTGGGCTGCTACAAGAATTCCAGATGATGCCTATGCAATTGCTGCTAACCAAGTAGCACAACAAAAAATAGATTTTAATGATCCTGAAAATTATATGTGGTCAGATGGATTATTGGAATTCGTAGAAGAACATCATTTGAATCCTAATAAAGATGGCTTCAATTTCCGTAAAATTTTTGGCACGGATACTGAAAAAGATAGACATTACAATACTCCACGTGTTTGGTTTGGACAACGTTACTTCACCCCAGAAGTAGAACAAGAACCAACTTCTTCTGAATTGCCATTTATCTGTCGAGCTAATCGCTTATTATCAGTAGAAGATTTAGAGTATGTATTAAGTTCACATTACAATGAAACTAAATATGATCCATTAGGTCATGGAAGTGAAGAAGATAAGAAACGTTTCCGTCCAATTTCATTGAATCGTACACAAAATTCCCATGTTCTTCAAATTAGAAATAATGTTCCTGAAGAACAAGCAGGATTAATGTGGATGTGCTTTGGTGTTCCTTCATTCACGCCATATGTTCCATTTTATGCAAATTCTAACGATACTGATCCTAGTTGGAGTAATACACCACTTGAATTTGATATGAATAGTGCATATTGGATGTATAGAGCTTTGTCAATGTTAGTAGAATCACACCATGCTCAATTTATTCAAGATGATTTAGATTATTTAACAGCTGCACGTGAACAACAACATAGATTGATTGATGAAAATGATAAAGCTGCTCAAGAGTTAAGTGGAGAAGATTTAACAAGATTTTTAACAGAAAAGAACTATGAAATGGTAGCAGACATGAAAGAAAGAACAATGGGAATGATAAATCATTTCTTTGTAGAAGGTTTGAAGCTATCTAAGTTAACATTTAATATGGACGCTAATTTATAATTTAATAAAATAAATAAGGTTTAAAGGACAACGATAATTGTTGAACTTTAAACCTTATTTTTTAATATTGTGAAGTGTTTATTTCATAATCAGTTCCATATGTAGAACCAGTTTTAGCCTTTTCTAAATCTAAAGCAGAGCGAATTTTACTTGTAATTCTTTGTTTTTCAGATAGAGTAGGTACTTCAAAAGATTCACCCATTATCATTGTTGAAGTACCTTGTAAATGATCTGAATCCATACCATGGGTTGCAACACGATATTTAGTCCCAAGAGCTAATAAATCATCAAAAGATAAATCAGTCTGCATTTGTTTAGAAATAGTGTTCAAGAATTTTTGATTGAGTAAATTAGAAACGTGACTACTCTTCAGGGCAACTTTCATAAGGACTTGTCGTTGTCTAGTTTGACGACCATAATCCCCTAAAGGATCCTCATGTCTCATGCGAACGTAAGCTAAAGCTTTAGGTCCATTCATATGTGTTACTTTACCTTTCTTGAAAGAGTAACCACCATATGAGAATGAGATTGTAGGAGCTACATCAACTCCTCCAATAGCATTAATGATACTTTCTAAGCCGCCCATGTTAACTGTAACGTAAAAATCGATTGGAATATTTAAATCTTGTTGAACAGTTCTAACAGCGGCTTTAGATCCCCCGTAAAAATAAGCGGAGTTTAACTTGCTAGGATAGTATTCTTCATATCCTGAGATTGCAACTTTTTCATCTCGCGGAAGTGAAACAAGAGTCATCTTTTTATCTTTAGGATTCATAACTAAGACAATCAATGTATCAGTACGTCCACGGAAATCCCTACCTAAAGCTCCAGTATCAGTTCCCATTAGTAAAATAGAAACAGGTTTACCCTTTTTTAAGGTAGAGCTAACATTACGCGATTTGCTAAAATTACTAGAACTATAGATGGTATTGGCAGCTTTTTGTGCATTATTCAGTTTCTTCTCCAGATATTTTCCACCAACGATAGCAAAAACCACTAAAGATAGTAGTAACCAAAAAAAGATAGTTTTACTAAGTCTATGAGGAGAATGGTGATGTTCATGTTGTCGTTGTGGTACGTGTGAAGACGTGTCGTTTTGATAATTTTCAATGGAACGTCGACGTTTTCTGTTATCTTGTGGCATTAAAAACGCTCCTTTAATGATGTCCTAAAATGAATCCAAACATCAAAATAATGAATACTATAGTTGTAATCCAAACGTATAAGACATCTTTTTCTTTATAGAATGCATATATTGAGACTAACACACGTAAGACTGGTGTCAAGATTAATAAAAAAATTCCTGCCATCATATATGCATATGGTTTAAAAGTAGTAATACCCTTTAGAATTTCTGATAAGGTTGTAGGAAATGTAGTACCAGGATATCCAGAGCTTTGTTGGCAAACAAGCATAATAAAACCTATTACCATAATGGAAGCGGCAATCAGTACTCCAATACGCATGATTTTACCAATTAGGATTTCTACAGTTTCCATCTCATTCTTTGTCTTTTTATCCATATTATATTGTCACCCCAAACGCCTTAAAAATCATTTGTAATCCTAGATATAATAGAATAGGAATGAAAATCATTCTAATAACTCTTGAAGGAAGATGTTGCATGATTCTACTTCCAATTGTGGCTCCAACTAAAATCCCTAAAGCGAGTGGAACAGCAATACCAGGCTTAATAGAGCCATTGAAGAAGTATACAGAAGCACTGGCTGCAGCAGTTACTCCCATCATTAAATTACTGGTAGCACTAGATGGTTTTAGAGGCATTTTCATAGCATTATCCATAGCCATAACCTTAAAAGCACCAGAACCGATTCCTAACATTCCAGAGGCAATACCTGCTCCAAACATAATAGATAAGCCGCCAGGAATATTTTCAACTTGATAATCAATTTGTTTGTTTAAGTTCTTGTCAAAATATGAACTGTTAAGATTAAATTTTTGTGCCCATTTGTCAGGTTTGGCTCTTTTTAAAATTTCTTTACCACTGCGTAGTTTTCTGTACATATTCCAACTTGAAAAAATAAGTAAGGAACCAAATAAAAAATATAAGATTGCTGGATGAAAAATACCAGTTAAGATAGCTCCAACAATAGCTCCGATAGTAGTAGCAATTTCTAAAAACATTGCTACACGTAAGTTTAAGACATCATCTTTTAAGAATGCAATTGTAGAACCAGAGCTAGTTGCAATAACGGCAATAATACTGGCACCGATAGCATACTTGATATCTAAACCTAAAGCTAAAGTGATAATAGGTGTAATAATCATACCGCCACCAATTCCTAGAATGGCGCCCATAATACCGGCGAATAAACCGACTGCCAGCATTAATAATGTAGATGTAATCATTAATAAATTCTCCCTTCGCTTAATTACTTAATCATATTAACACTGAATATATTATAATAAAAATACCAAATTAAAATATAAGATATACAAAATTTATATATCTAAAGCAAGAGGGAGTACTGATGAATTTAAAGCAACTGCAGTATTTTATAGCGGTAGTGGAAGAAAAACAGATAACAGCTGCTGCGAAAAAACTAAATATTGCTCAACCTCCATTAAGTTACCAATTAAAACAATTAGAAGCAGAATTAGAAACTAAATTATTTACTAGAACTGCCCATGGAATTGCATTGACGGATGCAGGTATGATGTTAGAAAAATATGCAAGAAAAATTCTGGATTTGACTACAGTGGCTGAAGAAAAAGTTAAGAAGACCACTAAAGGAGAATTGGGAAAAATTTCTTTAGGTACAGTTTCTTCTTCCGCGGCTGCTTTACCAATAGAAAAATTGAAAGAGTTTAGAAAGTATTATCCTGAAATAAACTTTGAAATATTTGAAAGCAATACGTATGGAATACTGGAAAAATTATTTAATGGTGAGATAGATTTAGGATTGGTTAGAACTCCTTTTAATCAAAGAGAACTTGAAACTAAAATTGTGATGGAAGAGCCAATGGTAGCAGTGGTAAATAGCGATGATTATTTAAAAGGAAAAAAGAAGATAGGAATTGATGATTTAGAAGAAGTACCGCTAATAATATATAGGAGATTTGAAAATATTTTCCGACAAACTTTTTCACAATTTGGGATAAGTCCTTATATAGCAGTAAAGTGTGATGATGCAAGAACAGCAATTTACTGGGCAAAGTTAGAAATGGGCGTGGCTTTAGTTCCAGCTTCTTGTGCCAAAAATTATACGAATGGTAGAATAATTCCTATAAATTACCCGGGATGGAATACCCAGTTAACATTAATATGGCTGAAAAATAGTAATAAATCACCACTAATATTGAAATTAATAGAGCTATTTAGTGTATAATTAAGCCTTAAGGGGGGATGTCCGTGATTATAAAAGAGAAGAAGAAAAGAGAGCCATTAGCGTACCTTTTTACAATACTATTCTTTATTAATTATTTTCTTGTATTTCAACAGGCTCAATGGCTACATAAAATAGATACAGCAGTTTATTTTAAATTAACTCGTAACTTAAATAATTTACAAGTGATGTTCTACAACGTTATTAGTGAACTATCTAGTTCCAGAATGGCAATTGTTTATACGATAGTACTACTAGGAATTTTATGGTTTATAAGATGGCAAATTCCTGGTGTGTGGATTACTTTTACAGTTGGAACAGGATTAGTTGTAGGATGGGTAGCACGATTGATATTGCGTTATGGAAGTAAAAGAGTTGAACCGGAAATGGGATATGCTTTCCCAGGTTTACACGTTTTAGGGATGACAATTCTGGTGGCTATTGTATATATCATCTTTTTACCATATTTCAAAGACAAGGCTTTGGCTTACTTAGTGGGATTCATTTTAGGAATTTGGTTAATTGCGACAAGTGTAGCTTGTATATATTTAGGTCAATTACATGTTAGTGATATTACAGGCGCATTAACATTAGGTTTTGCTTGGGTATATTACTGCAGTAATTTATACATAAGGTATGCTGCAAAGTTAAAGAAGATTAAGGGGTTTAGAAATTCAAATTATTAAGGTTGGTGCGATGATTGAAAGAAGTAGAAGATTTAATAATTAGAAAATTATCAAGTAATGATCTTAATGATTTTAGAGAAATTATCACACAAAAAGAAGTAGCTAGAATGGCAGGTTTCGCTCCAGTCTCAAGTTTTGCTAGTTTTTATTTATCTCAAATGTTACAAAACGGTGCCTGGGGATTGGTAGTTAATAAAAAAGTAGTGGGAGTAATATGTATATATGATTTACCTGTTAAAAATGGCAATAAAAAAACAGGTGAGATAGGCTTTATATTAAATCAAAATTATTGGTATCGTGGATATATGTCGAAAGCCATTGAAGAAATATGTAGCCGTGTGAAAGAAGATTATAGTCAGATAAAAGCAATTACCTTAGTAGATAATATTGCTTCAAAAAAAGTTTTAGAAAGAAATGATTTTTATTTTTCTGAAACAATAATGGATAATGATAAAGAAAAAAACATATTTTTAAGAAACCTATAAAGTTGTTATTTGCTCTAATTAAGAGATAAATAACAACTTTTTTGCATGATAAATCTTACACAATATTCACAAAGTTTAAATATATATTTAAGCTTAATGCTATGGTATTAATCGTTTTCTAAAGAATATTTTTCACAAACTATATAAGCGCTGGTAAAGTGAATTTAGCAGTGATATTATAATTTTATACTGTAAATATTTGATGAAAAGAGGAATGAAAAAATGACTGAAGATAAAGGAAAACGTTATGGTGCAGATGCCATTATTGATAGTTTGGTAAACCATGATGTTAAATATGTTTTTGGGGTACCTGGGGCTAAGATTGATAGGGTATTTGAAAAATTAGAACATCCAACAAATGAAAAAGCACCTCAATTGATTATTACTCGTCATGAACAAAATGCTGCATTTATGGCTCAAGGTATTGGTAGAATTACTGGTAAGCCAGGTGTTGTATTAACTACATCTGGTCCTGGGGTGTCAAACTTAGCAACTGGATTAGTTACTGCAACTGCTGAAGGAGATCCAGTGTTGGCAATTTCTGGACAAGTTCAACGTACAGACTTATTAAGATTGACTCACCAAAGTATGGACAACGTTGCATTATTAGCTCCTGTAACTAAATATGCTGCTGAAGTTCAAGAACCAGAAAATATTTCTGAAGTAATTGCTAATGCTTATCAAGAAGCAGAAGCTGCAAAGCAAGGTGCAAGTTTTGTATCAGTACCACAAGACGTTACTGATTCAGAAGTTAAAACTGCTCCAATTGCTCCAATGCCAGCACCTGTTTTAGGACCAGCTAGTCCTGTAGAATCAACATTATTAGCCCAACGTATCAAAACTGCAAAACTACCTGTTCTTCTTTTAGGTATGAGAGCATCTGATCCAGAAACAACTAAATCTATCAGAAACTTAGTTGAAGAAACTCATTTACCAGTTGTTGAAACATTCCAAGGAGCAGGAATCATTCCTCGAGAATTAGAAGATGATTTCTTTGGTCGTGTAGGATTATTTAGAAACCAACCTGGTGACCAATTATTGAAACATGCTGACTTAGTTATCGCTGTTGGATACGATCCAATTGAATATGAACCACGTAACTGGAATAACGAAGGTGACGCAAATATCATCGTAATTGATTCTATGCGTGCAGAAGTAGATAAGAACTTCCAACCAGAACGTGAATTGGTAGGCGATATTTCTCAAACTCTTGACTTCTTATTACCATACATGAAAGGTTTCAAGTTGCCTGAAAGTTCACGCGAATATTTAGATGGACTACAAGAAAAATTAAAATTAAGAGATGAACCACCAGCAGTTACTGAAAATCAAGTTACTTCCCATCCTTTAAGCATTATTCAAGCTTTACAAGATAGAGTTACTGATGATATGACAGTTAGTGTTGATGTTGGTAGTTTCTACATTTGGATGGCTCGTCACTTTAGAAGCTATAATCCACGCCACTTACTATTTAGTAATGGTATGCAAACATTAGGTGTGGCATTACCATGGGCTATTTCCGCTGCTTTAGTAAGACCTAATACACAAATTGTTTCTGTTTCTGGTGATGGTGGTTTCTTATTCTCCAGTCAAGATTTAGAAACAGCTGTACGTTTGGGCTTAAACATCGTACACATTATTTGGAATGATGGACACTATGATATGGTTAAGTTCCAAGAAGAATTGAAGTATGGAAAGAGTGCAGGAGTAAACTTTGGTAGTGTAGACTTTGTTAAGTATGCAGAAAGTTTTGGTGCTACTGGTTTACGTGTGGAAAAAGCTCAAGACTTAGAAAAAGTATTAGACCAAGCTTTTGCAACTGAAGGTCCTGTAGTTGTTGACATTCCAGTTGACTACAGCGACAATAAAGAATTAGGTAAGCAAATTCTTGAAGATCAACTTCACTAATTGAAAAGAGGCATCTTAAAGATGAAAGACACAAAGAAGTTATTTCAACATGGTACATTAGCCTTACTTGTTCCAGGATTATTTGATGGTACATTACCTTTAAGTTCCTTACTAGAACATGGTGATACAGGAATAGGGACAGCTACAGGATTAGATGGCGAAATGATTATACTTGATGGAGTGCCATATCTTGTACGTAGCGATGGTAGTGTAAATGTATTAGATGCTAATGAAGTAAGGGTTCCATTTGCCAATTCCCATTTTGATAATCCAGAAATAGAATTTGATGTTACTGATGCAACTCCTGATCAATTAAAGGATATGATTTTCTCTAAGTATAATTTGAAGAATGTTTTCTTTGCTGTAAAAGTAAAGGGAAAATTTGATTATATAAAGACAAGAGCTGTTGAAGGACAAAAGAAGCCTTATCCAACATTGACAGAGGTGGCAGATAAGCAAGCTATTTTTGAAGAAAATGATGGGCAAGGAACAATTGTAGGATACTTTTCTCCAGAATTATTCCATGGGATGGCTTCAGCAGGTTTCCACTTACATTATTTAAACGATGCACATAATTTGGGTGGACATCTGTTGGATTACAAGATAAAAGAAGCAAAGGTTTATTTGCAAGTGTTTGAAAGTGTAGAAACACATTTTCCAGTTGAAAACGAAGATTTTATGAAAGAAGAATTTGATATTGATAGTTTACGTGCATCAATATCATCTGCTGAAAAGTAGATAATTAATTATTTCTTGCAATTTAAATTGTTTTCTGTATAATAAAAAGCGTCGAACAGAGGTCGCAGTTTTTATCAGTAAATATTTGGAGCTGAAAAAGCAGCAATGAAAAATGTTGAAAGGAAAAACTGCCGAAGTAAGATATTGCTTTTTCAATATTTTGCTGGGGCCTGGCTCAACAAGTCAGGAACTGTCGTAGTTTAATAGTTGACTACGGAGCGCTATCGAATGCTTTTTATTATAGATTATGATATTTGATAGATAGAGCACATACCTCTTTAGTCAGGTGTGTGCTCTTTTATTATCTAGACCTCTGAGAATAAAAAGTTTGGAGGAAGACGTAATGTCTGAAAATAGTAATCAAGGAGAAATTAAAAGATCCTTGAAAACTCGTCATGTTTCTATGATTGCCCTTGGTGGTAGTATCGGAACAGGTTTGTTTGTTGCAAGTGGTTCTGCTATCTCTACAGCAGGACCTGGTGGAGCTTTGGTTGCTTATATAGCAATTGGATTGATGGTGTACTTCTTAATGACTTCTTTAGGTGAAATGGCAACATATTTGCCAGTCACAGGTTCTTTTGCAACATACGCAGGAAGATTTGTTGATCCTGCTTTAGGATTTGCGATGGGATGGAATTACTGGTTTAACTGGGCTATTACTGTTGCGGTTGACGTTTCTACAAGTGCAATAGTGTTACGTTATTGGTTCCCTAATATTCCTAGTTGGGTTTTCAGTTTGATTGTATTATTAGTAATTTTTGCTATTAATGCCTTGTCTGTAAAATCTTTTGGTGAAACAGAATATTGGTTGGCTTTGATCAAGGTTATAACAGTTATTGTCTTTTTGATTGTAGGTTTATTAACAATTATTGGAATTATTGGGGGTCATGCAACATATTTAGAAAACTTCACTTATAAAAAGGCTCCTTTTGTTGGTGGTATACCGGCAGTCTTAAGTGTATTCGTAGTTGCTGGATTTTCTTTCCAAGGAACAGAATTGATAGGTATTACAGCTGGTGAATCTGCAACTCCAGAAAAAAGTATTCCTAAGGCTATCAAGCAAGTATTTTGGAGAATCTTATTATTCTATATTCTAGCTATTTTTGTTATAGCTTGTTTGATTCCTTACACAAGTCCTAATTTATTGGGATCAGAAGCTACTGATATTGCTATTAGTCCATTTACTTTGGTCTTTAAACGTGCAGGATTGGCTTCTGCTGCCGCTGTGATGAATGCTGTTATTTTAACTTCTGTTATTTCAGCAGCAAATTCAGGAATGTACGCTTCCACAAGAATGCTATTTTCTTTGAGCTTGACTAAAGATGCACCTAGAGTATTCTCACTCGTTAATAATCGTGGGATACCAATGCCAGCTTTATTAGGAACTACATTTGTTGCGTTACTAACATTTTTATCAAGTATTTTTGGTGATAAGATTTACACATTCTTGGTAAGTGCTAGTGGTTTAACAGGTTTTATAGCATGGGTAGGTATAGCCATTTCTCACTATCGTTTCCGTAGGGCATTTAAAAAACAAGGTCATGAACTTAGCGAATTACGTTACCATGCTAAGTGGTTCCCATTCGGTCCACTTTTAGCATTAGTATTATGTATCTTAGTAATTGTAGGCCAAGATTTGAAATCATTTGCTAATCTTGATTGGCAAGCTATAAGTGTTACTTACATGTCTGTACCGTTATTCTTGATTTTATACTGCTACTATAAGATAAAATATAAAACTAAAGTAATACCACTGGATGAAGTTGATTTAACACCTCATAAAGTAGAAAAATAATACTTGAATTTTATAATTCAATGTTTTAACATGTAGGTAAGTTAAACATCGGAGTTCGCCATAAGTAGGCAGTAAAGAGACATAGTGGTTGGTGAAAACTATGAGCCGAAACTCCAGCGTTCGTTGTATGGGCAGGTAATGCTGCACGGGAGATCGTTAAATCATTGAGTGTGATGGTTATTTACTGTCGAACTTGGGTGGTACCGCGTAAGAAGAAGTCCTTTCGTCCCAATTTTGGGGACGAGAGGGCTTTTTTTACGTCAAGATGTTAAAAAAATTTGGAGGACACAAAGATGCTAGATATTAAAGATATTCGATTAAATACAGAAGAATATAAACGTCGCTTGGGAACAAGAGGCGTAAAACCAGAAGAAATTGATGAATTAGTAGCTGAAGACAAGAAACGTAGAGAGTTACTTGTTGAAACTGAAAATTTAAAGAAAGAACGTAATGAAGTTTCTGAAGCTATTGCTCAAGCAAAACGAAATAAAGAAGATGCTAGTGAACAAATTCAAGCAATGCGCAAAGTTGGTACTAAGATCAAAGAACTTGATGAAAAACTAGCTAAAGTAGAAGAAAATGTAAAATCTATGGCTGCTCACTTGCCTAACTTACCAAATCCTACTATTCCAGTAGGACCAGATGAAGATTCAAATGTTGAACTTTATAAAGTAGGTACACCACGTAAATTTGATTTTGAACCTAAAGCACACTGGGATATTGGTGAAGACCTAGGAATTTTAGATTTCGATCGCGCAGCTAAAGTTTCTGGGGCAAGATTTGTTTTCTACAAAGGATTAGGAGCAAAGCTTGAACGTGCGGTTTATAACTTTATGTTAGATGAACATGCTAAAGAAGGTTATACAGAAGTAATTCCTCCATATATTGTTAAAGCTAAATCAATGTATGGAACTGGCCAATTCCCTAAATTTAAGGATCAAGTATACCAAGTTAATGGGGAAGATATGACTTTAATTCCAACAGCTGAAGTACCTTTAACTAACTATTATCGTGAAGAAGTAATCCCAACAGAAGACTTACCAGTTTACTTTACAGCTTTATCACCATCCTTCCGCTCTGAAGCAGGAAGTGCAGGTCGAGATACTCGTGGCTTGATACGTATGCACCAATTTAATAAAGTTGAAATGGTTAAATATACTAAGCCAGAAGATTCATATAATGAATTGGAAAAAATGACAAAAAATGCTGGTAACATTATGGAAAAACTAGGATTACCATATCATGTAATTACTCTATCTACTGGAGATATGGGATTCAGTGCAGCTATGACACATGACTTAGAAGTATGGATGCCAGCACAAGATACTTATAGAGAAATTTCAAGCTGTTCTAATTGTGAAGATTTCCAAGCTAGAAGAGCAAGAATTCAATATCGTGATGAAAATGGTAAACTACAATATGTTCATACATTAAATGGCTCTGGTTTAGCTGTAGGTAGAACTGTAGCTGCTATTTTAGAAAACTACCAAAATGAAGATGGATCAGTAACAATTCCAGAAGCATTACGTCCATATATGCAAGGTTTAGAAGTTATCAAGAAAGAAAAATAATAATATTTAAAAGGGAGATGGTTAATTATTAGCCATCTCTCTTTTTAGGTGAATAAAATTGACGAATATTATGTGTTATAAAAATTTATAATAGAAATAAAAAACGAACGAAATAGAGAGAAAAGTAGTCATATTAATACATAAACGAAAATTTATTTTTTTATAAAAAAAACGTTGACGAAGGTGATGGTACTTGGTATTATATTACTTGTCGTTGAGATGACGGCAAATAAAAAATAATTTTTTGTTGACAAATAACGGAGGCTTTGATATGATGATAAAGCTGATGTCAAAATAGTCAGTAAAAAATAAATTAAAAAAGTTGTTGACAAATATATGACGACTTGATATGATATAAAAGTTGTCAGTTGTTGATAGCTGATGAGTAGATCTTTGAAAACTAAACAAAGTTTCGATGAAACAAATGTGCAGGGCTTCTATAAAGAAGCAAAAACATTTGCGAAGTCAATTCGCTAGTAAAAAATAATGAGTCACAAACTTTAAAATGAGAGTTTGATCCTGGCTCAGGACGAACGCTGGCGGCGTGCCTAATACATGCAAGTCGAACGAAACTTTCTTACACCGAATGCTTGCATTCATCGTAAGAAGTTGAGTGGCGGACGGGTGAGTAACACGTGGGTAACCTGCCTAAAAGAAGGGGATAACACTTGGAAACAGGTGCTAATACCGTATATCTCTAAGGATCGCATGATCCTTGGATGAAAGATGGTTCTGCTATCGCTTTTAGATGGACCCGCGGCGTATTAACTAGTTGGTGGGGTAACGGCCTACCAAGGTGATGATACGTAGCCGAACTGAGAGGTTGATCGGCCACATTGGGACTGAGACACGGCCCAAACTCCTACGGGAGGCAGCAGTAGGGAATCTTCCACAATGGACGCAAGTCTGATGGAGCAACGCCGCGTGAGTGAAGAAGGTCTTCGGATCGTAAAACTCTGTTGTTAGAGAAGAACACGAGTGAGAGTAACTGTTCATTCGATGACGGTATCTAACCAGCAAGTCACGGCTAACTACGTGCCAGCAGCCGCGGTAATACGTAGGTGGCAAGCGTTGTCCGGATTTATTGGGCGTAAAGGGAACGCAGGCGGTCTTTTAAGTCTGATGTGAAAGCCTTCGGCTTAACCGGAGTAGTGCATTGGAAACTGGAAGACTTGAGTGCAGAAGAGGAGAGTGGAACTCCATGTGTAGCGGTGAAATGCGTAGATATATGGAAGAACACCAGTGGCGAAAGCGGCTCTCTGGTCTGTAACTGACGCTGAGGTTCGAAAGCGTGGGTAGCAAACAGGATTAGATACCCTGGTAGTCCACGCCGTAAACGATGAATGCTAGGTGTTGGAGGGTTTCCGCCCTTCAGTGCCGCAGCTAACGCAATAAGCATTCCGCCTGGGGAGTACGACCGCAAGGTTGAAACTCAAAGGAATTGACGGGGGCCCGCACAAGCGGTGGAGCATGTGGTTTAATTCGAAGCAACGCGAAGAACCTTACCAGGTCTTGACATCCTTTGACCACCTAAGAGATTAGGTTTTCCCTTCGGGGACAAAGTGACAGGTGGTGCATGGCTGTCGTCAGCTCGTGTCGTGAGATGTTGGGTTAAGTCCCGCAACGAGCGCAACCCTTGTTGTCAGTTGCCAGCATTAAGTTGGGCACTCTGGCGAGACCGCCGGTGACAAACCGGAGGAAGGTGGGGACGACGTCAAGTCATCATGCCCCTTATGACCTGGGCTACACACGTGCTACAATGGACGGTACAACGAGTCGCGAGACCGCGAGGTTTAGCTAATCTCTTAAAGCCGTTCTCAGTTCGGATTGTAGGCTGCAACTCGCCTACATGAAGTCGGAATCGCTAGTAATCGCGAATCAGCATGTCGCGGTGAATACGTTCCCGGGCCTTGTACACACCGCCCGTCACACCATGAGAGTTTGTAACACCCAAAGCCGGTGGGGTAACCGCAAGGAGCCAGCCGTCTAAGGTGGGACAGATGATTGGGGTGAAGTCGTAACAAGGTAGCCGTAGGAGAACCTGCGGCTGGATCACCTCCTTTCTAAGGAATAATTACGGAACCTGTACATTTATCGAATACTTTGTTTAGTTTCCAGAGATTTACTCTCTGTTAAAGAATGGCTTATGGGCCTATAGCTCAGCTGGTTTAGAGCGCACGCCTGATAAGCGTGAGGTCGATGGTTCGAGTCCATTTAGGCCCATTCTTTTATGAAAATTTCATAATTTTCTTATGGGGCCTTAGCTCAGCTGGGAGAGCGCCTGCTTTGCACGCAGGAGGTCAGCGGTTCGATCCCGCTAGGCTCCATTGATAACGAAAGTTATCAAATGATTTTGTTCTTTGAAAACTAGATATTGATTTATTTCTTAAAAATAAACCGAGAACACCGCGTTTTAAAGAGTTTAAAACAAGAATTATAGTTCTTAATCGCTAAACTCATAACCTATTATCGTTAGATAATATTAGGTTAAGTTATTAAGGGCGTATGGTGGATGCCTTGGCACTAGGAGCCGATGAAGGACGTGACTAACTGCGATATGCTTCGGGGAGTTGTAAGTAAACTATGATCCGGAGATTTCCGAATGGGGAAACCTAACAGGTTTTACCGCCTGTTATCACTAAGTGAATTCATAGCTTAGTTGAAGGTAGACGTGGGGAACTGAAACATCTAAGTACCCACAGGAAGAGAAAGAAATTCGATTCCCTCAGTAGCGGCGAGCGAACCGGGAAGAGCCCAAACTAAGAAGCTTGCTTCTTAGGGTTGTAGGACTGAACATTTGAGTTACCAAGAAATGAAGTAGTTGAATAATCTGGGAAGATTAGCCAAAGAGAGTGATAGCCTCGTAAGCGAAACTTCGTTTCCTCAGTTCAGGATCCTGAGTACGGCGGAACACGTGAAACTCCGTCGGAATCCGGGAGGACCATCTCCCAAGGCTAAATACTACCTAGTGACCGATAGTGAACCAGTACCGTGAGGGAAAGGTGAAAAGCACCCCGGGAGGGGAGTGAAATAGTTCCTGAAACCATATGCCTACAAGTAGTCAGAGCTCGTTAATGAGTGATGGCGTGCCTTTTGTAGAATGAACCGGCGAGTTACGTTAGCGTGCGAGGTTAAGGAGGAAAGTCCGGAGCCGTAGCGAAAGCGAGTCTGAATAGGGCGAGATAGTACGTTGACGTAGACCCGAAACCAGGTGACCTACCCATGTCCAGGTTGAAGGTGCGGTAAAACGCACTGGAGGACCGAACCCGTGTATGTTGAAAAATGCTGGGATGAGGTGTGGGTAGAGGTGAAATTCCAAACGAACTTGGAGATAGCTGGTTCTCTCCGAAATAGCTTTAGGGCTAGCCTCGGAGTTAAGAATCGTGGAGGTAGAGCACTGTTTGGACTAGGGGCCCGTCTTGGGTTACTGAATTCAGATAAACTCCGAATGCCACAGATTTATATCCGGGAGTCAGACTGCGAGTGATAAGATCCGTAGTCGAAAGGGAAACAGCCCAGACCACCGATTAAGGTCCCAAAATATGTGTTAAGTGGAAAAGGATGTGGAATTGCATAGACAACTAGGATGTTGGCTTAGAAGCAGCCACCATTTAAAGAGTGCGTAATAGCTCACTAGTCGAGTGATCCTGCGCCGAAAATGTAACGGGGCTAAACACATTACCGAAATCGTGGATGTACCTTAGGGTACATGGTAGGAGAGCGTTCTAAGGACGGCGAAGCTAGACCGTAAGGACTGGTGGAGTGCTTAGAAGTGAGAATGCCGGTATGAGTAGCGAAAGATCAGTGAGAATCTGGTCCACCGTATGACTAAGGTTTCCTGGGGAAGGCTCGTCCTCCCAGGGTTAGTCGGGACCTAAGCCGAGGCCGAGAGGCGTAGGCGATGGATAACAGGTTGAGATTCCTGTACTGGTTAAACTTGTTTGAACAATGGAGGGACGCAGGAGGCTATCGATGCGTACTGTTGGATATGTACGTTCAAGCAACAAGTCTGTAGATGAGTCAAATGCTTATCTACTTAAGGACAAGTTGTGATGAGGAGCGAAATTTAGTAGCGAAGTGAGAGACGTCACACTGCCAAGAAAAGCTTCTAGTTAGAGTTTAATCACCCGTACCGCAAACCGACACAGGTAGTCGAGGCGAGTAGCCTAAGGTGAGCGAGAGAACTCTCGTTAAGGAACTCGGCAAAATGACCCCGTAACTTCGGGAGAAGGGGTGCTGAGCGCAAGCTCAGCCGCAGTGAATAGGCCCAGGCGACTGTTTATCAAAAACACAGGTTTCTGCAAAATCGTAAGATGAAGTATAGGGGCTGACGCCTGCCCGGTGCTGGAAGGTTAAGAGGATGGGTTAGCGTAAGCGAAGCTCAGAATTGAAGCCCCAGTAAACGGCGGCCGTAACTATAACGGTCCTAAGGTAGCGAAATTCCTTGTCGGGTAAGTTCCGACCCGCACGAAAGGCGTAACGATCTGGGCACTGTCTCAACGAGAGACTCGGTGAAATTATAATACCCGTGAAGATGCGGGTTACCCGCGACAGGACGGAAAGACCCCATGGAGCTTTACTGTAGCTTGATATTGGGTGTTTGTACAACTTGTACAGGATAGGTAGGAGCCGTAGAAGTCGGAACGCTAGTTTCGATGGAGGCATTGGTGGGATACTACCCTCGTTGTATGAACACTCTAACCCTCGCCGGCAATCACGGCGGGAGACAGTGTCAGGTGGGCAGTTTGACTGGGGCGGTCGCCTCCTAAAAGGTAACGGAGGCGCCCAAAGGTTCCTTCAGAATGGTTGGAAATCATTCGCAGAGTGTAAAGGCATAAAGGAGCTTGACTGCGAGACCTACAAGTCGAGCAGGGACGAAAGTCGGGCTTAGTGATCCGGTGGTTCCGTATGGAAGGGCCATCGCTCAACGGATAAAAGCTACCCTGGGGATAACAGGCTTATCTCCCCCAAGAGTTCACATCGACGGGGAGGTTTGGCACCTCGATGTCGGCTCATCGCATCCTGGGGCTGTAGTCGGTCCCAAGGGTTGGGCTGTTCGCCCATTAAAGCGGTACGCGAGCTGGGTTCAGAACGTCGTGAGACAGTTCGGTCCCTATCCGTCGCGGGCGTAGGAAATTTGAGAGGATCTGTCCTTAGTACGAGAGGACCGGGATGGACATACCGCTGGTGTACCAGTTGTTCCGCCAGGAGCATCGCTGGGTAGCTAAGTATGGATGAGATAAACGCTGAAAGCATCTAAGTGCGAAACTCACCTCGAGATAAGATTTCCCATTACGTAAGTAAGTAAGATCCCTGAAAGATGATCAGGTAGATAGGATGGAAGTGGAAGTGCTGCGAGGCATGGAGCGGACCATTACTAATCGATCGAGGACTTAACCAAGTAAAGAAAACGTGAGTTTTCGGTGAAAGAGATAAATGATATCTAGTTTTGAGAGAATAAAATCTCAAGTAAATAGTGCGGTGATGATGGCACGAAGGATACACCTGTTCCCATTCCGAACACAGAAGTTAAGCTTCGTAACGCCGAGAGTAGTTAGAGGAACGCCTCTTGCGAGGGTAGGAAGTCGCCGTGCGATATGGAGGATTAGCTCAGCTGGGAGAGCATCTGCCTTACAAGCAGGGGGTCACAGGTTCGAACCCTGTATCCTCCATATGAGTCGTTAGCTCAGTCGGTAGAGCATCTGACTTTTAATCAGAGGGTCGACAGTTCGAGCCTGTCACGACTCATTTATTGCCTTTTTTGCGGGTGTGGCGGAACTGGCAGACGCGCTAGATTTAGGTTCTAGTGTCTTTATGACGTGGGGGTTCAAGTCCCTTCACCCGCACCATTTATGAAGCCGACTTAGCTCAGCTGGCAGAGCATCTGTCTTGTAAACAGGGGGTCGGAGGTTCGAATCCTCTAGTCGGCATAATGCGGAAGTAGTTCAGTGGTAGAACACCACCTTGCCATGGTGGGGGTCGCGGGTTCGAATCCCGTCTTCCGCTTTTAATTTTGCCGGGGTGGCGGAACTGGCAGACGCACAGGACTTAAAATCCTGCGGTGAGTGATCACCGTACCGGTTCGATTCCGGTCCTCGGCATTATTAATGCACCCATAGCGCAACTGGATAGAGTGTCTGACTACGAATCAGAAGGTTGCAGGTTCGACTCCTGCTGGGTGCATTGCGTTAACTGAATATATTTCAGTTTTTTTATTTTGTATAGTTTTTGCATCCATAGCGCAACTGGATAGAGTGTCTGACTACGAATCAGAAGGTTGCAGGTTCGACTCCTGCTGGATGCATTATCGGGAAGTAGCTCAGTTTGGTAGAGCACCTGGTTTGGGACCAGGGGGTCGCAGGTTCGAATCCTGTCTTCCCGATTTTTTTAATTTCTGATATAGCTAAAATGAGAGATCGAAGAATCTCTCATTTTTTATCTTGACATTAACTTTGTTTTAAAGTATCCTTAGTTACAGCAATAAACCTTTAAGAATAGTCCAGAGAGGCTAAGAAGGAAGCGTCTTTTTTAAGAGCTCGGATAAAGTATACTGATTGAAGCATAGTTAATTACTGTGATCTTCTATTTATACCTACACTTAGTTTGGACAATTCTAAACTAAGTGTTTTTTTATAGGTTATTGTATAATAAACCATTTAATTGTTTCCAGAGAGTGCAAAAAGGTTTTATAAGATGCGATATAACTGTATACAAATGGATGTCGTATAAACTTTTACCCCGGAAATGATTATTTCCGGGGTATTTTTTGTTAAGGAGAAAAAAGATGGATAAATTATTAAGTCTAAATAATTTCGTTTCAGTTGAAAATTTAGAAAATGAAGATGTTGAAAAATTAATTAAAAGAGCAGAATATTTTAAGAATGGTGGGGAAGCTCCTCATTTGAACAAAGAAGTATATGTTGCTAATTTATTCTTCGAAAATTCAACTAGAACACATACAAGTTTTGAAATGGCAGAAAGAAAATTAGGATTAACAGTTATTCCTTTTGATCCAGGTCATTCTTCTGTAAATAAAGGAGAAACTTTATATGATACATTATTAACACTTGGGGCTCTTGGAGTAGATTTATCCGTTATTAGACATTCAGAAAATAATTATTACGAAAAATTGATTAATTTAAATCCCGATCAACATTTAAACATGGGAATTATAAATGGTGGTGATGGAAGTGGACAACATCCATCACAATGCATGTTAGATATTATGACTATTCACGAACAGTTTGGAGCTTTTAAAGGATTAAAAGTTGTGATTGTTGGAGATTTAAAGAATTCAAGAGTAGCGAGAAGTAATATGCAATTACTAACTAGATTAGGTGCAAAAGTATACTTCTCAGGACCTGAATATTGGTATAGTTCAGAATTTGATAAATATGGGGAATATGCACCACTAGATGAATTAATTGAAAATATGGATGTTGTGATGTTATTAAGAGTTCAACATGAACGTCATGACGGTGATAAAAATGAAAAATTATTTTCAGAAACTGAGTACCATAAATTGTATGGACTTGATGAAAAGCGTTACAATAAATTAAAGAAGGATGCAATTATTATGCATCCAGGTCCTGTAAACCGTGGTGTAGAATGGGCAGATGAATTAGTTGAAGCACCTAAGTCAAGATACGTAACACAAATGAAAAATGGTGTATTTATGCGTATGGCAATGATTGAAGCTGTAATGAGAGGTCGAAAGTTAGGGGGACTAGAATAATGGCAACATTAATTAAAAATGGAAATCTTTACCAAGCTGGAAGAATTTATCAAGCTGATGTCTTAATTGAAGATGGGAAAATTAAGGCAATTGGTAAGAATTTATCAGATGTAGTAAAAGAAAATTTAGTAGAAATTGACGCAACTAATAAACTAGTTGCACCAGGGTTAGTTGATGTTCATGTTCATTATAGAGATCCAGGATTTACATATAAAGAAACTATTCATACTGGAAGTTTAGCAGCTGCACATGGTGGATATACTACAGTTTGTGCAATGCCTAATCTTGATCCAGTACCTGATACACCCGAATTGGTAGAGAAAATGTGTTCCCGTAATCAAGAAGATGGTGTTGTTAAAGTTAAACAATACGGTTCGATAACTCATGGTCTAAAAAGTGAGGAATTAGTTGATTTTGATGGAATGAAAAAAGCTGGTGCATTTGCTTTTAGTAATGATGGATCTGGTGTTCAAACTGCAGGAACAATGTATCAAGCAATGAAATCAGCAGCTGCTTTAAATATGGCGATTGTAGCACATGTGGAAGATAATTCATTATTATTCGGTGGTGTTATGAATGCAGGAAAGAGAGCTGAAGAATTAGGATTACCAGGTATCCTAGGCATTAGCGAATCTTCACAAATTGCTCGTGACTTACTTTTAGCCAAAGAGACTGGAGTTCATTACCATGTATGTCATGTGTCTACTAAAGAAAGTGTTGAATTAGTTAGATTGGCCAAACAACATAAAATAAATGTAACATGTGAAGTATCGCCACATCATTTACTACTAGCAGATGTCGATATTCCTGGAAATGATCCTTATTATAAGATGAATCCACCATTAAGAGGTGTAGAAGATAGACAAGCTTTAATTGATGGTTTGTTAGACGGAACAATTGATATGATTGCTACAGATCATGCTCCACATAGCATTGACGAAAAAACTGGTGATATGCGAGAGGCATCATTTGGTATTACTGGTAGTGAAACAGCATTTGCAATGTTGTATACCAAATTTGTCAAAACAGGAATCTTCACACTGGAACAATTATTACAATGGATGAGTATTAATCCTGCTGAAAAATTTGGAATGGAAGATGCCGGAGAATTATTACCAGGAAAGAGTGCAGACTTAGCAATCTTTGATTTAAATAAAGAATATGTCATAAAAGAGGAAGATTATTTATCTAAGGGAATAAATACACCTTTTACAGGCGAAAAAGTGTATGGTCAAACAGTTTTAACTATGGTAGATGGGCAAAAAGTATACCAAAAGGAGGAAAAGTAATGAAACGCTATTTGATTTTAGATGATGGCTCTGTTTTTGAAGGTGAAGGATTTGGAGCAAAAAGAACTTCTTTTGGTGAAGTAGTTTTTACTACCGGTATGACAGGATATCAAGAAGCTGTTACTGATCAGTCATATGCCAATCAGATTTTAGTTTTCACTAACCCATTAATTGGTAACTATGGGGTGAACTTAGATGATTTTGAATCCTTGGAACCAAATTGTCAGGGTGTTGTTTGTCGTGAGGTTGCTAGAGTTTCAACTAATTGGCGCAAACAAGAAAGTTTTCCAGAATTTTTAGAAGAAATGAATATTCCAGGAATTAGTGGTATTGACACACGTGCATTAACCAAACTCTTACGTTCACACGGAACAATGAAAGGTATGTTAGTTGATGCTGAAGTTGACATTGAGGAAGCAAAACAAAGATTACATAATACAGAAATAACCAGTCAAATGGTAGCTGAAGTGTCTACAAGTAAAGCATATCCAAATCCTGGTAATAAGCGAAACGTTGTTTTAGTAGACTATGGGGTTAAGCATAGTATTTTACGTGAGTTGGCTGCACGTGATTGTAACACAATTGTTTTACCTTATACGGCCACAGCTAAAGATATTTTAAGACTTAAGCCAGATGGAGTATTACTATCTAATGGACCTGGTGATCCAATTATGATGGAAAATGCAGTTGAAATGGTCAAAGAAATTGAGGGGAAATTGCCAGTGTTTGGTATCTGCCTGGGTCACCAAATCTTGTCATTAGCAAATGGAGCTAAAACATTTAAGATGAAATTTGGTCATAGAGGCTTTAACCATCCAGTAAAAGAAATTGCTACAGGTAAGATAATGTTTACCTCACAAAATCATGGGTATGCAGTAGATCCAGATTCCATTGAAGGAACAGATTTAATTGTTACACATACAGAAATTAACGACGGAACCGTAGAAGGTGTTAAGCACAAGTATTATCCAGCATTCTCCGTGCAATTCCATCCAGATGCAGCACCTGGACCACTTGATGCAATAGATATTTTTGATGATTTTATGCAAATTATTGATCAAAGAAAGGAAGAGAGAAACAATGCCTAAAAGAACAGATGTCCACAAAATAATGGTGATTGGTTCAGGTCCAATTATTATCGGTCAAGCAGCAGAATTTGATTATTCTGGAACACAAGCTTGTTTGGCTTTACGTGAAGAAGGATATGAAGTAGTTTTAGTAAACTCCAATCCTGCTACTATCATGACAGATACAGAAATTGCCGACAAGGTATATATTGAGCCATTAACAGTTGAATCAGTTTCTCGAATCATTCGTCAAGAATTTCCAGATGCAATTTTACCTACTTTAGGTGGTCAAATTGGTTTGAATTTAGCAATCGCATTGGCTAAAACTGGAATTTTAGAAGAATTAGGAATAAAGCTTCTAGGAACGCAATTAGATGCAATTGATCAAGCTGAAGACAGACAAAGATTTAAGGACTTAATGCAAGAATTAAATGAACCAGTTCCAGACTCAAAGACTGTTGAAACTGTGCAAGAAGCTTTAGATTTTGCAGCTGAAATTGGATATCCTGTTATTGTTCGTCCTGCATTTACGATGGGAGGAACTGGTGGCGGATTGTGTGATAATCCTGAACAATTAAAGGAAATAGTAGCCAACGGTCTAGAACTTTCACCAGCAACTCAATGTTTGATTGAAAAATCAATTATGGGTTACAAAGAAATTGAATTTGAAGTAATGAGAGACGCTGACAATAATGCGATGGTAGTATGTTCAATGGAAAACTTTGATCCAGTTGGTATACATACAGGTGATTCTATCGTGTTTGCTCCAACTCAAACTTTATCAGATAGAGAATATCAAATGTTGCGTAATTGCTCTTTGAAATTAATAAGAGCATTGAAAATTGAAGGTGGATGTAATGTTCAATTAGCTTTGGATCCTAATAGTTATAGATACTATGTTATTGAGGTAAATCCTCGTGTATCACGTTCATCAGCATTAGCTTCTAAAGCAACAGGTTATCCTATTGCTAAATTAGCAGCTAAGATTGCCGTAGGATTGACACTGGATGAAATTAAAAATCCTGTTACAGGAACAACATTTGCTGAATTTGAACCTGCTCTTGACTATGTTGTTGCTAAGATTCCACGTTGGCCATTTGATAAATTTACTCGTGCAAATCGTCGTTTAGGTACTCAAATGAAGGCAACTGGTGAAGTAATGGCTATTGGACGTAGTGCTCAAGAAGCTTTACAAAAAGCAGTTCGCTCATTAGAAATTGACGAAAAAGATTTAATTTCTGCTAAAGCACAATCTGCAACTGATGATGAAGTAGAAGAAAAATTATTCCACGCACAAGATGACAGACTATTTTATATAGCAGAAGCATTTCGTAGAGGTTACACAATTGAAGAAGTACACGAATTAACCAAGATTAATTTGTATTACTTAGATATTGTAAAGCAAATTGTAGAGTTAGAAAGTAAACTTTCTCAAAATAAAGAAGATTTAGACGTTTTAAAACATGCAAAACGTTACGGATATAGTGATTATACAATTGCTAAGTTATGGGGCACTACAGAAGATGAAGTAAGAAATTTACGTAAAGAACATAAATTGCTACCTGTTTACAAGATGGTAGATACTTGTGCAGCAGAATTTGATTCAAGTACACCTTATTTCTATAGCTCATATGATTTAGAAAATGAAAGTAAAAAATCTGATAAAAAATCAGTGCTTGTAATAGGTTCAGGTCCTATTAGAATTGGCCAAGGTGTAGAATTTGACTATGCAACTGTACACAGTGTTAAGGCTATCCAAAAATTAGGATATGAAGCAATTGTAATGAATTCTAATCCTGAAACAGTATCAACGGATTTCTCGATTTCTGATAAATTGTATTTCGAACCTTTAACACTTGAAGATGTTTTAAATGTGATTGATTTAGAACAACCAATGGGAGTAATTGTACAATTTGGTGGGCAAACAGCGATTAACTTAGCCGCTGGATTAAAAGCACATGGTGTAAAGATTTTAGGTACAACAGTTGAAGATCTAGATAGAGCTGAAGATAGAGAACTATTTGACCAAACAATTAAGAATTTAGGATTGAAACAACCAATTGGTAAAACAGCAACTACTCAAGAACAAGTTATTGCTTGTGCAGAAGAAATTGGCTATCCAGTATTAGTTCGTCCAAGTTATGTTTTAGGTGGTCGTGCTATGGAAATTGTTAATAATGAACAAGAGTTATTAGATTATTTAGCACAAAATGCTCCTGCAGAAATTGATCACCCAATTCTCGTAGATGCTTACTTGTCAGGTCTAGAATGTGAAGTAGATGCGATTTGTGATGGTAAAGACGTATTACTTCCAGGTATTATGGAACATATTGAACATGCTGGCGTTCACAGCGGAGACTCTATGGCTGTTTATCCACCTCAAAGTTTTGATGAAAATATAAAGCAACAAATTGTGGATGCAACTGAAAAGTTAGCTGTCGCATTAAAGTGTGTTGGTATTATGAATATTCAATTTATTATCCATAACAATGAAGCATATGTGTTAGAAGTAAATCCTCGTGCTAGTCGAACTGTACCATTCTTAAGTAAGATTACTGGAATTGAAATGGCACAAGTTGCAACAAGAGTAATTCTAGGAGAATCATTAGCAGAACAAGGATATCAAAGTGGTTTATATCGTGAAAGTGATATGGTACATGTTAAAGCACCAGTATTCTCATTTAGTAAGTTAGCAGATGTTGATAGCTTCTTAGGACCTGAAATGAAGTCTACAGGTGAAGTTATGGGTAGTGACTACACCTTTGAAAAAGCACTGTATAAAGCATTTACAGGTGCTAAGATGGAATTACCAGATAATGGAAATGTACTATTAACAATTGAAGATAAAGATAAGGATGCTGTATTACCACTTGCTAAGAGATTTAGTAAGATAGGTTATCGTATGTTCGCAACTGAAGGAACAAGTCAATTTTTACGTGAAAATGGTTTGTTTGTACAAACTGTAGATAAGTTAGGTAAAGATACTGGTAATGAAACTTCATTACATGATTTGATCGTTAATGATGGTGTTGATTTAGTAATCAATACTATGAGTCATGATCAAGAAGTAGCATCGGATGGATTTGTAATCCGTCAATTAGCTATCGAGCATAATATTGCATTGCTAACATCATTAAATACAGCAGATGCATTATTAAAAGCACTTGAAAATCGTTCATTTGCTACTAACTCACTTTAATTAATGGAGGAATTTATCATGGAAACAAAAAAATTGGCAGTATCATTGCCTGGACTAGAATTAAAAAATCCTATCATGCCTGCTAGTGGGACTTTTGGCTTCGGCGATGTTCCAAGTGCTAATAAATATTCTTTGGATACATTAGGAGCATTGGTTATAAAAACTACTACTCCAGAAGCTAGAACCGGGAATCCTGATCCTAAAATTTCAGTAATTGAAGATGGAGTCTTAAATGTAGTTGGTCTTACTAATCCTGGTGTAGATGTAGTAGTGTCTGAAAAGTTACCAGCTTTAAGAGAAAAATATCCTGAACTACCAATAATTGGAAGTGTTGGTGGAGCAACAGAAGATGATTATGTTGAAGTAGCTACTAAATTGTCACAATCAGGAATGGTTAATGCATTAGAGTTGAATATATCTTGTCCTAATGTTCATGAAGGTGGTATGGCATTTGGAACTGTTCCAGAAGTTGCTGAAAGATTAACAAAGAAAGTTAAGGAAGTTTCAACAGTTCCTGTTTATGTAAAACTCTCACCTAATGTAACAGATATAGTGGCTATTGCTAAAGCTGTGGAGCGTGGTGGAGCAGATGGAATAAGCATGATTAATACAGTTTTAGGAATGCACATAGATGTAGCGTCAGGTAAACCAGTACTTGGTAACATTATGGGTGGTTTATCTGGGAAAGCTGTAAAAGCAATTGCGATTAGAATGATCTATCAAGTCGCTCAAAATACTGATTTGCCAATTATTGGGATGGGCGGGGTAGAAACAGTAGATGATGTCTTAGAGATGTATATGGCTGGTGCTTCAGCTGTTGCTGTTGGAACTGCACATTTCCATGATTCTATGATTTGTCCACATTTGATTGAAGAACTTCCAAAGAGAATGGAAGAATTGGGAATTGAAAGCCTTGAGGAATTACGTTTAAATGTGAAAAAACGTGGAGCGTTCAAGCTTTAATAAGTAAAAATAAAGTAATATAATGGAATCTGTACTCGGAAAATAGCTCAGCTTGGTAGAGCACATCGTTCGGGACGATGGGGTCGCAAGTTCGAATCTTGTTTTTCCGATAGGATTCTAAAAAAACACAATATTGTTAAACTCTCTTTGAGTAGAGTAGGGATTAAAAAATTCTTGCACTACTTTAAAGAGAGTTTTTTGATTGTTAATAGATACTAAATTTTTGCATTTGTTGCCGAAATTCATTTATAATAGACTAAAAGTCAATGTAGGTCAAACCTACAAGAGAGGATGGAGAATTATGCAGAACCGTAACATTTCAGATATTATTGAACAATATTTGAAAGATATATTGGCTGATTCAAGAAGAATTGAAATAAAGCGGTCTGAGATTGCACAGCAATTTGACTGTGTTCCATCACAAATTAATTATGTAATAAAAACTCGTTTTACTTTGAAAAATGGCTATGTTGTTAAAAGTAAACGTGGCGGTGGCGGCTATATTCGGATTGTAAAAGTAGATTTGGCAGAGAATCAGTCTGTTTTAGATGATTTGATTTCTGCAATTGGCACTGAAATTACAGAAAACCAGGCTTACCAATTAATTAGTAGTTTATACGAGGATGGCGTCTTTTCTAGAAAAGAAGCAAATTATGTCTTAGCTGCTATTAGCCGACAAGCTTTGGATTTGCCGACTGCTGAAATGGAAAATATGATTCGCGCAAGGATTTTGGTAAGTATCTTAAATCAATTGAGATGCGAAGAATAGAAGGGAGTAATGGTTATGGCTATGGAAGAAAGGTATACACCGAGTGCTAAACAAGTATTAGTTCTTGCACAACAACAAGCTAATTACTTCAAGCATCAAGCAATAGGAACAGAGCATTTACTTTTAGCACTAACAATGGAGAAAAATGGCGTAGCTGCTAAAGTATTACAAAGTTTTGTAGTAACTGAAGTAGATGTGCGAGAAGAAATTGAACATATCGTAGGATACGGTAATTTACAACGTAGAGGCGCTGATACTTATTTACCATATTCCCCAAGGACTCGTTATGTATTAGAGCGTGCTAGAGAACATGCTAAACTTTTTAATGTTGAAAAGGTAGGAACAGAACATATTTTGTTAGCACTATTAGAAGATGATAAAACTATTTCTTCACGTATTCTAGCAGCTCTGAATATTGATTTACGTAAGGTGAAAAATATTACCTATCGTACAATGGGTGTAGATGCAACAACAGCTAATAGAACACGTAAGAAATTAGCGTTATCAGAAAAGAAACAGGATAATGGTACACCTACGTTAGATGAATTAGCACGTGATTTGACAGAAATGGTGCGTAAAGATCAAATTGATCCAGTAGTTGGTAGAGATAATGAAATTAAGCGTGTTGTTCAAATTTTAAGTAGAAGGACAAAGAATAATCCAGTTCTTTTGGGAGAACCAGGTGTAGGTAAAACAGCTGTTGCAGAAGGATTTTCACAAAAGATTGTAAATGGTGAAGTTCCTGATAATTTGAAGAATAAGCGTGTAATGATGCTTGATATGGGATCTTTGGTTGCTGGAACAAAATATCGTGGTGAATTTGAAGATCGATTAAAGAAGATTATTGAAGAAATTCGTGAAGATGGCAATGTTATTTTATTCATTGATGAAATGCATACTCTAATAGGCGCGGGTGGTGCTGAAGGCGCGATAGATGCTTCCAATATTTTAAAACCAGCATTAGCGCGTGGTGAAGTACAAGTAATAGGTGCAACAACTTTAAATGAATATCAAAAATATGTTGAAGCTGATGCAGCTTTGGAAAGACGCTTTGCTAGTGTGACAATCAATGAGCCAACCCCAGAAGTAGCGTTGACAATTCTAAAAGGATTACGTCCTAAATATGAAAAACATCATCAACTTCAAATTACAGATGAGGCATTAGAGAGTGCAGTTAAGTTAAGTAAAAGATATATTGCTTCAAGATTTTTACCTGACAAGGCAATTGATTTAATGGATGAGGCTGCTGCTAGAGTAAGAATTAATAATGCACAAAAAGTGGACAAAGTTTCTGCAATAAAGAAGAAATTATCAGAGCTTTCCCAAGAGAAGACAGAAGCGTTGTTAAAAGAAGATTTTGAAAAAGCTGCAGAAATCAGAAATGAAGAATTAAAGATTCAAGAAAGGCTTGAAAAGCAAATCCAACGTGACAAAGATGAAGAGGATAGCAATAACTATCGTGTAAAAGTTACGGCTGAAGATATTGCAGAAGTTGTTTCTGAATGGACTGGTGTTCCAGTAACTCAAATTAATCGTTCTGAAGGAGACCGACTAATTAGATTAGAAAAGATATTGCATAATCGAGTTATAGGACAAGATGAAGCTGTTAAAGCAGTAAGTAAAGCGATAAGAAGAGCAAGAAGTGGTTTGAAGGATCCTACAAGACCAATTGGCTCATTTATGTTCTTAGGTCCTACAGGTGTAGGTAAAACTGAATTAGCTAAAGCTTTAGCAGAAGCTATGTTTGGCTCAGAGGATTCAATGATTAGAATTGATATGAGTGAATATATGGAGAAATACACAACTAGTCGTTTAATTGGATCTCCTCCTGGATACGTAGGATATGATGAAGGCGGACAATTAACTGAAAAGGTTAGAAATAATCCTTATTCAGTAGTATTATTAGATGAAGTTGAAAAAGCTCATAATGATGTTTTCAATATCTTGTTACAAGTATTAGATGATGGATTTTTAACTGATTCTAAAGGTAGAAAGGTAGACTTCAGAAATACAATTATCATTATGACATCTAACTTAGGTGCTACAGCCTTACGCGATGAAAAATCAGTAGGTTTTGGTGCAAAAGATGTCAGCGATGATTATGAAGCAATGGCAGCAAAAGTTAGAGAAACATTGAAGAAGACTTTTAGACCAGAATTCTTGAATCGTCTTGACGAAACTGTTGTATTCCATTCGCTTAATAAAGAAGAAATTCATCAAATTGTTAAATTGATGGCTAAGAATATTATAGATAGGATTAAAGAGCAAAATATTAATCTGAAAATTACCCCTGCAGCAATAGATATAGTTGCAGAAGCTGGATTTGATGCTGAATATGGTGCTCGTCCTATTAGACGTGTCCTTCAAGATAAGATAGAGGACTTACTAAGTGAAGAATTATTAGCAGGTAATATCGAAACTGGAGCAACAGTAACAATAGGTGCTAAAAAAGGTGAAATAACGATAAAAGTTAAGAATCCAGTAGCTGCAGAAAAAATAAATAGTTAATAGTTATATTTAGTATTGACAAATACTGAATATCCATTTAAAATATATAAATGCGAAAAACTGTGAATTGATTGTTTGTTATGATATATTGTCCATAGCAGACTTGATAAAAGCAAAAATAGTATGAAGCAAATTTAATTTGTCTCTGTCTGTTTTTGCTTTTTTTTGCCAAAAAACCGGTAAAAATAAAAATTGTAATAAAATTGTAATAAAATTGTAATAAAATTGTAATAAAATTGTAATAAAATTGTAATAAATTAATCGAGTCACAGCAAATTTTTTGAGAGGTGAACAACTTGGCAGGACACTTAGTAAAATACGGTAAACACCGTGTACGTAGAAGTTACTCGCGAATTAAAGAAGTTCTTGATCTACCTAACTTGATTGAAGTTCAAACTGATTCTTACAAGTGGTTTTTAGATGAAGGTCTTCGTGAAATGTTTGATGACATTATGCCAATTGAAGATTTTCAAGGTAAATTATCACTTGAATTTGTAGATTATCAACTTTTAGAACCAAAGTATACAGTTGAAGAAGCACGTCAACATGATGCTAATTATTCAGCACCATTACATGTTACTTTACGCTTAATCAACCATGAAACTGGTGAAATTAAGTCACAAGATGTATTCTTTGGCGATTTCCCATTGATGACTAAGCAAGGTACATTCATTATTAACGGGGCAGAACGTGTTATTGTTTCACAATTAGTTCGTTCTCCAGGTGTATACTTCAACTCCGAATTAGATAAGAATGGTCGTACTAACTACGGTACAACTGTAATTCCTAATCGTGGGGCTTGGTTAGAATATGAAACAGATGCAAAGAATGTAGCATATGTACGTATTGATCGTACTCGTAAAATTCCATTAACAGAACTTATCCGTGCTTTGGGATACGGTTCTGATAATGAAATTGTAGAAATTTTAGGATCTAATAGCGATAGCTTGATGCTTACTTTGGAAAAAGATGTACATAAGAATATGGATGATTCTCGTGTAGAAGAATCTTTGAAAGATATTTATGAACGTCTACGTCCAGGTGAACCAAAGACTGCTGATTCATCACGTAGTTTGTTAACAGCTCGTTTCTTTGATCCAAAGCGCTATGATTTAGCACCTGTTGGTCGTTATAAGATTAACAAGAAGTTAGATTTAAAGACACGCTTATTGAATTTAACTGTTGCAGAAACATTAGCTGATCCTGATACAGGCGAAATTATTGTAAATAAGGATGAAGTTATTGATAAGCAAGTTATGGATAAATTAGCTCCATACTTAGCAAGAGATGACTTCAAGACATTTACTTTCCATCCATCTGAAGAAGGTGTTGTTCAAGAACCAATGACTCTTCAAATTGTGAAAGTATATTCACCAAAGGATCCAGAAAAGGTAGTAAATGTTATTGGTAATGCAAATGTTGATATCCAATTCAAGCACATTACACCAGCTGATATAGTAGCTTCCATGAACTACTTCTTCAATTTACAAGAAGGTATGGGTTCAACAGATGATATTGACCACTTGGGTAACCGTCGTACTCGCTCTGTAGGTGAATTATTACAAAACCAATTTAGAATTGGTTTATCACGTATGGAACGTGTTGTACGTGAACGTATGTCAATTCAAGATACATCAACTGTTACACCACAACAATTGATTAATATTCGTCCAGTTGTTGCTTCAATTAAAGAATTCTTCGGAAGTTCTCAATTGTCCCAATTCATGGACCAAACTAATCCATTGGGTGAATTGTCTCATAAACGTCGTTTCTCTGCTTTGGGACCTGGTGGTTTGACTCGTGACCGTGCTGGATACGAAGTTCGTGATGTTCACTATACACACTATGGTCGTATGTGTCCTATCGAAACTCCTGAAGGTCCTAACATTGGTTTGATCAACAGTTTATCTTCTTATGCTCGTATTAATAAGTATGGTTTTGTTGAAACACCATATCGTCGTGTATCTTGGAAAACACATAAAGTTACAGATAAAATTGACTACTTAACAGCTGATGAAGAAGATAATTACGTTATCGCACAAGCTAACTCACCATTAAATGATGATGGTTCCTTTGTTGATGATGTAGTTATGGCTCGTAAGAAAGATGATGACGTTGAAATTTCAACTGAAAAAGTTGACTACATGGACGTTTCACCTAAACAAGTAGTTGCTGTTGCTACAGCATGTATTCCTTTCTTGGAAAACGATGACTCTAACCGTGCTTTGATGGGTGCTAACATGCAACGTCAGGCTGTTCCTTTGATTAAGCCGCATGCACCATTAGTTGGTACAGGTATTGAATACAAAGCTGCACATGACTCTGGGGTAGCATTGATTTCTGAACATGAAGGTACAGTTGAATATGTAGATGCTCGTGAAATTAGAGTTCGCCGTGACGATGGTTCTTTGGACAAGTATAAATTGATGAAATTCCATCGTTCTAATGGTGGTAAGAACTATAACCAAACACCAATTGTACGTGTTGGAGACAGAGTAGATGCTGATGAAGTATTAGCTGACGGACCAGCTATGGAAAATGGAGAATTGGCTTTAGGTCAAAATCCATTGATTGCATTTATGACATGGGATGGTTATAACTTCGAAGATGCTATCGCAATTAACGAACGTTTAGTTAAAGAAGATGTTTATACATCTATTCATATTGAAGAACATGAATCTGAAGCTCGTGATACTAAATTAGGACCTGAAGAAATCACACGTGAAATTCCTAATGTTGGTGAAGATGCTCTTAAGAACCTTGACGAATTTGGTATTATCCGTATTGGTGCTGAAGTAAAAGATGGAGATATTTTAGTTGGTAAAGTAACTCCTAAAGGTGTAACAGAATTATCTGCAGAAGAAAGATTGTTACATGCTATCTTCGGTGAAAAAGCACGTGAAGTTCGTGATACATCATTACGTGTTCCTCACGGTGCAGGTGGTATTGTTCAAGACGTTAAAATCTTTACTCGTGAAGGTGGAGATGAATTATCCCCAGGTGTAAATATGATGGTTCGTGTTTACATTGCTCAAAAACGTAAGTTACAAGTTGGGGATAAGATGGCTGGACGTCACGGTAATAAAGGTACTGTTTCTGTTGTTATTCCAGAAGAAGATATGCCATTTATGCCTGATGGTACTCCAATCGATATCATGCTTTCTCCAATGGGTGTGCCTTCCCGTATGAACATCGGACAAGTTTTGGATCTTCACTTAGGTATGGCTGCTCGTAAATTAGGTATTCACGTAGCTTCACCAGTTTTCGATGGTGCTCGTGATGAAGATATTTGGAGTGCATTACAAGAAGCTGGATTACCTGGCGATGGTAAGACTGTTTTATATGATGGACGTACAGGTGAAGCATTCGATAACCGTATAGCAGTTGGTGTTATGTACTACCTTAAACTTGCACATATGGTTGACGATAAGATTCATGCTCGTTCAATTGGACCTTACTCATTAGTTACACAACAACCACTTGGTGGTAAGGCACAATTTGGTGGACAACGTTTTGGTGAAATGGAAGTTTGGGCATTAGAAGCTTATGGTGCTGCTTACACACTGCAAGAAATTTTGACTTACAAATCTGACGATGTTGTTGGACGTGTTAAGACTTATGAAGCTATCGTTAAGGGCGAACCAATTCCAAAACCAGGTGTACCTGAATCATTCCGTGTTCTTGTTAAAGAATTACAAGCATTAGGTATGGATATGAAAGTTCTTGATGCTGATAAGAATGAAATTGAATTACGTGATATGGATGACGAAGACGATGATATTGTTAACGTTGATGCATTGAAGAAATTCGCAAAGGAACAAGAAGAAAAGAAAGCTAAAGAAGCAGAACAAGAAACTGCTGAAAAAGAAGAAACTAAGACAGAATAGACAATTATAAGAAAGGGAGGTCGGTCCTTTGATCGATGTCAATAAATTCGATAGTATGCAGATCGGTCTTGCTTCTTCCGATAAGATCCGTAGCTGGTCTTATGGTGAAGTAAAGAAACCTGAAACTATTAACTACCGTACATTGAAACCAGAAAAAGATGGCTTGTTTGATGAACGTATTTTTGGACCTACTAAGGACTGGGAATGTGCCTGTGGTAAGTACAAACGTATCCGTTATAAAGGTGTTGTTTGTGATCGCTGTGGGGTTGAAGTTACTCGTTCAAAAGTACGTCGTGAACGTATGGGTCATATCGAATTAGCAGCTCCTGTTACACATATTTGGTACTTTAAAGGTATTCCAAGTCGTATGGGTCTTGTCTTAGATATGAGTCCACGTGCATTGGAAGAAATTATCTACTTTGCATCTTATGTAGTTACAGATGCAGGTGATACAGCACTTGAAAAGAAACAACTCTTAACTGAAGGCGAATATCGTGAAAAACGTGAAGAATATGGTGATGGCTTTAAGGCAGCAATGGGTGCTGAAGCTATTAGAACTTTACTAAGAGATGTAGATCTTGAAAAAGAATGTGCTGAATTAAAAGAAGAATTACGCGAAGCTACAGGTCAAAAACGTACTCGTGCAGTTCGTCGCTTAGATATTTTAGAAGCATTTTTGAACTCTGGAAATCGTCCTGATTGGATGGTTATGGATGCAATCCCAGTTATTCCACCTGATCTTCGTCCAATGGTTCAATTAGAAGGTGGACGCTTTGCAACTTCTGACTTGAATGATTTATATCGTCGAGTTATCAACCGTAACAATCGTTTGAAGCGTTTATTAGATTTGAATGCTCCTGGAATTATTGTTCAAAACGAAAAGCGTATGTTGCAAGAAGCTGTTGATGCTTTAATTGATAACGGTCGTCGTGGTCGCCCAGTTACTGGTCCTGGTAACCGTCCACTTAAGTCATTGTCACACATGTTGAAAGGTAAGCAAGGTCGTTTCCGTCAAAACTTACTTGGTAAGCGTGTTGACTATTCTGGTCGTTCAGTTATTGATGTAGGTCCTAAGTTGAAGTTAAACCAAATGGGTATTCCTCATGAAATGGCTTTGGAATTGTTCAAACCATTCATGATGAGAGAATTGGTTAAGCGTGAAATGGCATCTAACATTAAGAATGCTAAGCGTAAGATTGAACGCCGCGATGAAGATATTTGGGATGTTTTAGATGATGTTATCAAAGAACACCCAGTTCTACTAAACCGTGCTCCTACGCTTCACCGTTTAGGTATCCAAGCTTTCGAACCAGTATTGGTTAACGGTAAAGCTATGCGTCTCCATCCATTGGCTTGTGAAGCTTACAATGCCGACTTTGACGGGGACCAAATGGCTATTCACGTTCCTTTATCAGATGAAGCTCAAGCTGAAGCTCGTTTATTGATGTTAGCTGCTCATCATATCTTAGCTCCAAAAGATGGTAAACCAATCATTTCACCATCTCAAGATATGACAATCGGTAATTACTACATCACACTTGAAGAAGCTGGTCGTGAAGGCGAAGGTATGGTATTTAAGGATGTTAACGAAGTAAGAACAGCTTACCAAAACGGGTATGTACATTTGCATACAAGAATTGGTTTGCAAGCTTCTTCATTAGCTAAGTTAGGTACACCATTTACTGATTGGCAAAAAGAACGTATTTTAATAACTACAGCTGGTAAAGCAATCTTTAATGAAATTCTACCTGCTGATTTCCCATTCTTAAATGAACCTACACAAGAAAACTTAACAGGAATGACTCCTGATAAGTACTTTGTAGAACCGGGAACAGATATTAAGGAATTCATTAAGAATCAACCTTTAGTAGGACCATTTAAATCTGGATTCTTATCAGATATTATCGCTCAAGTTTATAAAGAGTATAAAGTAACTGCAACTGCAGAATTACTTGACCGTATGAAAGATTTAGGTTATTACGAATCTACTAAGTCAGGTTTAACTGTTGGTATCGCTGACGTTACTGTTTTGAAAGAAAAGCCAGAAATTATTGAACAAGCACATAAGAATGTTGCAACTGTTGCTAAGCAATTCCGTCGTGGTTTGATTACAGATGAAGAACGATACAATCGTGTTATCTCTATCTGGAACAAAGCAAAAGATGATATTCAAGCTAAATTGGTTGAAAACATGGATCCATCTAACCCAATTCAAATGATGAGTGATTCAGGTGCTCGTGGTAATATTTCTAACTTTACACAGTTATCTGGTATGCGTGGTTTGATGGCTGCTCCTAACGGTAAGACAATGGAATTGCCTGTTATTTCAAACTTCCGTGAAGGTCTTTCTGTTTTGGAAATGTTCTTGTCCTCTCACGGTGCTCGTAAAGGTATGACGGATACTGCTTTGAAGACAGCTAACTCTGGTTACTTGACTCGTCGTTTAGTAGACGTTGCTCAAGATGTTATCATTCGTGAAGAAGACTGTCATACAGATAGAGGTTTGGATGTTACTGCTATTACTGAAGGTAATGAAATGATTGAACCATTATATGATCGTATTTTGGGTCGTTATACTATGAAAGAAGTTAAAGATCCTAATACTGGTGAAATTATTGTTCCTGCTAATGTATTAGTAGAAGAATCCGAAGCTCGTAAGATTGTTGATGCTGGTGTACAAAAAGTTACTATTCGTTCTGCATTCACATGTAACACACGTCACGGTGTTTGTGAACGTTGTTATGGACGTAACTTAGCTACTGGTGATGAAGTTGAAGTTGGTGAAGCAGTAGGTACCGTTGCTGCTCAATCAATTGGTGAACCAGGTACACAGTTAACAATGAGAAACTTCCACCAAGGTGGGGTTGCTGGTGGCGACGATATTACTCAAGGTCTTCCTCGTGTTCAAGAATTATTTGAAGCACGTAATCCTAAAGGTCGTGCAGTAATTACAGAAGTTACTGGTGTTGTTGATACAGTTGAAGAAAATCCTGCTGAACGTACAAAAGAAGTTACTGTTAAAGGTGAAACAGATACTAGAACATATAGCTTGCCATTTACTTCCGTTCTTAAAGTTAAGGAAGGCGATCAAGTTCATCGTGGTGATGCATTGACTGTAGGTTCTATTGATCCTAAAGAACTTATCAAGGTTCGTGATGTTTTATCTACAGAAAACTACATTTTACGTGAAGTTCAAAAAGTATACCGTATGCAAGGTGTAGATATTTCAGATAAGCATATTGAAATCATGACTCGTCAAATGTTACGTAAAGTACGTATTATGGATCCAGGTGATACAGATATGCTTCCAGGAACTCTATTGGATATTAGCCAATTCAAAGATCGCAATACAAGTGCAATCATTGAAGGTAGAATTCCTGCTACTGCACGTCCAGTTCTTCTTGGTATTACTAAAGCTGCTCTTGAAACAAACAGTTTCTTATCTGCTGCTTCATTCCAAGAAACAACACGTGTATTGACAGATGCTGCAATTCGCGGTAAGAACGATCCACTTGTTGGTTTGAAAGAAAATGTTATTATTGGTAAGACAATTCCTGCAGGTACAGGTATGAAGAAGTATCATGATATCGAACCAGAAGTTGTTAATAGCAATGTAACAGATGGTGTTTATTCAATCTCTGAATTAGAAGAAAAGATTAATGAACAACAAAATAATGTTGAATCTTCAAACTAGAATATAGAAGTAAAAAAATCAGGTAGATTTTCTACCTGATTTTTTTTATATTATTGGAATTTTAAATATATTTGTTGCATAAAAAATAATTAAAATACTCAAACTTAAATATGGAATAAAGGGGTGAGAAGCAGAAAAATCCCTTTTGATTAAATATGAAATAATTCCTAAAATACATGATAAAAGAATTACTACTAGAGTATTGTAAAATCCTAGTAATAAAAAACTAAAAACAATCAAGATAGTATCTGCAGTACCAAATTTATTTAGAAGATTACAACTGATTAAAATAATTGTGAAAAGAATGATTATGAGGGAATTAGCTTTTAGATTAGTAATTACGGTATGAAATCTAAAAATGAGCAATATTAATCCTCCATATTCAAGAGTAATTGAATCAACGCTCAATGTGTAATAATCTTCTAAAGAGATTAAAGTAAGCCAGACTACTAGTAATGATGTAAAAATTAAATTAGTATTCGCTATTATGATCGTATTAAAAATAAATATGACACCAATAGCTAATTCAATAACAGTACTACTTAAAGGAATTTTTTGCTTACAGAAATGACATTTTCCTTTTTGAAGTATAAAGCCAATAATAGGTATCAATTGCCAATGCTGCAAAGTTTGTGAGCAGTTATCGCAGAAAGACCTAGGATATATAATGCTTATTCCTAATTTATATCGGTAAGCAACGCACGAAATAAATGAACCTGAGCAAGTTCCTAGTATAAATAATAGAAAAAATATGTAAATCATAATAATTTCACCTCTTAATTATAAATTACGCTGAAAATAAATAAAATTAGCACAAAAAATATAAAAATTAAATTGACATCAGTGTATTAAGCGTGATATTCTATTAAAGGTGCTTTATGTGAACAGTTCTCTTGAGTTATCTCAAGATCGTGCTGGCTGTGAGCAGGTTAGCACATTTATTCTGACGTACATTGAGGCGTTATTTTTTTAAACTCAAAAAAGAAACTCCTGGATGTGTGTACTTAATTAATATTCTTAAAATAAGGAAGGAGGAAGCTTTAGAGATGCCTACAATTAACCAATTAATTCGTAAAGGTCGTAAATCTAAAGGTTCAAAATCTAATTCCCCAGCTTTAAACTTTGGGTACAATAGTTATAAGAAAGTACAAACAAACAACTCAGCTCCACAAAAACGTGGTGTTGCAACTCGTGTTGGTACAATGACACCTAAGAAGCCTAACTCAGCTTTACGTAAGTATGCTCGTGTTCGTTTATCTAACTTAATTGAAGTTACAGCTTATATTCCGGGTATCGGACACAACTTACAAGAACATAGTGTTGTTCTTATTCGTGGTGGTCGTGTAAAAGACTTACCTGGTGTTCGTTACCATATCGTTCGTGGTGCTTTAGATACAGCAGGTGTTGAAGGCCGTATGCAAAGCCGTTCTAAGTACGGTGCTAAGAAGCCTAAGAAATAATTTTAGTAACTAGTATTTGAGGAGGTTATTTTAAATGCCAAGAAAAGGTGCCGTTGCAAAACGCGAAGTGCTCCCAGATCCAATTTATAACTCAAAATTGGTTACTCGCTTAATCAACCGTTTGATGTTAGATGGTAAGCGTGGGACTGCATCAAAGATTTTATACCAAGCATTTGATATTATTAAGGAACAAACAGGAAATGAACCATTGGATGTTTTTGAAGAAGCAATGAAGAACATCATGCCTGTACTTGAAGTTAAGGCACGTCGTGTTGGTGGTTCTAACTACCAAGTTCCTATTGAAGTTCGTCCAGATCGTCGTACAACTTTAGGTTTACGTTGGTTAGTTCAATACTCACGTCTTCGTGGTGAACACACAATGTCCGAACGTTTAGCTAAAGAAATCATGGACGCAGCAAACAATACAGGTGCAGCTGTTAAGAAACGTGAAGATACACATAAGATGGCTGACGCTAACCGTGCATTCGCACATTATCGCTGGTAATTTTCACAAATGGCTGTTATATGGTTTGTTTAGTAAAGCCTATAATAGTCATTTTTTTGAAGGTTTACTTATTAATTCGATTAGTTATAATTTTTAATTTTGGAAGGAGAGAAATTCTCAATGGCAAACAAACGTGAATTCCCATTGGAAAAAACACGTAATATCGGTATTGTTGCTCATATCGACGCTGGTAAGACAACAACAACTGAACGTATCTTGTACTACACAGGTAAGATTCACAAAATTGGTGAAACACACGATGGTGCTTCCCAAATGGACTGGATGGAACAAGAACAAGAACGTGGTATTACAATCACATCTGCTGCTACAACAGCTCAATGGAAAGAAAACCGTATTAACATTATCGATACCCCAGGACACGTTGACTTTACAGTTGAAGTAGAACGTTCATTACGTGTTCTTGATGGTGCGGTAGTTGTTTTAGATGCTCAATCTGGTGTAGAACCACAAACAGAAAACGTTTGGCGTCAAGCTACAACATACGGTGTTCCTCGTATTGTTTTTGTTAACAAGATGGATAAGATTGGTGCTAACTTTGATTACTCTGTAAGTACAATTAAAGATCGTTTACAAGCAAATCCATTGCCTGTACAAATGCCTATCGGTGCAGAAGATAGCTTTGAAGGTGTTATCGACTTAATCGAAATGAAGGCTGATTTGTATGATGAAGACGAATTAGGTTCAAAATGGGATACAGTTGATGTTCCAGATGAATACAAAGAAGATGCACAAGCTCGTCGTGATGAAATGATCGAAGCTTTAGCTGACGTTAATGAAGATATCATGGACAAGTATCTTGAAGGTGAAGAAATCAGCAACGATGAAATTCGTGCTGCAATTCGTCAAGCTACATTGAACTTAGACGTATTCCCTGTATTTGCAGGTTCTGCTTTCAAGAACAAAGGTGTTCAAATGATGTTAGATGGTGTTAATGATTACTTACCATCTCCATTAGATGTTAAGCCATACAAGGCAACAGATCCTGAAACAGGTGAAGAAATTGAATTGAAAGCTGACGACTCTGCTCCATTCGCAGGTTTAGCATTTAAGATTGCTACAGACCCATTCGTAGGTCGTTTAACATTCTTCCGTGTTTACCGTGGTACTCTTGAAGCTGGTTCATACGTATTGAACGCTACAAAGGGTAAACGTGAACGTGTAGGTCGTTTACTACAAATGCACTCTAACCACCGTAACGAAATTCCAGAAGTATTCTCTGGTGATATCGCTGCTGCTATTGGTTTGAAGAACACAACAACAGGTGACTCCTTAACAGATCCTAAGACACCATTGATTCTTGAATCTATGGAATTCCCAGATCCAGTTATCCAAGTTTCTGTTGAACCTAAATCAAAAGCAGACCAAGATAAGATGGACGTTGCTTTACAAAAACTTGCTGAAGAAGATCCTACATTCAAGGCTGAAACAAACCCTGAAACAGGTGAAACATTGATCGCCGGAATGGGTGAATTGCACTTGGATATCATCGTTGATCGTATGAAGCGTGAATTTAACGTTGAAGCTACTGTTGGTGAACCTCAAGTTGCTTACCGTGAAACATTTACAAAACAAGTATCTGCACAAGGTAAGTTTGTTCGTCAATCTGGTGGTAAAGGTCAATACGGTGACGTTTGGATTGAATTTACACCAAATGAAGAAGGTAAAGGTTTCGAATTTGAAGATGCTATCGTTGGTGGTGTAGTTCCTCGTGAATACATTCCTTCAGTAGAACAAGGTTTGAAGGAAGCTATGCAAAACGGTGTATTGGCTGGTTACCCATTAATCGACGTTAAGGCTAAGTTATATGATGGTAGTTACCACGATGTTGACTCCAGTGAAGCTGCATTTAAGGTTGCTGCATCCTTAGCATTGCGTAACGCTGCTCCTAAGGGTGGTGCTGTAATTCTTGAACCAATTATGAAGGTTGAAATCATTGCACCAGAAGATAACTTAGGTGATGTTATGGGTCATGTTACAGCTCGTCGTGGACGTGTTGAAGGTATGGAAGCACGTGGTAACGCACAAGTTGTTAACGCATTTGTTCCATTGGCTGAAATGTTCGGTTACGCAACTGTATTACGTTCCGCAACACAAGGTCGTGGTACATTTACAATGACAATGGATCACTACGAACCAGTTCCAAAGAGCATCCAAGATGAAATTATTAAGAAAAATGGCGGTAACGCTGAATAATTCTTAGTAAATTAAGATAAAGAACTCAGACGAAGTCTGGGTTCTTTTTTTTTACATATAGGGTAAAATAAGATGTAGATATATTATAGAATGGAGGGATTTTCATGGATGAAAATATACTAAAATTAAAAAAATTAGTTTCAGAGAGTAGCAACATTGTCTTTTTTGGTGGAGCAGGAGTATCTACTGAAAGTGGAATTCCAGATTTTAGAAGTGAACAAGGGATTTATAATACAGTAAAGAATTTTGGTTATCCTCCAGAGCAAATTTTATCGCATTCATTTTTTATGAAAAATCCAGAAAAATTTTATGATTTTTATCGTTCTACTATGATATATGAAAGTGCTAAGCCTAATTTAGCACATTTAGGATTAGCTAAATTAGAGGAACAAGGTAAGTTAAAAGCCATCGTTACTCAAAATATAGATGGACTACATCAATTAGCAGGAAGTAAGACTGTTTACGAATTGCATGGATCAATTCATAGAAATTATTGTATGAAATGTGGCAAATTTTACCCATTAAGTACAATTACAGAAAGTAAGGGTGTACCACAATGTAAAGAGTGTGGTGGGATAATCAAACCAGATGTTGTTTTATATGAAGAAGGATTAGATGAAGAAATTATCAATAATAGTATTAAAGCAATAAAAAAAGCTGACATGTTAATTGTAGGTGGAACTTCTCTAAATGTTTATCCAGCTGCAAGTTTTGTTAATTATTATGATGGGAATAAACTAATTTTAATTAATAAAAGTAAGACACCTTATGACAGATATGCAGATTTATTAATCCATGATAGTATAGGAAAAGTTTTTGATGAAATAATAGAGTAAAATTGAGAGGTAGTAGAATGTACAATTTTGATAAGGTGGAAAAATTTCAGAATTCACTTAAGTGGCATGTTAATGATAGCGAATTACCAATGACACTTGGTGATATGGATTTTGAAGTAGCACCTGAAATAATTACTGAATTACACAAAAGAATAGAAAATAAGAATTTTGGATACGAATATATTCCGCACGAATATTATGCAAGTGTAGCTAAATGGTATAAAGAAATGCATAATTGTACCCTTGATATTTCCTGGATGTCTTTTTCTCAAGGAGTAGTAGCTACTTTATCAGCTATTATTACTAATTTAATGAGTGAAGATAGTGTAATAACAGTTTTAACTCCAGGATTTGATAAATTTAAGAAAGTTGGAGAAGGAAAACAAAAAGTACTAGTAAGTGAACTTATTTACGATAAAGAAAAACGCAATTATGACATTAATTGGCTAGATTTAGAAGATAAATTAAAAAAGACTAATCTATTTGTTCTTTGTAATCCGCATAGTCCAGTTGGAAAAATATGGTCTCAAAAAGATTTGGAAAAGATACTAAAATTAAGTTTAAAGTATGATTTTAAAATTTTTAGTGATGAAATTCATGGGGAAATAACATTTGAGAAGAAATATACTCCATTATTTAGTTTAGACGAAAAATTATTAAAGAATACGATTATAGCTGTTTCACCAAGTAAAGTATTTAATATTGCTGGAATTCAAACTGCAACAATAATAACACCAAATAAAGAGTTGAAAGAGCAAGTAGATAACGCAATAAAAAGTTTCCATCTTAATGAAGCTAATAGTTTAGCAGTTCCGGCAACAATTGCAGCATATACAAAAGGAAGAGTTTGGCTTGAAGAATTGAAAGAATATCTAAGAGAAAATCGAAATTTCATTGAACGTTTTTTAGAGCATAATGTTCCAGATGTGAAACCAAGTTTAAACGAAGCATCATACTTTCTTTGGTTGGATATATCATCATTAAATGTTGATGCACAAGAATTAACGGAATTTATTCGTAAAAAGACAGGGTTAATTTTAACTGCTGGAGATAAATTTGATGGAAATGGAAAACAATTCTTACGTATGAATATAGCAACTTCAACAGATTTAATTGAAGATGCATTGAGGAGATTGCAGCGAGCTGTTGTACTATTTAAGCGAAAAGATGACGATTTAATGAGCTTGATACTAAATAAATAATTAGGTTGTTACTTTAATAATTATTTAAGACATACTTCAAAAAAATATCAAGAATATTTATAGAAAACTTCAGTTGCGATAGCGCTTAACTTTGATACAATAGTATTATAAATCGTACACTATAATCTAAGTAGTATACCTAAGGAGATAGAAAATGAAAATTTTAATTGTTGATGATGATAAAGATATTGTTGAATTATTAAGTATATATGTTGAAAATGAAGGATATGAAGTAGAAAAAGCATATAATGGTAAAGAAGCTTTGTCTAAGTTGAACATGAATCCTGACATTGCATTGATGATCTTAGATGTGATGATGCCACAAATGGATGGAATGGAAGTAATTCGTGAAGTAAGAAAAGAATCACAAATTCCAGTATTAATTTTATCTGCTAAAACGGATGACTTGGATAAAATTCAAGGTTTAGTACAAGGTGCGGATGATTATGTTACAAAGCCATTTAATCCTTTGGAAGTTATGGCACGTGTAAAATCATTATTGCGTAGAGCTGAACATAATGTTAAAAATAATGAACCAGATCAAATCGAAATTGGGCCACTCATTATAAAGAAAGATTCTCATGAGGTAAAAACTTTAGAAGGTAAGGAAATCAAATTAACTGCACTAGAATTTGGAATTTTACACTTACTTGCTAGTCATCCTAATCGAGTTTTCTCAGCTGATGAAATCTTTGAAAGAGTTTGGCAACAAGAATCTGTTGTATCAGCTAAGACCGTAATGGTTCATGTTAGTCATTTGCGTGATAAGATTGAAGATGCAACTAATGGAGAACAAGTTATCCAAACTGTTTGGGGTGTTGGATATAAGATAGAGTCACACTAATTTAGTAAGCTAAAGGGGAAAAGAACTGTGAAATTTCACATAACTGGTCGAGAAAAGAGTGAGCTATTAGGCGAAGGTATTTTAACAATTATATTGTTAATTCTGTTAAATATGTCGCTTTATGTGATTTTGAATCAATTGTTAGTATCTAATCCTGATTTAGCTTCAGGAATATTCCTAATCAAAACTTCCTTAGATTTTAAGTATGCACATATTCAATTATGGAGTTGGGGTTGGATATTCATTATACTTATGGCGGTAGTTGATGTTATCGTAGTTTATTGGAGATTAGTTCGACGATATCATCAAATGCAATTGAGACATATCATTAATGAGCTCCACTATATTGCAGATGGTCACTTTAATCACCGTATTCCTTTTCAATTAAAGGGACAAATGCAAAGAGTAGTAGCAAGTGTCAATGCACTTGTTGATAGTACGATTAAAGCGATGGAAGATGAAAGAGAGATCGAACGCTCTAAAGATGAATTAATAACGAATGTCAGTCATGATATACGTACACCCCTGACATCTATTATTGGATATTTGGGTCTTATTGAAGATAAACAATATCGATCTGAAGAAGATATTTTAAAATATACGCATACAGCATATTTAAAATCTAAGCAGATGAAATCATTGGTGGATGACTTATTTGAATATACGAAAGTACGTCAAACTGATGCACCATTACAAATACAATCTCTAGAATTGAATGCGATGCTAGAACAAATAGGAGCTAGTTTTGAATTGGAAGCAAATAAAAAGGGTATGGAAATTAATACAATTTTACCCGATAGTCCAGTAAAAATTGAAGCTGATCCAGAAAAGCTTGCTCGAGTATTTAATAATTTAATCACGAATGCCTTGAAGTATGGTAGTGATGGTAAAAACATTTACTTGCAATTAACAAAAGTAGATGAAAAAGAAATAGAAATAAGGATTTCTAATGATGGAGAACCTATTCCAGAAAAATCATTGCGACAGGTATTTGATCGATTTTATCGAGTAGAAAGTTCACGTTCTAAAGAAACAGGTGGGACAGGACTGGGATTGGCAATAGCTCAAAGTATTATAGAATTGCATCATGGATATATTTATGTAGAATCTAATAAAAATTTGACTAGTTTTATTATGAGATTACCTGTTAAACATGATAATGTAGTAAAAAAATCTTAGCTTTAAATGGAAGTTAAGATTTTTTATTTTAATCATAAGTATAAATAAATTTGATATAATAAATTTGAATTTTAAAGTAGGGGGAATAAAGATGGCTGTAAAAATTGAAAATGAAAAATTATTTGTTACGATTAATGAACATGGTGCTGAATTAGCTAGTTTAATTAATAAAAGTAATGGTATGAACTATCTTTGGAGTGGCGATAGTAAATATTGGGGAAGAAAGTCTCCGGTACTATTTCCAATTGAAGGTGCACTAAAAGATGGAAAAATGTTTGTTGATGGGAAAGAATATCGTATGGGACAACATGGATTTGCTAGAGATATGGATTTTGAAGTTAAAAAACTTACTAAGGAATCTGTATGTTTTGAATTAAAATCCAATACAGAGACACTAGAAAAATATCCTTATGAATTTATTTTCCGTTTAGTCTACGAACTAAAAGAAGAAACTTTAGTTGTAAGGTATGAAGTAGAAAATCCTAGTGATAGTGAAATGTTTTTTGGACTAGGAGCTCATCCAGCATTTAGTGTTCCTTTAGGTGAAGCTGCTTATGATGATTATTATCTTGAAATTACACCGGAAAAAACGCGAAAAGTTTTGCCTTTAAAAGGTGGATTAGTTGATAACATTAATACTATTGATGGAGAATCCAGATTAGAAATTAGTCATGACGTATTTGCTAAGGATGCAATTATTTATGACTTGGGTGAAGAACCTACAAAATTTAGTTTGAAAAATACTAAAAATAATTACGGAGTAGAAGTTTTCACTCCAACTTCTAAGTTTGCAGGAATTTGGTCGTCTTATCCAGCTAAAGGACAATTTGTATGTATTGAACCTTGGTGGAGTTTAGCAGATACTGTATATACAGATGGTAATTTTAAAGAGAAATTTGCAACTAATAAATTAAATGGAAAAGAAAGTTTCGATGCGTATTTTGAAATTACAGTATTTTAAAATACTAATCATTCGATTTATAAGAATATAATTATTCATTTTATTATTAATAGCAATGAGCTATAATGTTTATTGGTTAATTTCAATAAATTATTTTATAAGTGAGAGGAAATGAATTTAATGAAAAAATCAATAAAACCAATAGTCTCATTGATCTTACTATATATAGGTTACATGCTTCTATTTGCTGATAGAACTGTAATGAATATCTCTATGGCATACATAGGAAAGGAATTTCAAATTAGTCCAGCCGCATTGGGTGCGACAGCTAGTGCCTTCTTTCTAGGATATACCTTAATGCAAATTCCAGGAGGTATAGTCACTGATATATTAGGTAGTAAAAAAACGGTTATAATATCTTTGATACTATGGTCTTTATTAACTGCTTTTACAGGCTTAGCTACATCATTAATGACATTAGTTGTGATCAGATTTTTATTTGGTTTAGCTGAAGGTCCTTATCCATCAGCAGCTCTAAAGCAAATTTCTGAAGAGTATGATAAGAGTGATCGTTCACAAGCTACATCAGTTACAATTTCATCAAACTATGCCGGTGCAGCTATTGCTCCATTAATTATTGTTCCAATTATTGCTAGTCATGGTTGGAGAGTATCATTCTATTTTTTGGGAATTCTAGGCTTGATATTGGTTGGTCTATATTATTTAATTGAGCGACCAATTAAATCTAAAAAGGAAACAACAACTGCTAAAAAAATTAATTGGCGTGAAATCGATAGTAGAATATGGATCTTTGTAATAATAGGTTTAGTATTAAATGTTATTACAAAAGGTTTAGAGACCTGGATGCCAATATATTTCTTACAAGCTCAACATATTAATTTAAAGAATTTAGCATGGTTGGTTCCATTGCCAGTAATAGCTGGTGGTATTGCAGCATTTATTAGTGGCTTTGTAATGGTTCATATTTTCCGTAAACGTGAACGTTGGATGATCTTTATTTCTTCATTGCTAACACTAATATTTATGTTTGGAATGTATAAATCGACTACACTAGTATGGATTGTTATTTTTGAGATTTTAGTATATTTCACAAAATCTCTAGCATTTACAGGGATTTTTAGTTTTGTTGCTCAGATCTTAGATGAAAAGACTTATGGATCTTCAATTGGAGTTGTAAACTTCGGTGGTCAATTAGGTGGATTTATAGGACCACTATTGATCGGATGGTTAGTTCAATTGTCAGGTTCATATAGTGTTGCCTTTGTAGGTTTAGTAGTATGTGCTCTAATCGCAGCAATAACAAGTACATTTGTAAAAAATATTAAATAACCCCAAATCATTGACTGTCGGAGACGTGGTCAATGATTTTTTTATAATGCTTATTCCTTGACTTAAAGTTAACTTTAAGGTGTATGATATTTTTATCATTATTGAGAGGTGAAATTTTAAATGAATCAACATCCAGATTATATTTTAAATCAAATTAATAGTCCTAAAGATGTAAAGAATTTAACAATTGATGATTTAAAAAAAGTAGCTACTGAAATTAGACAATTAGTTGTAGAAAAAGATGCCGCTATTGGTGGACATGTTGGCCCTAATTTGGGCATCGTTGAAACAACTATTGCTTTTCATTATGTATTTGACTCTCCTAAGGATAAGGTAGTGTGGGATATTTCACATCAATCATATCCTCATAAAATGTTAACTGGACGTAAAGAGGCATTTTTAGATCCAGATCATTATCGCGATGTTACAGGATATAGTAATCAAGATGAAAGTGAACATGATTACTTTAAAGTTGGTCACACTTCTACATCTATTGCATTGGCTACAGGAATGGCCAAAGCAAGAGACATGAAGAATGAAAATGGAAATATTGTGGCTGTTATTGGTGATGGCTCTATGAGTGGTGGTTTAGCTTTAGAAGGGTTAAATAATGCTGCTAAGCTTAAATCTAACTTAATAATTATCTTCAATGATAATCAAATGTCCATTGATGATGTAAATGGTGGTATGTATAAGATGTTCGCCGAATTACGTGAAACAAATGGACAAAGTTCTAATAACCTCTTTAAGGCTATGGGCTTGGATTATCGTTATGTTGATAATGGAAATGATTTAGAAACAATGATTTCTGTTTTAGAAGAAGTAAAAGATATTGACCATCCTATTGTTGTTCATATCAACACTTTGAAGGGTGAAGGATATCAACCAGCAATAGAAAGAAAACGTGAATTCCATTGGCATGTACCATTTAATGTTGAAGATGGTTCAACTAAAAATGTGGCAACAGGGGAATCATATAATAAATTAATTCTTGATGAGTTAGGTAGACAAATTGATGATGGTAAACCAATTATGGCTATTAATGCTGCAATACCAGGTGTATTTGACTTAGTACCATTTAAGGAAAAATATCCTGATAATTATGATGATGTTGATATTGCTGAACAATATTCTATCACATATGCAACAGGATTAGCTGCTAATGGCGCAAGACCAGTAGTCTTCCATAATAGTACATTCCTTCAAAGAGCATACGATCAATTAGAACATGACATGGCATTAAATGGTTATCCAGTTGTTATGCTAGTAAAAGGTGGGCACATTACTGAAAACTCTAATACACATCAAGGAATTTTTGATATAGGTATGATTTCTAGCATTCCTAACTTGGAATATTTAGCTCCAACAAATGCAGAAGAATTAATTTCAATGTTACGTTGGGCATTAACACAAACTGATAAACCGGTTGTTATTCGTGAACCAATTACTGAAGTACGACATGGAGAAGCAGACGATGATTATACAGAGATAAATTATCGTATAGCAAACCAGGGAGAGAAAGTAGCAATCTTAGGATTAGGTGCATTCTATAAATTAGGTGAAGATGTTCAAAGAAAGTTGAAAGAAGATTTGAATGTTGATGCTACATTGATTAATCCGATTTCTGCTACAACATTAGATGTTGAAACTTTAAATAATCTAAAGAAGGATCATGAATTAGTTGTAACACTTGAAGATGCAAGCATGGTTGGTGGCTTTGGAGAAAAGGTAGATCACTTCTATGCTAATTCTGAAATGAAAGTTTTAAACTTTGGTGCTCAAAAGGAATTAACTGATATGGTTCCAGTTGAAGAATTGTATGATCGATATCATTTAAATCCTGAACAAATTGTAGATGATATAAAAAGAGTTATAGATTAATTGTGAAAATAGATCTCTATATAGAGGTCTATTTTTATTGCAATTATAATTTTAAAATGATATTATGACAATGTGTCATATGACAACTTGTCATAATAAATCTGAAAGGATTGAAAAAAATGCCAGTAATGGAATTAAAAAATGTTACTAAGATATATAAGATGGCTGGTGGAGGAACCTTTGAAGCTTTGCGAGGAATTAGTGCAAGTTTTGAAGCTGGAGAACTGGTGGCGATCGTTGGTGAATCAGGGTCAGGTAAATCTACTTTAATGAATGCAATTGGTGGATTAGATTCTGATTTTGGTGGAGAAATTATTTATGAAGGAAAGAATTTACGTAATTTTTCAACTCAAGAATTAGTTGACTATCATAAAAAGAGTATAGGATTTATTTTTCAGAACTTTAATTTAATCTCACATTTAAATCTAATAGATAATGTTTCAATGGCGATGACATTATCAAATGTAAGTGAAGATTTTAGAAAAAAACGTGCTAAAGAATTATTACGCAAAGTTGGATTAGAAAAACACATGTATAAAAAACCAGATCAAATTTCTGGTGGGCAAAAACAGCGTGTAGCTATTGCACGTGCATTGGTTAATGATCCTGATGTAATTATTGCTGATGAACCTACAGGAGCTTTGGATGCAGAAACGACAGATACCATTCTCGATATGATTAGAGAAATTGCAGAAGAAGGTAAATTAGTTTTAATGGTAACCCATTCTGACAAGGTAGCCTCTCATTGTAGTCGAGTTTTGAGAATAGATAATGGTGAGTTAATCTCAGATGAGCAACAATTAGATTTGGAATACACAGAAAATACTCGTGAAGATATTAAAGTAAAGAATATGAGTATGTGGAAAGCAATTAAGCTAGCATTTCTAAATATGAAAGCCAAGTTAGGAAGAAATTTACTAGTAGCACTTGGGTCTAGTATAGGGATCATGTCAGTAGTATTGATGTTAGCTTTAGGTAAAGGTGTAACAAGCTATGTAAGTAGTACTATGAAGTCATATACTAACCCTAATATTACTGAAGTTCATAAGAAGAGTAGTACTCAACAAACGACAAAAAATCCACAAAATATGAGTCGTGAAGAGATAGCTAAACAACAGCAAGAGAATATGGCTGCTTTAACGGGGTCAGGAACTAATACAGGTTTTACAAAAAAGGATATAGAAAAGTTAAGTAAGATAAAACATGTAGATAGATATCAAAAAGGTTATAGTTCATTTTCACTAGGAACTAATACAGTTAAATATAATAATAAGCAAGCTAGTTTAATGATGTTGCAAACAATGTCTGATAGTATTTCTAAATCAAGCATTGTAGAAGGAAAAGCTCCTAAGAATAATCATGAAATAATGTTAGATAGAGCTACTGCAGATTTACTAGGAAAGAATATTTTAGATAAAGAGGTTACTTTGACTTTGAAGATAGGTGAAAAGACAATTACACAAAACTTTAAAGTAACAGGTTTATATGAATCACAAAGTCAAAGTTCAAGTACAGTTTTCTTTACTTATGCAGGTTTACAAGACCTATATAAGACAAACCAAGAAAAATTATTGCCAAATGTAGTATATCTACATACAGCTAACAAAGACAACACTAAGATGATTAAGGACAAAGTAAAAGATCTTGGTTATACAGGTTCAATGCAAGAACAAATGACGGAAATGTTTACGAAAATGTTGAATATTATTACTTGGGTATTAACTGCTATCGCTGCTGTTTCATTAGTGGTTTCAGCAATTATGATATTGGTAGTTTTAAATATTTCTGTAGTTGAACGTACAAAAGAAATAGGTGTACTTAAAGCTCTAGGTGCTAGAAGAAAAGATATTAGAAGAATATTTGCTTCTGAGGCATTTTTAATTGGAATTACATCAGGAGCAATTGGCGTAGTTGTAACTTATGTTCTAGGTTTCTTCATTAATAACTTTACGAAAGCGGCTTTCGAAGTAAGTGTTGTTTCCATGACTACTAAATATGCAATAGCTGGAATAGTTATTAGTGTTGTTATCAGTATGATTGCCGGAATTTTACCATCCAATAGAGCATCTAAGCTAGATCCAGTAGAAGCTTTACGCAAGGAATAGGGGAGATTTTATGCCAAAAGAAACATTTTTTGGAATTGATAAAGAAAAGCAGAATCGCATAATTCAAGCGGCAATTAAGGTATTCTCGAGTCATAACTATAACGATTCTTCAATTAATGAAGTTATAAAATTAGCCAAAATCCCTCGGGGAAGTTTTTATCAATATTTTGAAGATAAAAGAGATCTATATCTCTATATTACTCAAAAAATTATGCAAAACTTTAGGGATGACTTTTTTAAAGAATTAGATGAACAAAATGGAGATATTTTTACGACTGTAAAAATAGTCTTTCCAAAACAGATTCATGAAGTACTAGGAGGAGAATATTCTAATTTTTATTACTATCTATTACAAGCAAGTTTTATGAAGGATTTTAGACAAAAGGAAGTTAAATCCAAGGATAATAGTAAGCATGGTTGGAATGTGAAACAAGATTTTGATGTTATATATAAAATGATAGATAAAGAAAAATTAAAAATAAAAAGTCGAAGTGACTTTGATATGTTTATCAGAATTTTAATTACCCCATTTATCATAGTAATAACCGATACATTCTTGCAAATGAAGCATGAATCAGACATTCCTAAAATAGATATTGAAGAAAAAAAGCAAGAATATTTACACAAATTAGAGTTTATTGAGTATGGTTTTTCTAAATAATAAATAGAAAAGAGGAACAAAATGGTAAAGTTGATGCGACGAAATTTAGATTGGTGGGCAATTATTACTGCTACTATCTTTTTAGGATTTCAAGTGGTGTGTGATTTAAGCTTACCTAATTTGACATCTAACTTAATAAATAACGGAGTAGCTAAAGGAAATGTAGGATATATTTGGCAAATAGGTCTTCAAATGCTGGGCCTGACTTTAGTCGGCATTTTTGCAGCAGCAGGAAATGTATATTTTGCTTCTACTCAAGCACAAAAAATGGGTGCCAGATTAAGAGGAAAGATATTTAAAAAAGTTTTATCCTTTGGAAATTATGAAATGGATAAATTTGGTTCTTCATCATTAATTACTAGGACGACGAATGATGTTATACAAATTCAAAACGTTACAATAATGATGTTGAGAATGATGATTATGGCACCTTTAATGCTAATTGGTGCAAGTGTAATGGCATATTTTAATGAAAAACGTCTAACTAGCATATTCTTAGTATCTATTCCAATATTACTAATCGCTATTGGATGTGCTATGTATTTTGCAGTGCCGTTATTTCAAAAATTACAAAAACAAATCGATAGAATTAATTTAATCTTTCGTGAAGGATTAACTGGTGTAAGAGTAATTAGAGCTTTTAGACAAGATAAGTTTGAACAGGAAAGATTTGATAGAGCTAATAAAGATTATACAGAAACAGGGATTAAAGTTTTCAGCATTGTTTCCTTAATGTTTCCTATTATGACCTTAGTTTTGAATGTAACAAATATGGGAATTATTTGGTTTGGAGCTAAGTTAATAGCTAACCATGAAATGCAAGTAGGTAATTTAGTAGCTTTCATGACTTATGCCTCAATGATTTTATTTAGCTTTATGATGCTATCAATGATTTTTGTATTGGTACCAAGAGCGGAAGCAGCTGCTAAACGTATTAATGCTGTTTTAGAGATAGAAAATTCAATTAATGACGCAGAATCAGAAATAGGTCGTGACAGTAATAAAATACAAGCAAGTCTAGAATTTAAGAATGTATCATTTAGATATCGTGGTGCAGAAGATTTAGCATTGGATAATTTATCTGTAGATGTAAAAGCTGGAGAAACATTAGCTATTATTGGTGGGACAGGATCTGGTAAATCTACATTAATTAATCTTATTCCTCGACTATACGATGTAAATTCAGGAGAAGTATTGATTGATGGAAATGATGTACGAAAATATAGCTTACATGATTTGCATGACAAGGTAGCGTTCGTTCAACAAAAAGCAGTACTTTTTAAAGGAACTATTCGTTCGAACTTACTAATTGGAAATCCTGAAGCAACTGAAGAAGACATGTGGAAAGCTCTAGAAATAGCTCAAGCTAAAGATTTCATTTCAGACTTACCAGATGGATTAGATGCTGTTGTTGAACAAGGCGGGGATAATTTTTCTGGTGGTCAAAAGCAGAGATTAGCAATTGCACGTGCAATTATCAAACCTGCTTCAATTTATGTATTTGATGATTCTTTTTCTGCATTAGACTTTAAAACAGATGCTAAATTACGTTTAGCACTACGTCAAGATGAGAGAATTAGCAAAGCAATTATAGTTATTGTAGCTCAAAGAATTTCAACAGTTACTGGTGCAGATCATATTGTTGTTTTAGATGAAGGCAAGGTAGTAGGACAAGGCACACATAAGGAATTATTAGCTGATAATACTACTTACCAAGAAATTGTTGAATCACAGATGAAAGGAGCTGCAATCTAATGCAAAGACATGGCGGTAGAATGAAAGGACCAAAAGCGGAAGGTGCAAAGGATTTTTGGGGAACCGTAAAACGCTTAGTAGGATTTATGGGGCCTTGGAAATGGGCTTTTGTATTAGTATTTATATTTGCGATTGGGTCTGTAATTTTTCAAATTATAACTCCTAAGATCTTAGGTGGAGCGACGACTGAAATCTATATTGGAATAAAAAAAGGCTTAGCAAGTGGACAAAGTATCGGAAAATATCCAATTGATTTTGCAGCCATTAAACGAATTTTAATGACGGTAGCAGTTTTATACCTAGCTTCAGCAGCTTTATCTTTTATACAGCAGCTAATGATGGCTAATATTTCTCAGAAGGTAGTTTATCGACTTAGAAAGGCAATGAAATCTAAGATGCGGTATCTGCCAGTTTCATACTACGATACTCATTCTAATGGAGATATCATGTCTAGAGCTGTTAATGATATGGATAATATAGCGGGAACTTTGCAACAAAATTTGGCCCAACTTGTAACAAGTACAGTAACATTTGTAGGGGTCTTCTTCATGATGCTATCTATTAGTTGGAAACTAACTTTAATTGCTTGTATTACAATTCCGCTAGGCTTAACCGTTGTTTCATTGGTAGCTCCCCGTTCACAAAAATATTTTGTTGCACAACAAAAGAGTTTAGGATTGTTAAATAATTATGTAGAAGAAAATTATGCCGGACACACAGTTGTTAAAACTTTTAATAAAGAAAAAAGTACAATTGAAGAATTTGAAGCTGAAAATAAAAGATATTATAAAAGTTCATGGAAGGCGCAATTTATCTCTGGTTTGATAATGCCATTGATGAATATGGTAAAAAATATTGGCTATGTTTTCGTTGCAATAGTAGGTGGAATACAAGTCGCTAATGGAACTGTTACATTAGGAAATGTTCAAGCATTTTTGCAATATGTAAACCAATTTACTCAACCAATTACACAAATTGCTAATATAGCCAACACGATTCAGGCAACAGTAGCTTCTGCAGAACGAATCTTTGAAATTTTAGATGAAGCTGAAATGGACACTAATCTAAAAGATAACAATGATGGTAGCCAAGGTAAGTATAAAATTAGTTTTAATCATGTGAACTTTGGATATACTTCTGATAAACAATTGATGAAAGATTTTAACTTGAATGTTAGTCCAGGTGAAAAAGTGGCAATTGTTGGTCCTACAGGTGCAGGGAAGACAACGTTAATTAACTTATTAGAACGTTTTTACGATATTAATGGTGGTAGTATAAAACTTGATGGACAAGATACTAGAAGTATGTCGAGAGAAGAAATTAGATCTCATTTTTCAATGGTATTACAAGATACTTGGTTATTTACGGGTACAATTTATGACAATATAAAATATGGAAATGAGCAAGCTACGGAAGAAGAAATTATTGCAGCAGCTAAGGCAGCTCATGTTGATACGTTTGTTAGACAGTTACCAGACGGATATCAAACTATCCTAAATGAAGAAGCATCTAATATATCACAAGGACAAAGACAATTGATAACAATAGCTAGAGCGTTTTTAGCTAATCCTGAAATTTTGATTTTAGACGAAGCAACTAGTTCTGTTGATACGCGTACGGAAATTCTAATTCAACAAGCAATGGAAAAATTGTTAGCTGGAAGAACAAGTTTTGTAGTTGCACATAGACTTTCAACAATTAGAGATGCAGATAATATTATTGTAATGAATCATGGATCTATTGTAGAAACAGGAAATCATGATACCTTAATGGAAAAAGATGGTTTTTATGCAGACCTATATAATAGTCAATTTGCGAGATAATAAAAAAGATGGGCGAACCGCTCATCTTTTTTGTTTGCAATCGTAATAAGATTAATTAATCGCGCAAGCTTTTAGCATCAGCGTCGATCTTAGCAAAGCCAGAACCATGTGATGACTTGTTAGGATTCTTAGCACGGGCTTCCATAGCCTTACGAGCCATAGCTTTACGTTCTTCCTTACTCAACTTTTGAGCCATACTTGTCGCCTCTTTTCACGATAGCTAAGTTAGTGTAATATATTATATATCTAACTACATGTTCATTATAGTTTTTATAATAAGTAAATTCAAGAATAATCAGAGGTAAATTATGTTTGAAGTAAAAAATTCTAATAAGTTAGATTCACAAGTTTATCGAGATAGTTTAATTATTAGAGAAGATGTTTTTGTTAAGGAACAAGGTGTTCCTATCGAAATAGAAATTGAAGGTGAAGAAGGTCCAAAGTATTACTGTGGATATGTAGATGGTAATTTTGTGACTTGTGCGAGAGTGAAAATAGAAGATGATGGAGTTTGGCATATTCAAAGAGTAGCGACCTTAAAAGATAGTCGTGGAAAAGGATATAGTTCAAGTTTACTTCGTAATATTGAGGAAGATGCGAGAAAAGCAAAGGTGCCATATTTAACATTAGGTGCTCAGGATACAGCGCAAGCTTTTTATAAAAAACTTGGATATGAGGTTGTAGGTGAAGGATTTCTAGATGCAGAAATGCCACATCATCGAATGGATAAGAAGTTAGTTTAAATTTGATTTTTAATCTAATATAGGTTAGTATAAAGTAGATGCGATGAGTCGAGAAGAATCAGACAACATTTTGTTGTTTCGCTGCGGCGACTAGTGATTATTTTCATTAAGGCAGAGTACAGATGTTACCGGATTGTAACGTACTTGCTTGATGTAGATGTGAACTGCATCAACTTATTCATATGAATACTGCCGCATAAGTCAGAGAAAGTAATTCTCTGACTTTTTTTGTATAATCGAGCGTTTGGGGTGATTATTGTGAGTGAAACAATAGAAAATTATATTTATTGTCGTGTTATTTTTGAAGAAAATGGGAAAAGTTATTATTATCTAACAGATGATGAAGAAATAAAGCCTTTAGATTTAGTAGTTGTGCCGGTTGGTATTGATGGGCATGAAAAAATAGCACAGGTGGTAAAAGTAGAAAAATATACTATACACACTGTTCCATATCCTTTAGATAAAATAAAAAAGATTATTCGTAAATGTAAGTTAACAGATTTTAGAAAATTAGAAAATAAATTAGCTGAAGATAAGTTAAAGCGTGAATCGGTAGATGATGAAGAATTATCAATTAATTTATTGAACTTAGGAGTACAAGCTTATCGTCGAGGAGATTATGAAATAGCTAAAGAATATTATGAGGATGCGGCGCAACTTGGAAATAGTCAAGCAGCCTGTAATTTAGGTTATATTTATGCTTATGGAAGAACTGGTGTAAAAGATAGTGAAAAGGCATTTTATTATTTTGTCCAAGCATCATTAGATGGAAATAGTAATGGTAGTTATAAAGTAGGAGATGCATATTTTTATGGTGATTTTGTAGAAAAAAATAAATTACTAGCATTTAAATATTATCAAATATCAGAAGAACAATTAGGGCCAAAAGATCTTGATATTCGTTCGGATATTTATTATAGATTGGCACTCTGTTACCACCAAGGCGCAGGGGTTGTTCCTGATGATATGGGCGCCTTAACCTATATTAATTTGGCTCAGACAAGTGCCTATTATGATAGGTTAATTGGAAAGTATAATTATGAAGAGTTAAAAAGAAAAATTGAAAATTTGCGTGAAAAGATTTTATTAAATTTAAATCATGTAGATAATAAAACAAAGATTAGATTATTGAAAGCAGATATAACAAAAGTTGATAATGTTGATGCAATCGTTAATGCTGCTAATACTAGTTTACTAGGTGGTGGAGGTGTTGACGGTGCTATTCATCACGTAGCCGGGCCATTATTATTAAAAGAATGTCGCCAACTAAATGGCTGTGAAGTTGGACAAGCTAAAATTACATCAGGATATAATTTACCTGTGGAATATGTTATTCATACCGTTGGGCCTATTTGGAAAGGTGGCAATACTGATGAATCCCAACTCCTAGCTGCTTGTTATAGAAATAGTCTACATTTAGCCCAAAAATGTAATATTAGAAAAATTGCATTTCCAGCTATTTCAACAGGAATTTATGGATATCCAGTTGTTGAGGCTACTAAAATTGCATTTCAAGTTGTTAAAGAATATGTCCAAGATAATCCTGGAGACTTTGATTTAGTGGAATTTGTTTTATTTGATGATAGTACTTATAATGTCTATCTCAAAGAAACAGGAAGTAATTTGATAGAATTGTAATATTTTTGTAAAAAAGTACTAAGCTTAGTTAAAATTATTTGATGGGAATATATTTTTTGTTAAAATAATAGTTAAATAATATGATATGGAGGAATTTAAATGGGCTTAATAATCGTAATAGCATTGATTGTAATTGTTGTTGCTGTATATATATCAATGTACAACGGATTACAACGTGCAAAAGTAAATACCGATGAATCGTGGAGTCAAATTGATGTTCAATTGAAGAGAAGAAATGATTTGATTCCTAATCTTGTAGAAACTACAAAAGGATATGCAAAACATGAAAGAGAAACATTGTCTAAAGTTGTAGAATTAAGAAATCAAATGGTGGCACTGCCAGCAGACGTTGATCCACAAAAGAAAATGGAATTATCTAATCAGTTGACAGACTCTTTAAAATCTATTTTTGCTTTAGCTGAAAATTATCCAGATTTAAAAGCTAGTCAAAACTTCACTCAATTACAAGAAGAGTTAACAAATACTGAAAATAAAATTGCTTATTCACGACAATTATTTAATAGTAGTGCAGCTGTATACAATCAAAAGTTACTAACTTTCCCTTCTAATGTAGTTGCGAAGATGCATCATTTTACAAAGGTAAATTACTTGGAAATTCCTGCTGAAGAAAAGGAAGCACCAAAGGTATCTTTTTAAGAGGTAGTTAAATGTTATATCAACAGATAGCAAAAAATAAACGCAAAACTGTTCTAGTAATGGCGGGCTTTGTATTTTTAGCCGGACTAATAGGGGCAGCGATTGGATACGCCTTTATGGGAAGTGCTCAAACGGGTATTATTATTGCAGTTGTTGTCGGCATAGTTTATATGTTCGTGATTTTAGGTCAATCAACAGATGTAGTAATGAGTATGAATAATGCTCAGGAAATAACCGAGCAGCAAGCTCCTGAATTATGGCATATTGTAGAAGATATGGCAATGGTTGGCAAAGTACCGATGCCTAGGGTATTTATCATTGACGATCCTAGTCCTAATGCTTTTGCTACCGGGCCTGATCCTGAACATGCGGCAGTGGCGGCAACAACTGGGATTCTACAAAGACTTAATCGTGAGGAATTAGAAGGTGTAATGGCACATGAAGTTTCTCATATTAGAAATTATGATATTAGATTACAAACATATGCTTTGGCTCTTGCCTCTGTAATTTCATTCTTAGCAAATATGGGAATGAACGCGATGTGGTGGGGTGGAGGTAGACGCGATGATAGAGATAATGGTAATGCTGGTCAAGTTATAATGCTATTATTATCAGTTTTAGCAATTATCTTAGGACCGTTAGCGGCATCTATGGCTCAAATGGCACTATCAAGAAATAGAGAATATTTAGCTGATGCATCGGCTGTTGAACTTACTAGAAATCCTCAAGGTTTGATAAATGCTTTAAGAAAAATTTCTATGAGTGAACCAATGCAAAATGCAGATCCAAGTAGCGCTTCGATGTATATCGCTAATCCGTTTAAAGATGGCTCATGGACACATCTTTTTGACACACATCCACCAATTGAAAAGCGAATTGATAGACTAGAACATATGTAAAAATAGTTAAGTGCAGTAGTTCAATTGTGAGCTACTGTATTTTTTTGTAAAAAAATACCAGTCAATAAAAGACTGGTACATTATCATATTCAATTAATCATAAGAGCCACTTACCGGGCTTGAACCGGTGACCCCCACCTTACCATGGTGATGCTCTACCTACTGAGCTAAAGTGGCATCAGACTTACCAAAATAGTATATTATATTATACTATTTTTGGCAAGCATAATTTGTTACAGTAAAGATTATAAAGTAACGGTTGACTTAGTAGTGTATAAATCAGATGGAATACTCATAATTAAAGATGATGGCTTTCCACATGAAATTAAAGTTAGTCTGTGCATCGCGCGAGAACAAATTGTGTATAAAATTCCAGTATCATTTATTCCAGAATAATTATCATGTGAAATATCATAAGCTATAACATCATCAAATTCCAATCCTTTAGCAAGATAAATTGGTAGAATAACGATACCCTTAGGCAATGAACGGTCTTTATCTTCTAGTAAGGTGACAGAATCGAAACTTTTACGAAGTTTTTGATATAAGAAGTCACTTTCAGATTGGTTTTTAGTTATTAAAGCAACCGGGGAACTTAAGTCACGTTGCTTTAATTCAAGTTTTAATGCATGTAATCCATTTTCTTTAGAAGCGATAATTAATTCAGGTTTTTTACCTTGGCGTGTAAAAGCTTGAATTTCATTGCCATCTGGTAATAAAGCTTTCATAAAATTGGTTATTTGTTGTGTTGAACGATAACTTTTATTTAACTTGATGATACGCGATTTTTTGACGTTGAGATGTTTGTTAAAGTAATCTAGTAACTCTTGTGGTGTTCTAAACTCATTGAACAATGCTTGTTCACTATCACCTAAAAGAGTGAGTTTAGCATTAGGAAAAATATACTTTAAATACATTAATTGTGGCAATGTGTAATCTTGCATCTCATCAATGAATAGATGTGCAATAGCTTGATTACGTCCACTACCTGTTAGTAAATCACGTAAATATAACAGAGGAGCAGCATCAACTAAATCTATTTTATGAAACTCCAAATTTTGATTAAAAAGGTCAACAGCTTCTGGTAATTTATTGGCTAAAAAATCAGAATATTGAGCATAGTAGTCAATAAAATAATTGTTATATAAAGCGTCATATACGGGGGCAAAGCATTTTTTTACGATTTTTCTACCAATGTAAAATTCTTCATCATCAATTGCTTGAAAGGCATGACGTCTTTTAGTACCAAGTAAATCATAGTATTCTTCATCTGATAAGTTTTCGATTTCACTACGAACCCAATCAGCTTGAGCATTTTCTTTAATTTTTCTGTTTAATTGTTTAATAAGTAAGTTTTTAGTTTCAGCAAATTTTTGACTAGGTTTCATAGCCTGTGGAAGTTGGGAATAGATATCATGAATTTCATTATGACTAAAGAAAATCTCGGAATCTAGCATAATATCAGTAAATCTTAGTTGGGATGAGCTAACATTTTGGACATATTCTTCAACTGTATGCATAAATTGTGGATCTTCCTTAATACTTTCAATTGAATTTGTTTTTTTTAGAAGAAGTGATCTTCTTTTCATATTTATCAAAGAGACTTTCAACTTGTAATCCCTCAAAACGATTATTAAGAAATTCTGCCAAAGTAATTTGGCGCATGTTTTTCTCACCTAAACTAGGCAACACTTCAGAAATATAGTGACTGAATAAAAGATTAGGTGAGAAAAGCACAATTTGTTCAGCGTTAAGTTTGTCACGACTGTGATATAAAAGAAAAGCAATTCTTTGCAAGATAGCAGAAGTTTTTCCAGAACCCGCAACTCCTTGAACTAGAAGCAAGTCATGTTTAACATCGCGGATAATATCATTTTGTTCAGCCTGAATAGTAGCAACGATATTACGCATGTATTCGTCAGAATGTTCTCCCAAAACACTCTGTAAAATTTCATCACCAATTGTTTCATTAGTGTCAAACATATTAGTAATGACACCTTTTTTTATAGTAAATTGACGTTTCTTTTTTAATTCAGCAAATTGTTCTCCCATAGGTGTTTCATAGGATACAGGGCCAAGTGTACCATTGTAGTAAATAGAAGAAATAGGGGCACGCCAATCATAGATGAGAAAATCTTGATCTTCATCTACTAATGAAGATGTTCCGATATAAAGAGTTTCGGAATCTTCTTCTCCGTTCTCATGAATATCAATTCTACCGAAGTAAGCAGAATCTTGTAGAATTTTTAGAGTAGATAATTGTTTCTTTAAAATTGTTTCGTTTTCAATCGTTTTTGCAACTAAGTTCTTTTGTTGTTGAATTTCGGCGTTTGTTTCCATTTGATCATCAACTTCATATGTATTGACTCTAGCGTTTTGAACATAATTTCTTTCAACCGAAGTAGTTTCCTTGTGAGCTTTATCATATTCAATTTGAGTAGCATCTAATTGCTTTTGAATTTCATTCATTACATCATCTACTCTTTTTTGTTCCAGAGCTTTTTCATTATCCAATTTTAATCACACCTTTTACTAAAGAATAATGCACATTATCTTAACATGTAGATAAGATTAGTAGCAAGTATTTGCCACCTAAAGAAAAAAAGTTCAAATTGAAGTAATCAATTTAAACTCTTTTTAAAATTTATCCTTAATTTCATCGTCATCAATTGAACTCGGATCAGGAATAAAAGCAACATCAGTATCCATAATTCCAAATCTATGATGCATAATTCTTTCAATATTTTCTGCAATACGATAACTATCTAAAACGGACATTTTAGCATTAACCATAACAACAATATCCAAACTAACAATATTACCATTATAGTGCGCCTTCAGTTCAGAAAGATGAGCTACACCTGGAACGCTTAAAACAACATTTCGATATTCTTCTTCAACTTCCGGATCAAAATAATCTACTAAATTAAGACTGCTATCCATAAAGATTTTAAACCCAGAATATAAAATGAATAAACCAACTAAAATACTAGTAGCACCATCAAGCCAGGTGATCTTAAATATTAAAGCACCGGAAATAGAGATTAGAGTACCAATACTAGTAAAAGCATCGCTTAAACTATCTTGAGCAGAAGCACTTAAAGCTGCATTTTGCAATTTTCTACCAGCTCTGCGATTAAGATACCAAACAATTAACATGATTACAGTAGCGATACCAGCCCCAACAAGAGCAATTGGTTCAGGAATGACACGTTTATCTGGTTTCCAAAGATTAATGATACCAGTGGAGATAACACTGATGGCAATCCCAATCATAACAACTCCAGTTACAAGGGTAAAGACTGTTTCATATCGGAAACGTGTAAATTGAACTCTTTGATCATTTCCTCTTTGCGACATATTCAATTTAGGCAAGGGAGCCATTCCAGCAATGTCATCGTCATCAATGTCTCTAGCAATGTGAATTCCTATCATTAATAACATTGTAGATACGATTCCAGAAATATTATTAAAAGCATCAGCACGTAAAGTTTGAGAGTTACTAATTTCAGCTAAAAAATATTCAATGATAGAAATTGAAAGATATGCTAAAACATTCAGAATTAAATGACGCCAAGCAGCATTTAAACTGTGTAGCTGTTTCAGTTGTTCTCTTTCCCAATCTTCAAATTCTTCTTGTAAATGTTTCTTAATTTTACTCATGTATATCTTCCCTCGATTAAGAAAAGTAAATATATTTCTATTATAAAGCATTTTCATTTTACTGTTAATAATCCTTTACTTTAGTTGAATAGTAAATTAGAATGGAAGAGTAATCTTCATTGAACAAGTAAAGTAGATGAGCAATGACAGAGAGCTTAGGTAGCTGAAAATAAGCAAGTAAATCGAAGTGGGGCTTGGTAGAAGAAAGTAAATTTGATATTTAATTAAGTGGCATTTTATGCAAATTAGGTGGTACCACGGCTTTGTTCGTCCTATTCATATTTATGAGTAGGACTTTTTTATTAAGGAGGATTTTTATGGCAAAAGAAATTATTTTAACAGGTGATAGACCTACTGGAAAATTACATGTGGGACATTATATTGGTTCATTGAAAAAACGTGTTTCTATGCAAAATTCAGGAAAGTATGATTCATACATTATGATTGCTGATCAACAAGCTTTGACTGACAATGCACGTGATCCTGAAAAAATAAAAAATTCATTAATACAAGTAGCATTAGACTATTTGGCAGTAGGACTAGATCCTAAAAAATCAACAATCTTTGTGCAATCACAAATTCCAGCATTAGCAGAATTGAATTTGTATTACTTAAACTTAGTAACTGTTTCACGTCTTGAACGTAATCCAACTGTAAAAGCTGAAATTCAACAAAAACATTTTGAACGCTCAATTCCAGCTGGATTTTTCACTTACCCTGTTAGCCAAGCTGCTGATATTACAGCTTTTAAGGCTAATTTAGTTCCAGTTGGTGATGATCAAGAACCTATGTTGGAACAAACTCGTGAAATTGTAAGAACCTTCAATTCAATTTATGGCGAAGTATTAGTTGAACCTCAAGGTGTATTTGCACCTAAGGGATCTGGACGTTTACCAGGTTTAGATGGAAATGCAAAGATGAGTAAATCTTTAAATAATGCTATTTACTTATCTGATGATGCTGATACATTACGTAAAAAAGTAATGTCAATGTACACAGATCCTAACCATATTCACGTAGAAGATCCAGGAAAAGTAGAAGGTAATATGGTCTTCACATATCTTGATATTTTTGATAAAGACAAAGACAAGGTTGCAGAATTAAAAGAACAATATCGTGCTGGTGGATTAGGTGACGTTAAGATTAAGCGTTACTTGAATGAAGTCTTAGAAGCTGAATTAGGACCTATCCGTGCTAGACGTGAAGAATTTGCAAAAGATATTCCAGCTGTATATGCAATGCTTAAGGAAGGTAGCGAAAAAGCAAACGAAGTCGCTAATAAAACTTTAGAAGAAGTACGTAGAGCAATCGGGGTAAATTACTTCGACAATATTTAAGTAGAATTGCCATATTTATTAAATTAAAATGAAATTACTATTATAAAATGTGTTACAATATGTGTATCTTAAATATGGGGTGGCAGAGATGCAGAATTTAGTAATTTTGGACTTTGGTTCTAATTCTACAAGGTTGTCGATTAATGAAGTTAGTGATGAAGGTAAGTACCGAGAAGTTTTTCGTGCTAAGGAAATGACACGTATGGCGGAAGGTATGGGAAATTCTGAAAAGAAAGTGTTGCAGGCTGACGCAATTGAAAGAACGCTGGATGCTGTTAGAAAATTTCAGAAACATTATGAGAATTTACCTAATTTAAAGATTAAAGGAATTGCAACAGCGGCAGTTAGAGTAGCTGAGAATAAAGAAGAATTTTTAGAGAAAATAAAGTCTTTGACAGGCGTAGAAGTAGAAATTTTATCTGGTTCTGCTGAGGCTTACTATGATTATGTAGGAGTAGCTAATTGTTTAGATGTTAAGGATGCTGTCATCTGTGATATGGGCGGGGGTAGCTTTGAGGTTATTTTAATGAAAAATAAAAAAGCCTTGAATTTAATCAGTATTCAGTATGGAGCAGTTAGTTTAACTGAGAAATTTCAAACACAAGATAAAATAAATGCTGGAAATTTATTTGAGTTTGAAGTTTTTCTCCGAGAATTGTTTGCTAAAAAACTACCTTGGCTATCTGAAGCTAAAGATTTACCATTGGTGCTTTTAGGTGGGGCTAATCGTACTGTTGCGCGTAAAAAATTAGGTAAGTTAGATGAAAAAGATACTACTAATATTCATAACTTCCGTGTATATAAAGAAGAATTTCAAAGAATATATCGTAAGTGGTTAGATATGGACAAAACTGAGAGAGCTACAGATTTAGGGGATGAAAGTAGCCGTGCAGACATCATAATAGGTGGACTTACTCCTGTTATGCAGTTAATGTTACAATGCGAAAGTCCATATGTGATGTTTTCTGAGAGTGGAGTCCGTGAAGGTATCATCTTTGAATTGTTAGCTGAAAAATAGTTACTTGAAGAGCTTTAAAAGAGTTTTCACTCTTTTAAAGTTCTTTTTTTATTGATAAGTGAGTAAATACTCACTATAATTCAGAGTGAATTAGTGAGTAAATACTTACTTTTGGAGGCGAAAAAAATGAAAATAAATAACCAGAGAATACAATTACAAAATATAAAGAAGAAATTTGGAAATGATAATGTCTTAAATTCTGTTAATTTAACAGTAAATTCAGGAGAAATAGTAGGTTTGATTGGTCCGTCTGGCTCAGGAAAATCAACAACTATCAAAATTCTATTGGGTATGGAAAAAGCTGACGAAGGTGAGGCTTTAATTTTAGAAAAGAGAATGCCTAATCGAAAATTATTAGCAGATATTGGTTATATGGCTCAATCAGATGCGCTTTATGAATCAATGACAGCTAGGGAGAATTTAAGTTTTTTTGGTTATATGAAAGACGTTGCGAAGAAAGAATTGCAAAAAGAAATAGAATATGTTGCTGAAGTTGTTGATTTAACTAATTATTTGGATAAGAAGGTTTCAGGATATTCTGGTGGGATGAAACGAAGATTATCACTAGCAATAGCTTTACTAGCAAAACCTAAAATAATTATTTTAGATGAACCAACAGTTGGAATTGACCCTGCTCTGAGACTTAAAATATGGAAAGAATTAGCTAAATTAAGAGATGAGGGGAGAAGTATTCTTGTAACAACACATGTTATGTCTGAAGCTGAGCTGACAGATAGGGTAGCACTTCTTTTTGAGGGAAAAATCATAGCCTTTGATAAACATAAGAAATTAGAAGATAAATATAAAGTTAATAATATTGAAGAAGTATTTTTGAAAGTCGAGGGTGAGTAGCGATGAAGACTTTAGTGATTGCTAAAAAAGTTGTTATAGAATTGATTAGAGATAAGCGTACAGTATTGCTGATGTTTGTTGCACCATTGTTGATCTTGTGTTTGTTAAATTTGATGTTTTCTGCAAGTACAAAAACTAAAGTAACAATAGGAACAATAGATGTTAACAATCAAATTAATCGAAAAATGGATCAAGTAGATGGGATTACCGTAAAAAAATATAAAAGTGAAAAACATGCTAAAAAAGATTTAGATGCTAATAGCTTAGACGGAGTAATCAGTTATAAAAGTAAGCAGTATGATGTAACTTATGCCAATCTAGATGTTTCTAAAACTGTGATGGCAAAGAAAGTATTAGAAAGTGCCCTTATGAAGGATAATGTTTCCAAATTACAATCAATGGTGGTTAAACAAGGACAAGTAATAGCGAAATTAACTGGGCAACAAGAGTCTGTTAAAATGAATAAATCAAAAATAAGTATAAAAAATCATTATAATTATGGAAATAGTAAAACTAATTTTTTTGATAAGATGGCCCCAATACTAATAGGATTTTTTGTGTTTTTCTTTGTATTTTTAATTTCAGGAATGGCGCTATTAAAAGAACGAATAAGTGGTACTCTAGAAAGATTATTAGCTACACCTGTAAAGAGAAGCGAAATAGTTTATGGATATATGCTAGGTTATGGCTTAATGGCATTGGCGCAAGCAAGTCTGATAACAGTTGTAGGAATTAAATTATTAGACATTGAGATAATAGGCTCAATATTTAGTGTAATAATTATTGCAGTTTTATTGGGATTTGTCGCGCTAGCCTTTGGTATTTTGCTATCAACATTTGCTTCATCAGAATTTCAAATGATGCAATTCATTCCATTAGTAGTTGTTCCTCAGATTTTCTTTTCGGGTATCATTCCATTGGATTCAATGGCTGATTGGGCACAAAGAATTGGGAAAGTTTTACCATTAACTTATGCTGGTGAAGCCTTATCTGCAATCATAATGCAAGGAGCTGGCCTAATAGAAGTAGGAAAAGATATACTAGTATTGATAATCTTTTTAGTAGTTCTATTAATTTTGAATATTTTAGGCCTAAAAAGATACAGAAAAGTTTAATGGGTGAGAGTTATGGAAAACAAGACTATTTTAGAAGATTATGAAAAAATTTTAGGTAACAAGAAATTAACGAATGGACAGGAAAAAGCCTTATTATCGGCGATTAATTTGTTTGCTAAGCAGGGGTATGATGCAACATCAACAGCACAAATTGCAAAAAATGCAGGTATCAGTGAAGCAACCATTTTTAAATATTATTCAACTAAGGAAAAGTTACTGTTAGAAATCATAAACCTAATTACGACTGAACTTTTTCCAAAATTCCAACGTAAATTTTTTAGTGAAGTAAATGAGGTAAGTGATAAATCATTAAAAGAAATTGTAACTTTTATCGTGATTAATCGATTTGAATTCATGAAGAAAAATCATCAGATACTAAGAATCTTTATCCAAGAAAGTCTAACAAAAATTAAAATTAGACAAATGGTATCAGAAGGATTTGTTGAAGCTATAAAAAGTAATCAGGAAATATTTACGGAATTTAGGAAACTAGTAGGTAGCAAACATCCAGATTATGATGCAATAGTATTGGTTAGAATAATAACGGGGCCAATGATAGCATACTTTTTACAACGATTTATTTTTGCCCCTAATGCCCCTTGTGATGAAAAAAGAGATCTAGATCTGATTATAACTCAAATATTAAGTGGTTTAGAATAAAAAAAGATTGAAGTAATGAGGCTTCAATCTTTTTTATCATGGTTTGGTTAAATCCTGTGAAAAGTATTTTTGCGATAAGTCTATAATGTCATTACCATCTTTTAACTTATCTAAAGCTTGGTTTAGTTTAGTATTCCTCTTATCAGTAATTCCCACTAATTGTTGCGAGGTGATTCGAGGATCTTTTATGCGTGTTAAAGTCAGCTTAGGTAAATCAGATTTCTTGGTAGAATTAAGTGCTTGTAAATAAGCAGAAGTCAATTCAGGATGTTTATTAAGATAAGCTGTATATTCATAGTCTGTGAGGATACCAGCTTTTATTTTTTTATTTTCCAATGCCTTCATTAATGAAGATATACTGTTATAGACTTTAGGTTTCATTTGTAGGTTTGTTAAAAGTTGATGTTGGTTACCATTAGCTAGAATACCTACTTTTTTATTTTGTAAATCTTCAACAGATGAAATATGGCGATGTGTGCCAGTAAACAAGACATTTTGTGGATATAAATAGGTGTTAGTTGTGATCAATTTAGACGAAAGTGTAGTCTTATCAAATTGTCCTAAAGCAAGATCAATTTGATGCTCACTAACTAGTTTTTGTAATTTTTTGCGATCTGAAACCTTAACGAATTTGATATTAGTATCCATTTCTTGAGCGATTTTTTTACTTAGCTCTACTTCAAAACCAGTTACTTTTTTATTAGTCAGATAGCTATAAGGTTTATTATCAGCTAAAATACCGACTTTTAAAGTATCAGCAGAAATATGTGTAGGTGCTGAAATTAATATAACCAAGGAGAGAATGATCCCTGATAATATAGAAATAAGAACTTTTTTCAAAATAATTCCCCTTAATCGAATATTTTATTTATCTATTATATAATAGATGATGTCTAATGTTTAGAAAGGTGCGAAAAAGATGGAAGGTTTTAAAAAATATTATAAAAAAAGTTGGTCTGAACGACTTGAGGTACTTGAAAAACAAGAAATTTTGTCACAGGAAGATATTGATAGATTAAAGTCACAAGCAATAGATGTTAGTTTAGGAGAGACTCAAATTGAGAATTTTATAACACAGTATTTATTGCCAGAAGGGTTAGCTTTAAATTATGTGATTAATGGTAAAGAATATTTGATTCCTATGGTAACTGAAGAACCTTCCGTGATAGCAGCAAGTAGCCATGGGGCAGGTATTGTAAAAAAGTCGGGAGGATTTAAAGCATCTGTAAAGCAAAGATTGATGCTAGGACAAGTCATTGTTGAAAAAATTGAAGATGTTGATAAATTCGAAGATGATATCTTAAAAAACGAAGATGAATTGTTAGAAATTGCCAACCAAGCTCATCCATCTATTGTTAGACGTGGTGGAGGAGCAAGATGGATAAGAGTACGTAAATTAGATAAGAGTATTGTCTCGATAGATTTAGCAGTAGATGTTCAAGAAGCTATGGGAGCTAACATGTTAAATACAATGCTTGAAGCAATTGCAGCTACGATTAGAGAGAAGTACGAACAAGATGTAGTTATGAGTATCCTATCTAATTATGCAACTGAATGTCTAGCAACGGCTATATGTGATATTCCAGTTGCTTCATTGACTAAAAATGGAATGTCAGGAGAAAAGATTGCTGAGAAAATTGCCCAAGCAAGCTATATTGCACAAATCGATCCGTATCGTGCTACAACACATAATAAGGGAATTATGAATGGAATTGATGGAGTAGTTATCGCAAGTGGTAATGATTGGCGCGCAATTGAAGCTGGAGCTCATGCATATGCTGCCAAAGATGGTAACTATCGAGGTTTAAGCACTTGGAAAGTTATTGGAGACACATTGCATGGTGAAATTACTTTACCACTACCACTTGGATCTGTTGGGGGATCAATAGGGATCGTTCCTTTAGTAAAGGTTAACCATAAATTGTTAGAAATAGAGAATGCAATTGAATTAGAAAAAGTTGTTGCATCAGTAGGGTTAGGTCAAAATTTGGCTGCATTATATGCTTTGGTAACAGAAGGAATTCAAAAGGGACATATGCGTCTACAGTTGAAATCATTGGTAAGTTCAATTGGGGCAACTGAAGAAGAAATACCATTGGTTGTATCTGAATTAGAGAAGTTAAATAAGCGAGATATGAGTACAGCTAAAGAAATTTTGGATAATTTAAGAAATGAGGGGAAATAATGACAGAAGAAATTAACTTCAGTGAAGCTACTAAAAGTTTAATGAAGAAAATTGAGGAAATTTTTCCTGAAGGTGTAGGAATTAATGTAAAAAAAGATTCTAAATTAGGATATGTTCGCCATGACCAGGCTCAACAATATTTACGTGGTGGACAGTTGATGATTGATATATATGATATGACACGTCCTGACTATACTGTAGCCCATGAATTACTTCACTTTTTACACATGTTTAATGGAGCACCACAAATTTCATTTAATTTAACAACTAAAAAGAAAGACTTAGATACTAAGTTCATGGCAACAGGATTGGAATTGTACGATATTGTAATGCACGACTATGTCTATCGTGAACAAGCAGAACTCGGAATGATGACAGATGAAATCAAAGAATTATATTTTAAAGGCGTTCTTTCAGTTTTAAAACCAGAACAAGGAGAGCGCGATCAGTGGATGGTTTTAAGAATTTTAACCTTACTTGATACCTTATTATTCTTTAAAGATGAGCAAGATTCTATTAAGGACAAATTAATGGAACTTTATCCAATTTCATTTGAGGCTGCGCAAAGACTATACGAAATTTTAATTGAAAGAAGTTTGGATTCTGCTTTTGCAATTCGAAGAACAGTTGTTAAGTTATTTAAAGCTTTTGATGATGAATTGAGTAAGTTGGGAATGGTACCGATGAATATGACAGAATTCGCTACTTTATCAGTTGTTTTAAGTGAAAGACAAATGAGATTGCAAGTTCGCCAATTATTTAATATTGTTCATTCTCCATTAGATGATAATTTAACATTTAAGTCAGCTTACGTTGGTCAATGGAAAAATGATGGACAAAATTCATTTGTATTAGCTGATCCAGGTAAAGATTCCGCTAAGAAATTTGTTGAATATTATAATATGAAAGTAACAGATTTCTTAGATTCAATTGGGATTGAATATTTAAAGCGTTAATTAAGATTAACTAACTAAAATCAAGGGTTTATATGCTATACTAAATCTAGCAAATATTTTTAGATCTAATTGAGATAAATTAATAAGGAGAGTTGATTCGTCTATGGGTGAAAAACCAACATTTTATATTACAACTCCAATTTACTATCCATCTGGTAAATTGCACATTGGAAATTCATATACAACAATCGCTTGTGATGTGTTAGCACGTTACAAACGACTTCAAGGTTACGACGTATTCTTTTTAACAGGTACAGATGAACATGGGTTGAAAATTGAGCAAAAGGCTCAAGCATTAGGAATGCAACCACAAGAATACGTAGATAAGATGGCTGCTGATATTAAAGAACTTTGGAAAAAGCTAGAAATAACAAATGATAAGTTTATCCGTACAACTGATGATTATCATGAAAAAGCTGTTCAAAATATCTTTGAAAAATTATTGGCAAAAGGTGATATCTACTTAGGTAAATATCGTGGATGGTATTCAGTATCTGATGAAGAATATTTCACAGAATCACAATTAGCAGAAGTTTACCGTGATGAAGATGGAAACATGATTGGCGGTAAGGCTCCATCTGGACATGAAGTGCAACTTGTTGAAGAAGATTGCTACTTCTTTAAGATGAGTAAATATGCTGATAGATTAGTAAAATACTATGAAGAACATCCAGACTTTATAATTCCTGATACTAGAAAGAATGAAATGTTAAACAACTTCATTAAACCAGGACTCGAAGATTTGGCCTTAACTCGTACAAGTTTCAATTGGGGTGTTAAAGTTCCTTCTAATCCAGAGCATGTAGTTTATGTATGGATTGATGCTTTATGTAACTATATTACTGCTTTAGGATATGAAACTGGTGACGATGATAGTCTATTTAAGAAATACTGGCCTGCAGATGTCCACATGGTAGGTAAAGAAATCGTTCGTTTCCACACTATTTACTGGCCAATCATTTTAATGGCTTTAGATTTACCTTTACCAAAACATATTATTGGTCATGGTTGGTTATTAATGCGTGACGGTAAGATGTCAAAATCTAAGGGAAATGTTGTCTATCCAGAAATGATAGTTGAACGTTATGGTTTAGATGCATTGCGCTACTACTTAATGAGAGCCGTTCCTTTTGGAAACGATGGTGTATTTACACCTGAAGACTTTATCGGTAAGATTAATTTTGATTTAGCTAATGACTTAGGTAACTTATTAAATCGTACAGTTGCGATGATTAACAAGTACCGTGGTGGTCAAATTCCTGAATTGAAATCTGGAGTAACTGCTTTTGATAAAGATTTAGAAGACGTGGCTGCTAATACTATCAAGAATTTTGAAGAACAAATGGATAGTGTTCATTTCTCCAATGCTTTAGATGAAGTTTGGAAATTAGTTGCTCGTTCTAATAAATATATTGATGAAACAGAACCTTGGATTTTAGCTAAGGATGAAACTAAGAAGGATGAATTAGATAGTGTGTTAGCTCACTTAGCAGCTTCATTACGTTTAGTTGCAATCTTGATTCAACCTGTCATGACTCACACACCTAAGGAAATTTTTGCACAATTAGGCTTAAATAGTGATGATATGGCAATTCAAGGTGTTTCATACTTTGACCTACCTGCAGGTGCACAAGTAGTAGCTAAAGGGACTCCTATCTTCCCACGTTTAGATGTAGAAGAAGAACAAGAATATATTAAGTCTAAGATGACTAAGAATGAAAAGGCTAAGGGTCGTAAAGCTATGGCTGAAAAAGCTAAAGAAAACTGGGATCCTGAAAATACAACTTTAGTTTTGACTAAGGACGAAATCAAATTTGATAAGTTTGATAAAGTTGAATTGAAAGTTGCTGAAATTAAAGAAGTGTCTAAAGTTGAAGGTGCTGATAAGCTTTTGAAATTCAGATTGGATGCAGGCGATGAAGGTGACCGACAAATTCTTTCTGGAATTGCTCAATGGTATCCAAATCCAGAAGAACTAGTTGGAAAGAAAGTTATTGCTGTAACTAACTTGAAGCCTCGTAAGATGAGAGGCGAAGTTAGCCAAGGAATGTTGTTGTCAGCAGAATTTGGTGAAACAGTTCAATTAATTACAGTTTCAGAAAATATTCCAAATGGTTCATTAGTAGGATAATGATTCAAGAAACACTAATTTGTAATTTAATTTACAAGTTAGTGTTTTTTTGTTTGCTGAAAATAATGCTAGTAAATAAAAAAGTGTGTTAAGATTGTAGAAGTAAAATAGAAGACTATGAGAGGAATTTAAAGTGGAAATATTTGATTCGCATACACATATTAATTCACATGAATTTGATAATGATATTCCTGACGTAATAGAAAGAGCCAAGGCACTTGATGTCACTAAAATGTTGGTTATTGGATATGATGACGATAGTAGAAAAAAATTACAAGAAATTATTCAAGAATATCCTCATATTTATGGTGCGGTAGGGTGTCATCCTGAAGATGCATTAAATTACAATGCAGAGTATGAACAAGAATTAAGAAAATATTTGGAATTAGAAAAGTTTGTTGCTGTGGGAGAAATAGGTTTGGATTATTATCATGATTCCCCTAAAAAAGTACAACATGAAGTATTTGAAAAGCAAATAGCTTTGGCCCAAGAGCTTAAATTACCAATAAGTGTGCATAATCGCGATGCATTTGAAGATTGTTATGCAATTTTAAAGAATATGAACATTCAAAAAAATGGCGGAATTATGCACAGTTTTAATGGTGATACCACTTGGGCTGAGAAATTCTTGGACTTAGGTATGGAATTGTCATATAGTGGAGTAGTAACTTTCAAGAGTGCTAAGGAAGTTCAAGAATCAATGATGATGACACCATTGGAGCATATGTTAGTTGAAACTGATGCACCTTACTTAACTCCAATGCCATATAGAAATAGAATGAATGAACCAGCGATGACAAGATATACACTTGAATTTATTGCAGAAAAAAGAGAAATTTCAAGTGAAGAATTAGCTGAAATAACAAGAAAAAATACAGAAAGAGTTTTAAAGATTAATGAATGAGAACGACAAAATGAAGATAAAAGAAGTAATTGTTGTTGAAGGAAAAGATGATACAAAACGAATTCAAATGGCAGTTAATGCTGATACTTTAGAAACAAGAGGATCGGCAATAAGTGACGAAACTTTAGATCAAATTGAAGATTTATATGATAAACGTGGAGTAATTGTTTTTACAGATCCTGATTTTTCTGGAGAAAAGATACGTAAGATAATTACAGAAGCTGTTCCAGGGGTAAAACATGCATTTTTGACAAAGCATGATGCAGCTCCTAGTCATAAAGGTAGTTTAGGTGTAGAACATGCTAGTCCTGAAGCGATAAGAGAGGCACTTGCCCATCTATATACAGAAGTACCTGATGGAGAGCCACTAATCTCAAGGGAAGATTTAGCAGTAGCGGGATTAACATCTGGACCACAAGCTAAAGAATATCGCAGAAGATTAGGTGAATATTTAAGAATAGGCTATACAAATGGGAAACAATTGTATAAGCGCTTGAAATTATTCCAAATAACACCAGATGAGTTTAAAAAAGCACTAGAATATATAAAGAATGAAGATAACTATTAAGAGGTGAAATAATGGCAAACGAATTACCTGAAATTGCTAATCCAACACGAACAAGAGCAATTATGGAAACATATGGATTGACCTTTAAGAAAAGTCTAGGTCAGAATTTCCTAACAGATATTAATATTTTAAAAAATATTGTAGCTGCAGCAGAAGTCAGTGAGGAAGATAATGTAATTGAAATTGGACCAGGAATTGGGGCTTTAACAGAGCAATTAGCAAAAAGAGCTAACAAAGTTATGGCATTGGAAATTGATGATAGATTACTACCAGTTTTGGCAGATACTTTATCGCCATATGAAAATGTTGAAGTGGTCCATCAAGATATTTTAAAAGCAGACTTGAAGGCATTGATAGCTGAACATTTTGAAACAGGTCATAAGTTAAAATTAGTTGCTAATTTGCCATATTACATTACTACACCTATTTTGATGCACTTATTGGATTCAGGAATTGAATTTGAAACAATTGTAGTAATGATGCAAAAAGAAGTGGCTGAAAGATTAGCTGCAAATCCAGGAACAAAGGCATATGGTTCTTTATCTGTTGCGGTTCAATATGAAATGGATTCAGAAATTGCATTTATTGTTCCTAAGACAGTCTTTGTTCCACAACCTAATGTGGATTCTGCAATTATTGTTTTGAATAAAAAGAAAGTTAAGCCTAAAGAACCACAGGATGAAAGACATTTTAAGAAATTAGTTAAGGGTAGCTTTATGCATAGAAGAAAGAGTTTATGGAATAATCTTCAAAGCCTTTACGGAAAAGATCCTGAAACTAAAGAAAAAATGTTACAAGCCTTGGAAGCTGCAGATGTTAAACAATCTATAAGAGCTGAAAAATTAACAGTAGCTGACTTTATAAATTTATCAGATGCTCTAGTGAAAATGGAGATTAATTAGAATAATAGCTTGAGTCTAAAACTAAAATGTGATAAAATTGATTATTTTGATTAGCTATGGTATACTATCTTTCAAAGAGGTGGACATATGCCAATTACAATAACAAGCATTAAGGCTAAGTTGGATGGCAAAATTGGTGAACCACTAACTATAACCTCACGACTTGGACGTAAGAAGTCAAAAACTAAACATGGTGTCTTGCGTGAAACTTTTCCTTCGGTTTTTATAATCGAGTTAAATCATGATGAAAATGCAGTTGAAAGAGTATCTTATAGTTATACCGATATTTTGACTAAGAACATTGAGTTGAATTTTGGTTAAGATGACATCCAAAAAAGAGATAGAGAATATTGATAAATAATAGGGTTGGGATTTTATCCCAGCCTTTTTTACAGAACAAATGCGGGTGATGGGGTGTGAAAAAAATAATTTTAAAGATAGTATTGATTATTTTACTTGTATTAGTAGGATTTCAAATTACAAGTCTATTACCTAGTAAAAACAAACCATTGAGAGAAGATAAGTTACTCAATGATATAAATTATAGTGATACACCAACTTTATTGATTCCAGGTTGGGCAGGAAATAAGTGGACATATAATCGTATGATAGATACATATCAAGATGAAAATGTTGCACAAAAAACAATGACAATCCATGTTAGCCCAACAGGAAAAGTAAAAGTACATGGAACTGTAAAAAATAAGAAAAATGCGATGATACAAGTTTTGTTTGATTGGAATTATACTGCTAGTTACCGACCACAAACAAAATGGTTAACTAATGTAATGCTGATTTTACATGATAAATATCATATAAATAAAATGAATGTAATAGCCCATTCTTGGGGTGGCAGTGCTTGGTTGCATGCCTTAGCTGGATCTAGTAAACTTCAAAAAGAGATAAAGTTTTCTCGAGTAATATTATTAGGTGTTCCAGTAGAGGAGAGCTTTGATGATATTAGTTATAAAAAAGCTAAGAAAATTCACTCAACTGATGGAAATTATCAAAAATTAGTAGCGCAAACTAAGTATTTGAGACTTAGAGCGAAGATAAAGTTCTATAATTTCCTAGGTGAGATAAAAAACGAGAATACTGATGGTTCGGTACCACATGTACAATCAGAATTTCTTCAGAAAATAGTAAATCCTAAATGGGCCTATTATAGCCAGATGACTTTTGAAGATACAAGTCATTCAGGTTTGCATAGCGATGAAAAAGTTTTAAAGGAAATAGAACAAATATTGTGGGAAAAAGAAAAATAAGGGGGATGTAAGATGAACCTTCCTGAATTTGGTGTAGAAGCCTGGTTAAATAAGTGGGAAAAAAGTGCTAAATATGATATATCTCAAAGTTCAATTGATTCTTTAACATTAGAAGAATTAATTGGTTTAGATGGTACAAAGGTGGAGGATTTTTTTGCTCAACATAGTACTGATAAATTAAATTATGGTTGGATTGAAGGATCACCTGAATTTAAAGAATTAGTAGCAGAGCTATATCAAAATATGCCTGCCGATAATATTTTGCAGACTAATGGTGCAACTGGTGCTAACATGTTAGCAATATATGCTTTAGTTGAAGCTGGGGATGAAGTGATTTCGATGATTCCTTCATATCAACAATTATATGATATTCCTCGCTCTTTAGGAGCTAAGGTGAAATTGTTGAACTTGGATGAGAAACAAGACTGGAGTTTTAAAATAGATGAATTGAAGGAATTGGTAACTCCTAAAACTAAATTAATCTGCTTAAACAATGCCAATAATCCGACTGGAACAGTGTTTGACACTGATTTTATGGAAGAAGTTGTTAAAATCGCTAAAGAAGTGGATGCATATATATTAGTTGATGAAGTATACATGCCTTTAAATAAAGATAGAAAATTTGTTTCGATAGTTGATATGTATGATAAGGGAATTGCTACAAACTCTTTATCAAAGACATTTTCTTTACCTGGATTAAGAATAGGTTGGACAGCATCAAATAAAGAAGTAGCGGATATATTTAGAAAGTTCCGTGATTACACAGTTATTTGTGGTGGTGTATTAAATGATGCTTTGGCAGTCCATGCACTGAGAAATAGGGATAAAATTCTACAAAGGAATGAAGAAATCGTCAAGAATAACTTAGAAATAGTAGAAAATTGGTTAAAAACAGAGCCTCGAGTAAGTTGGTGCACACCACATTCAGTTTCTACATCATTTATAAAGCTAGATATTCCCCAAGATGATTATTCATTTTGTGAAGATTTGTTGAGAGAAAAAGGTGTTTTGTTAGTTCCGGGAACTGCATTTGATAGACCACAACATGCAAGATTAGGATACTGTTGTAATCCTAAGATTCTACAACAAGGTTTAGAGAAGTTATCAGAATATTTGAGAAAATTTGACTAATAATTACTAACACTTAATTTGCAGGAAGGAAAGTGGTGTCAAAGTGAATAGAATAGCTAGAAGAGAATTGATGGAGCAACTTTTTGCTGATAATAAGATAACAACTCAAGAGCAATTGCAACAATTATTGCGTGCTGAAGGAGTTGAGGTTACACAAGCTACAATTTCAAGAGATATGAGAATTTTGAATATTGTAAAAGTAAGTGACCAAAATGGAAATACATATTATAAGCAAATGAAGGTAGAGGGAGAAAAAAATTACGAACGTCTATTTCAAGAAATTAATGATAATGTATTAGGAATCCAACGAATAAACTTTATTAATTTAATTAGAACAACTGTAAATTCAAGTTACGCAAATATTTTAGCTGCGAAGTTAGATGACCTAGAGTTAGCTGAGATTGCAGGAACCTTGGCGGGAAATGATACAGTAGTTGTATTCAGTAAAAATGAAGAAGATGCAGAAATTGTTTATAAAATGATCTATGAACATATGGATGATGACTTGAAATAATAGCAAATAAATAGGTTTGGCGAAGATGCCAAACCTATTTATTTTGTCGTTAACGAGTCTAACGCTCTGACAAGATAAACTTCCTTACAAAAACCACGTAAACTATTATAAATGTGAGTAGCACGAGATTTTTTTTGAGAAATACCAAAGACAGTTGGACCAGAACCACTCATCTGAGCAGCATCAGCTCCAAATTGTAACATTTTGTCTTTGATTTTAATAATGTCAGGGCATTTTTTCATAGTAATGGGTTCCAATGCATTCCCCATATGGCGACACATTTTATCAAAATTTTGTTGCTTAATTGCGGACACAACATTTTGAACTTCTTGATGATTTAAGTGTTGTTCATGAATTTGTCGCAATATTGTAGGAGTTGAAACACTAGCTTGAGGTTTAGCAATGACTAACCACATTGGTGGAAGTGGACCTATTGGAGTGATTTTTTCACCACGTCCAGTTACTAAGGCAGGTTCGCTATATACACAAAATGGAACATCAGAGTCGATTGTAAGAGCTAATTTTGCTAACTCCTCACGTGACATATTTAAATTCCAAATTTTATTTAAACCTCTTAAAACTGCAGCCGCATCAGCAGATCCACCACCCATACCTGCAGAAACAGGGATGTGTTTATCAATCTCTATTTCCACGCCTTCTGGTTTGTCCAATTTAGATTGCAGAAGCTTTGCTGCTTGGTAAGCTAAATTTCGTTGATCACAAGGTAAAAAGCCGGTATTAGTTTGTACAGTTATCTCTTTGCTGTTAGGAATAGTTTTAATATGAACATAATCAGATAAGTCGATTGCTGTCATAACCATACGCCATTCGGGCTCGCCATCTTGATGACGGAAAGGGGTATCAAGACTTAGATTAAGTTTGGCAGGGGCTTTTTCCGAAATTTCCATAGTCTCACCTAGTTTCTAATCAGTAATTATTACTTTATATTATACTTAGGAAAAATGAATTTTAAAAGTTAAATTACTTAAATAGAAAATAAGGAAAAGAATAGAATAATTTTAATGTTTTATGTTATAAAAAGTTACATATATCTAAAAATAAAGTTGATTTTATTTATTCTGATGTTATAATTTTTGACATCAAAGGCATAGGAGGGCTTTTTATGATTAATCAGGCAAACACAGCTTTTGTTCTCATTTCGACAATATTGGTATTCTTTATGACTCCTGGTTTAGCATTTTTCTATGGGGGATTGGTTTCTAAAAAGAATGTCGTTAATACTATGTTTTCTGTTTTTGTTATTAGTGGCTTAGCAATTCTACTCTTTGTTTCTGTAGGTTATGTAATTTGTTTTGGTAAAGATGTATCTGGGATATTTGGTTGGGGGCATAGTTTCTTTCTAAGTAGATATGAATTAACGAAGATGTATTCTAAAAGTTTAGGTATTGATAATGGTACATATCTAGTATTTCAAATGATGTTTTCGATTATTACCCCAGCACTTTTTGTTGGAGCTGTTGTTGGGAGAATGAGATTTAACTTTTTGATTTTGTTTGTATCGTTATGGTCAATTTTTGTATATTATTCAATGGTACATATGGTTTGGAGTCCTGATGGTTTATTAGGGAAAATTGGAATGCTGGATTTTGCTGGTGGAACAGTTGTACATATTAATGCAGGTATAACTGCATTGGTGATATCTATATTTCTAGGACCTAGAATTAAATATAATATTGAAAACAGCGAACACTATAATTTACCTTGGGTATTACTTGGAACAAGTATACTTTGGATAGGGTGGTATGGTTTTAATGTTGGTTCAGCTTTAGGAATAGATAAAGTAGCCATTCAAGCTTTCTTAACAACTACGGTTTCCACTGGTGCTTCCTTAATAGCGTGGATGATATTGGATCTTAAATTTCATTCCAAACCATCGTTAGTAGGGATTTGTACAGGAGCATTATGTGGTTTAGTTGGAATAACTCCTGCAGCAGCATATGTTTCGACTTTAGGAGCAATCATAATAGGAGTTTTGTGCAGTATTGTAAGTTTTATTTTTGTAGAAAAAATAAAGCCAAAACTTAAATATGATGATCCGCTAGATGCCTTTGGATGTCATGGAATTTCAGGGATTTTAGGTTCGATTTTAACAGGCGTGTTTGCGAATAAAGCAATAAACTCAAACATTTCTGAGAGTGGATTATTATATGGTGGGGTGCACTTGTTTTTAATTCAAGTTTTAGGAACTGTTTGTACAATTGTTTTTGTAATTATTTTATCTACGATTTTAGTAGTTTGTTGCAAAAAATTAGTTAAGATGAGAGTTACAAGTGAAGAAGAATTGATTGGCTTAGATAAAGTTGAACATAATGAAAAGGTAGATTCTTATGTGAAGAGCGATGTTTCTGACGTTAGGAGATATCGTGCCGAATTTAGAGGGCAATTATCTAAGTTTGAAAAAAGAAGATAACCATAATAAAAAGCAGCAAGTTCGTCTTGCTGCTTTTTTCATGAAAAAAGATTATAAATTAAGTTGTTTTTTAGCGTTTTTAATTTGTAGTTTTACTTGATCAAAACCAGTACCACCAAGTGAATGGCGACGTTGAACTGCAACTTTAGATTGTAGGAATTGGTAAATATCCTCACCAATTTCGCTGTTAATTTCTTTGTATTTTTCAAGAGGAATATCCGATAAAGTTGTATTATTTTCAATTCCTTCAAATACTAATTGTCCTACGATAGCATGAGCTTTTCTAAATGGGATACCTTTAGTTGCAAGATAATCGGCTAATTCAGTAGCGTTAGAAAAGTCATGTTCAGTTGCATGTAGCATCTTATCTTTATTAACAGTTAGTGTATCTAACATACCAGCAAAAATCTTTAGACTAGGAATAACAGTTTTAACTGCATCAAAGACTCCTTCTTTATCTTCTTGCAAGTCTTTGTTGTAGGCTAAAGGCAAACTCTTCATAGTTGCGAGTAGAGCAGTTAGATGCCCATAAACACGGCCAGATTTTCCACGAATAAGTTCGGCCATATCAGGATTTTTCTTTTGAGGCATGATTGAAGAACCAGTAGAATATTTATCTGATAATTCAATATAGCCGAATTCGTATGAGCACCAGAGAATAATTTCTTCACAAAAACGTGATAAGTGCATCATGAGAATTGAGGCGTTACTTAGAAATTCTAGGACAAAATCACGATCGGAAACAGCATCTAAAGAATTAGCATAAATATTATCGAAGTCTAATTCTTTGGCGGTAAATTCTCTATCAATAGGGAAAGTTGTACCAGCTAATGCTGCGGCTCCTAACGGTGAAATGTTAGTATGCTTTTTATTGAATTCGAAACGTTCAATATCTCTTTGGAACATTTGATAATATGCCATGAGGTAATGACCATAAGAAATAGGTTGAGCATGTTGCAAATGTGTATAACCAGGCATAACAGTTTCAACATTTTCTTCGGCTTTCTTTACAATAACTTTTTGGAGATTTTTAATTTCATCGATCACGATTTCTAAACGATTTTTTAAATATAAATGTAGGTCAGTAGCTACCTGATCATTACGACTTCTAGCAGTATGAAGCTTTCCAGCAACATCGCCAATTTCTTGAGTTAGAAGGGACTCCATATTCATATGAATATCTTCTAGTTCAGTAGAAAAAGTCAATTCTCCATTAGCTAATTTGTCTTGTAAAATATGCAAACCAGCGATGATTTTATCAGCATCATCAGCAGATAAAATATTAGTATGTTTCAACATTTTTACGTGTGCTAATGAGCCTTCTAAATCTTCATAAGCCATGTGCTTATCAAATGAGATTGAAGCACCGAATTCATCAACTAACTTACTGGAACCTTCTTGGAAACGTCCACCCCACATTTTTTTAATCGCCATAGATCATTTATCTCCTTTACTAATTACTTATTGTTTTTCTCATTTTGTTGCATAACTTCAGCATAAACTTGTGTTGGTAATCCCCATAATTTGATGAAACCAGCTGCAGCTTCTTGGTCGAATTGATCAGCAGAAGTATAAGTAGCCAATTCTTCGGAATATAGAGAGTTAGGGGATTTTCTACCTTCGCAAATAACATTGCCTTTGAATAATTTAACTCTAACGACACCATTAACCACTTTTTGAGTTTCTGCTAAGAATGCTTGAATAGCGTCCATTAAAGGTGAGAACCAAAGACCATTGTAAATTAATTCGCTCAATTTTTGTTCAATAATTGGTTTGAAATGAGCTAAATCTCTTTCATGAGTTAAATCTTCCATATCCTTATGTGCAGCCAAAAGTACAGTTGCTGCTGGGCATTCATAAACTTCTCTTGATTTAATACCAACAAGTCTATTTTCAACATGGTCAATTCTACCAATACCATGTTTACCAGCTAATTTATCAAGTTTCATGATAAGTTCTTCAAGTGGTAATTCTTCACCATCTAGCTTAGTTGGAACACCTTTGTCAAAAGTAATTTCAATAACATCAGGTGTGTCAGGGGTATCTTCTAAGGCAACTGTTCTATCGTAAGCATCAGCAGGTGCGGATTGCCATGGATCTTCTAAAATGCCACATTCATTTGCTCTACCCCAAAGGTTTTCGTCGATAGAGTATGGACTCTTCTTAGAGATAGGAACGGGAATGCCATTTTCTTTAGCGTATTCAATTTCTTCTTCTCTGGACCAATGTAAATCTCTGATAGGATCTTCTATTTTCATTTCAGGCACTAATGCATGGATTCCAACTTCAAAACGAACTTGATCATTTCCTTTACCAGTACATCCATGTGCAATAGCTGTTGCACCATGTTCTTTAGCAACTTCAACAAGTTTCTTTACAATTAAAGGACGAGATAAAGCAGATACTAAAGGATATTTATTTTCATAGTAAGCATGACCTTGTAATGCTGGAAGAACGTATTCTTCTGCAAATTCATGCTTAGCATCAATAACGATTGATTCAACTGCACCGACTTTTAAGCCTTTTTCCTTAATAGCTTCTAAATCTTTTCCTTCACCGACATCGATACAACATGCAATAACGTCATAATCTTTATTCTTTAACCAAGCAATTTCAACTGATGTATCTAAACCGCCAGAATATGCTAAAACAACTTTTTCTTTTTCCATGTAAATTCCTCTTTTCATAAAATTAAAATATTCATAATCTATTCATTGACTACACTATACATGTATTTTTAATAAAAATCAATAAAAAGTGTAAAAATAATCAAAAATATTCATTTTTAATCACTTTTATGTATTAAATATACATATAAGTGTATGGCGGATGATGTGATTTATAAAATTAAATGTGAAAATAATTAATTTTAATGTTGACTTTTTAATCTTACATGAGTATATTATAGGTATTCAATTTGCTGAGGAGATTTTATTATGAGATCAGAAATTAAAAATCAACTAAAATTGAATAATTCTTATTTTTACTTTCGCTTTTGGAAGCAGTGATTGTATTCACAGAAATGCGGGTACAAGCACTGAGCAGGAATTAAATGTTTGTACCTGTGAGTTCTAAGCGAAAGCTATTTTGTAGCACAGATAATTAGATCTCGCAGATTAATCTGAGGGATAGCTAATTATCTTAATTAACCTAAGATAACTAAATTTAGAGAATAGTAGCCCTCGAGGATTAAACATCTTCGGGGGCTTTTTTTTGAAAGGAAGATCCAATATGGTAGATTTAACAAAATATATGAAGAAAGAATTAGAATTAGTTAAGCCATCTGAAATTTTGGCATTTGCTCAATATAGTAGCAAAATTCCGGATATTACAAAATTCACAGTAGGGGAACCAGACTTTAATACACCAGAGCACATTAAAGAAGCTGCTATTGCGGGGGTTAAAGCCAACCATTCTCACTATGCTCCTTCAAATGGAACGCTTGGTTTAAGAAAAGCTGCAGCTAATTTCTTAAAAGAAAGATATGGATTGAAATATAATCCTGAAAATGAAGTGATTGTAACAAATGGTGCAACTGAAGCTATTTATACAGCTTTGACTTCAGTATTGAATCCTGGGGACAAAGTTGTAGTACCAACTCCAATTTTCCCATTATATATTGCTGATGCTTTATTAGTAGGTGCAGAACCAATTCTTGTTGATACATCTAAGAATGAATTTAAATTATCAGCTGACATGTTAAAAGAGGTGTTAGATGAACATGGTGATGATGTCAGAGTAGTAGTCTTAAATTATCCTTCTAATCCAACTGGTGTTACATATAGTCAAGAAGAATTGGATGAACTAGCTGATGTTATACGTGATAAACCAATTTTTGCTTTGTGCGATGAAATATATAGCGAATTATGTTATGACCAAGAACATGCATCATTAGCTAAAAGTCTACGTGAACAAGCAATTGTATTGAATGGTGTATCTAAATCCCATGCAATGACTGGATATCGAATTGGTATTATGACTGCACCTGCAGAGATAACAAAAGAATTATCTAAGATTCATCAATTTACAATTACTACAACAACAGCGATTGCTCAAGATGCAGCCCAAGAAGCCTTTGAAAATGGCTTGAATGATAGTCAAGAAATGAAGAAAGAATATCAAGCAAGACGTGATTATCTATATTCAAACTTAACTAAATTAGGATTTGAATGTGCTAAGCCTCAAGGAGCGTTCTATATTTTCGCAAAAATTCCAGCTGGTTTAGAACAAGATGATAAGAAGTTTATTTATGACTTAGTCGAAAAAGCAAAAGTAGCAGTAACTGCTGGCTCTTTCTTCGGTAAAGGTGGAGAACACTATATCCGTTTAAGCTATGCAACAAGCATGGAAGAAATAAAAAAAGGCGTGGCTCGAATTGCCAAGTATGTTGAAGAAGAAAGTAAATAAAACGAGGTAAGATAGATGAAAAAAATTTTGATGATGTCAGTACGTGAAGATGAAAAGGAAGCTATTGAAAATTGGAGTGAACGACATCCTGATGTGGAAGTTGGAATTGATGAAGGTGAGCTACATGCTGATACAGTAGCTAAACTTAAAGGTTTTGATGGTGTTGTTATTCAACAAAGAAGTTTAGTTGAAGATGAAGTATACGCTGAATTGAAGAATCTAGGATTAAAGCAAATTTCTACAAGAACTGCTGGATATGATGTAATTAATGTTGATTTAGCTCATAAGAATGGTTTGAAAGTAACGAATGTACCTGCATATTCACCAAGATCAGTTGCAGAATTAGCCTTAGCACATACCATGCGATTAATTCGTAATTTAGAATTGTTTGATGAAAGAGCTGAGGAACAAGATTTTAGATGGATTGGACTTAAAGGAAAAGAAATCCATACTTTGACAATTGGGATAATCGGTGCTGGTAGAATTGGTGGTACTGCAGCTAAATTGTTTAATGCTTTAGGTGCTAAAGTGATTGCTTATGATATCAAGCAAAATCCAGAATTAAATGAGGTTTTGACTTATAAGTCATTGAACGAAGTGTTACAAGAATCAGATGTTATTAGTTTACATGTCGACTTGAATGAAACAACTAAAGGATTAATTGGAAGTGAAGAATTGGCATTAATGAAACCAACTGCATTTCTAATTAATGAATGTCGTGGCCCAGTTGTAGATACAGATGCTCTAATCGCTGCTTTAAAAAATAAGAAGTTAGCAGGAGCAGCTTTAGATACACTTACAGGCGAAGAGAATTTCTTTAATTTTGATTTACGTGGTAAAGAATTACCAAGTGAACAATTAAAAGAATTAAGAGCGATGAATAATGTTATTTTGACACCGCATGTTGGTTTCTATACTAATGTCGCCGTTCAAAATATGGTTGATATTAGTTTAGATGATGTACTGGCTATTATTTCAGAGAAAAGAAGTGACCATGAAATTTAATAAAATGAGGTAAAAAATATGAATAAAAAGATTAGCTTAAAAACAGGAACAATGAATATTTTGAATGGTATTAGTATGGGCGTTGTGGTAGCTTTAATTCCTTCTGCATTAGTTGGTCAATTAATGAAAGCTTTGATGGGAGTGATGCCACATATTGCAAGTCAGGTGATTGATATTACTAACTTTGCTGCAAGCCTATTGCCGGCAATGGCTGGATTCTGTGTGGGATATCTCTTTAAAATGAACATGGTTCAAATGAGTTCAATTGCAGCAGCCGCAACAATTGGATCAGGTGTAGTGAAGAAAGCTGGGACAACTTATGTTCTTGCTGGAACAGGCGATGTAATTAATGTTGCAGTAACAATTATATTTGCAGTAATCATTGCTAGTGTTATTGGAAATAAATTGAAGAATTACACAATTTTATTAATGCCAGTTCTTGTCTTAGTATTGGGTGGGGGATTAGGATTAATGACTCTTCCTTATGTCAAATTAGTGACAGGATTTGTAGGAGCGATGATAAAGACTTTTACTATTCTTCAACCAGTTTTGATGGGAACATTGATGGGAATATCGTTTGCAGTTCTGATTGTATCTCCGATTAGTTCAGTGGGGATAGCGACTGCCATTGGGATAAGTGGGATTGCCTCTGGTTCAGCTAATCTAGGAATTACAGCTGGTGCTTTCACATTAGCGATTATGGGAAGCTCGGTTAATAGTTTAGGAACAATCCTTGCTCATTTTATTGGAACTCCTAAAATTCAAATGGGGAATATGTTAGAAAGACCGAAATTATTCATTCCAGTGATAATTAGTTCAGGAATTATGGGTGCTTTAGGAGCTATCTTCAAAATCCAAGGAACATCTATGAGTGCGGGCTTTGGATTTGCTGGATTAATTGGGCCAATGACAGCGTATGAGCAAATGTCTCCGGGAGTAGGTAGTGTAATTTTACTAACAACATTGTTTGTAGTGTTGCCAATTATTTTAGGATTGGCGATGAAATATATTTTTGTTGGTAAAAGTAAATTTGTTAAAGCTAATGATTTATTAATTGAAGCCGAATAGTATATTGTGTAGGCTTGTGTTAAAAAAGAAGCTTTGATTTACGAGAAAAAATTCGTAAAATCAAAGCTTCTTTATTTTGCTTATTTTTTAGTGATATAACCTTGAGCCTTTAATAATTCAGCACATTCAACAGCGCCACCAGCAGCACCACGAGCAGTGTTGTGTGATAGACCGATGAATTTCCAGTCATATACTTTATCTTCACGTAAACGACCGATGGAAACACCCATACCATTTTCGTAGTTTACATCTAATGCAACTTGAGGACGGTCATCTTCAGTCATATAACGAATGAATTGTTTAGGAGCACTAGGAAGTTCTAATTCTTGTGGGACACCACGATAATCTTCAAGTGCTTTAATTAATTCTTCCTTAGTAGCAGGTTTTCTGAATTTAACAAAAGCAGCTGCAGTATGTCCGTAAAGCACTGGTACACGAACACATTGAGTAGTAATAACTGTATCATCAGCTGGGACAATAGACTTACTTTCAGCATCTACATGACCCCAAATACGAAGAGGTTCTTTTTCTGATTTTTCTTCTTCTCCACTAATAAATGGAATGATGTTACCTTCCATTTCTGGCCATTCTTTGAAAGTCTTTCCGGCACCGGAGATAGCTTGATATGTAGTAGCAACTACTTCATAAGGTTCAAATTTCTTCCAAGCAGATAATGCTGGTGTGTAGCTTTGGATAGAGCAATTTGGTTTAACTGCGATAAAGCCACGTTTTGTACCTAAACGTTCACGTTGGTATTTGATAACTTCAGTATGTTCAGGATTAATTTCAGGGATAATCATAGGAACATCTGGAGTCCAACGGTGAGCACTATTATTAGAAACAACAGGAGTTTCAGTTTTAGCATATCTTTCTTCAAGTGCTTTAATTTCATCTTTAGACATGCTGACAGCTGAAAATACAAAGTCTACATTAGAAGTAACTTTTTCTACATCATTAGCATCTAAAACAACCATATCCTTAACACGTTCAGGAATAGGTGTTTCCATACGCCAGCGACCGTTAAGAGCTTCTTCGTAAGTTTTACCAGCACTACGAGGGCTAGCTGCTAATTCTGTAACTTCAAACCAGGGATGGTTATCCAAAATCGCAATAAATCTTTGTCCAACCATACCAGTAGCACCAATAACTGCTACTTTTAATTTTTGACTCATTTTAAAACCTCATTTCTCATAATTATTGATATTAAACCTATCATAAGTTAATTTTATACAAATTACAAGTAAAGAGAATGCGATTCTATAAAGAATAAATGCAACTAATTATTTTATTAAATGGTGGGAAATTTTTTTAAGAAATTATTTATATTTCTTGAAAATAAGTGACTTGACTTCGAGCTAACTCCAAGTGATATTCTGATAATTGAAATGGAGGGGGATGAATATGAACTTAACAATTACCCAAGTGTCAGAAAAGTATAATATTACACCAGATACACTAAGATATAGTTTAAAATAAATGATCTTTTTGTATTAAATTGTATTATATGATATAATTTAATGCGTGAAAGCGAATGAAGTAATGAAATTATTACAGATTAGTCGTTCCACTTTATTAAGATGGCGAAAAGAAGGTATTTTAAAAGCTACTAAATTACCTTCAGGTCAATATGATTGGGACGCTAATTCTGTTTTTAAAATATTAAATAAAGGTGAAGTTCGTGGTGTTTATTTATACGCTAGAGTGTCTACACCTAAACAAAAACAAGACCTTGAAAACCAAATCGAAAACCTGCAAAGTTTTGCTATGAAAAATGGTTATCAAGTTAAAGGACTATACAAAGATATAGCTAGTGGAATTTCTTTTGAAAGAAGAAAGGAGTTTTTTGAATTATTAGACCTTGTAATTGACGGCAAAGTATCAAAAGTTATTATCACTTATAAGGATAGATTAAGTCGAGTTGGTTTTGATTTATTTAAACATTTATTTGCTAAATATCATACTGAAATTATTGTAATGTCAGAGTTAAATGATAAAAAGACAGACCAACAAGAAATCTTTGAAGAAATCATTAGCTTATTACACGCATTCTCAATGAGGATGTATCCAAGTAGAAGGAAGAAAATCAAGGAAGCTTTAGAAGAAAAAGGAGGTGAAAATGCTGGTTAGGAAACAAAAATCTAAGAAAACTACTCTACAAACTTTTAGAGATATAAGAGCCAAAAAGACAGAAATCCAGTATGAATACTTGGTAGAAAAACATGTTATTAGAGCTAATGACAGTCGTTATTTAACCTTAGATAAGTACGCTCACTTGGCTAATAATATCTATAACCAAGCTTTATATCGCTTTAGGCAATCTTTATTTAAAGGTAAATGGTTGAGTTATGGAGCATTAGATAGGTCATTTAAACAGTCATATCAACAAAAAGATTGTATGCTTTATCGTTCTATGAAAAGCGTACATTTAGCTCAACAAATTTTAAAGCTAGTCGTTCAAAATATGACTTCTTGGAAAAAGGCTGTTAAGGCTTATCAGAAAAATCCTGGGAAATTTACTGGTAGACCTAAATTGCCAAAATATAGGAATAAAGGCGGTAAAAGCATCGTTATCGTAGATAACCAAACAGCTAAATTACGTTCAAATGGTGTAGTTGAAATACCTGTGATGAATAATCTAAAAATTAAGTTACAACATCAAGAGACAACTAAAATTCAACAAGTTAGGATCATTCCTAAAAATAACCAGTTTGTAGTTGAAATTGTTTACAAAACTAATAAAGTTATTGACTATAAAAAAGATAATAAACGTTATCTTACAATAGATCCAGGACTTGATAATGCTTTTACTTTGGCATCTAATGTTAAAGGGTTTAAACCTGTAATTATTAATGGGCGACCTTTAAAAGCAATTAATCAATACTATAATAAACAAAGAGCCAAATTAACTAAGTTATACGACTTGAATAAACAAAGTCGTAATACTAAACGTTTAAACAACCTGGACTTTTATCGTAGCCAAAAAGTTTTAGGATTTGCTCATGAGGCAAGTAAACGCATTGTTGAAATAGCGTTAAGCCATGAGTTAAATACGATTATTATTGGTAAAAATAAGGGTCAAAAACGCTCCAGTAACATGGGTAAACGAATAAATCAGAATTTTATTGGGATTCCACATCAAAAAATAATTGAGATGATTGAATATAAAGCTAATCTGGCTGGAATTGTCGTGATTCAAGCTAACGAGGCTTACACTAGTCAAACATCATTTTTAGATAACGAAGAACCAATTAATCAAAATGGAGATAAAGCTCGTAAACGTAAAGGACTAAGTCCTACTAAAAGACGCATAAAACGTGGATTATTCAGGTCGAATAAAGGCTTTTTGATTAATGCTGATGTTAATGGAGCTTTACAGATATTAAGAAAAGTAGTACCGAACGCTTTTGCTGACGGTATAGATGGAATCGGATTAGTTCCAGTTAAGCTAAACTTAAATTTCTAATTTAAGAGGCTTACAAATGATTTTTGAACCAAAGCATGACTGCCAAACGAGTTGTAAAGTTGTCCACGAGAGTTTTTAGAATTAATTCTAAAAGTTTGTTGACTGGTTGACTCTATTAGGTTGAGTGAAGTGTCCTTTTAATTAGTATCATTTGATATGATTTATTTAAAAAGACTAGAAAATTATTAATCTTATGAACGTATAGGACTGTTACCTAAAGTTCCACGTCAAAGTAATGGAAATCGTTATTACGATGATAGTGTGCAAGAATGGATTGAAATGATTGTTTGCTTGCGTCATTCGGGTGTACCTATTGAAAAATTAATTGACTATGCTGAAATGATTCAGAAAGGCGATTCAACGTTACAAGCACGTGAAGATTTGTTGAAAGAGCAACTGGCAAATTTAAAAGAAAAACAACACAATCTTAATCGTTTAATTGCACGTTTAGAACATAAGATTAGTTTATATGAATCTGGAGAGATTAAACAGCATAGAAGTTATTTTACAGAATACAAAATTATGGAAGATAAATAAGGATATTTTGAATAATGTTTTTACTAACAGTTAGATTAAAAAAGAACAAATAACTGATGATAGATTAGGAAAGCATCGCCAATGGTTTAAAAAATATTTTGAAATTGGAAAATTTATTCCTAAATTAATTGCTGAAGATATAAAATAAAATTACCTTAATCTTTTTCTTAGATTAGTACCTCTAAATTTCTATTTTATTAAAAAACGAACTTTATTATAAAAAATAATAAAAAAACTAGGAAAATACCGTAAAATGACGTATAATATCTAAGTATTATAAAATAGAATTGAGATGGATATTTTAGGAGGTATTAGTTTGAAAACAAGACGAAGCGACAGATTAATTGATATGACGCGTTATTTTATGGAACGACCACATACATTAGTGTCATTAACTTTTTTTGCCGAACGTTATGAATCTGCTAAATCATCAATCAGTGAAGACTTGGCTATTATAAAACGTACTGTTAAGTTAAGAGGTATAGGAATTTTAGAAACAATACCAGGTGCTACAGGGGGAGCTATTTTTATCCCATCTATTGATGAAGATGAAGCACGAGCATTTATCGAAGATATGACTGAACAACTTTCACACCAAGATAGATTATTACCTGGGGGATACGTATATTTATCTGACTTACTTGGCAGACCAGACGTTTTGAGATACGTTGGTCGTGTGATTGCACGTCAATATATAGATAAGCAAATTGATGCAGTAATGACAGTAGCTACTAAAGGTGTTCCAATTGCACAAAGTGTAGCTTCATATTTAAATGTTCCATTCGTAATTGTGCGTCGTGATTCTAAGATTACTGAAGGTTCTACAGTATCAGTAAATTATGTATCTGGGTCTAGTGAACGCATTGAAAAAATGGAATTATCCAAGCGCAGTTTGAAACGTGGTTCTCACGTATTAGTAGTGGATGATTTCATGAAGGGCGGCGGTACTGTTAACGGTATGAAGTCCATGATTGAAGAATTTGAATCTGAACTTGTGGGAATTACCGTTTTTGCAGAAGGTGCATTTGATGGTCGTCGAATGGTTGAAGATTACACATCATTATTAAAAGTTGATAGTGTCAATACAATTGATAAAACTATTCACGTAAGCCCAGGAAATTATTTAGAAAAAGTCTTTGGCAAAAAAGAAGATTAAAATATAAAAAATAGGAATGAATTATTTACGGTATATGTGTACTTAGTAAATAATTCATTTTTTTAATGAAACTTTCCAAAAAAAATGATAAACTAATTATAAATTAATTATAATATATGGAGAGTGGATTGTATGGGGGATAAAAGATTTAATTTATTTCAGTTACTAAAAGCTGGAACGACAACAATCATTAATGCGTTAGGAGCAGCGATATTTACTTATGCTTTGTCATTAAAGCTATTAGAAATAACAGGTTCAGCTTTAGGTTATGGAGTGAATATATTTATTGGACCAATCATTGGCCTAATTCTATCGCCAGTTATTAGTAAAGTTGTGGATAAATATCCACGCAAAAATGTCGCGATTGTAGCAGAGATAGCTTTGGTAATCTGCTTGGCAATTTTCTTAATTATTTACCCACTAGCAGTGAAAACTAATCTATTGGTTGTATCAGTAGTATTTGTAAGCATTAGTAATATTTGTGCTAGATTTTTCTCAATTTCATATCTTTCATCAACTCCAGACATAGTTTCTAAAGATTACTTGCAGAAGCTAAATGCGATTCAAACGACAGGGGTTGCGATTGCAGGGATTGCTGCACTACCATTAGCAGGATATATTTACGGGGAAATCGCATTTGAATACATAATTTTAATTGAAATTATAACTGAAATTCTGACTATCTTTTTGACAGTAATAACTAAATTTAAAGCTCATAGAAATGAAGAAAAAGTACATGAAACGGGTAGAAAGTTAATTGAAATTTTACAAGGTAATATGGAATTAACTAGATTAACAATGATAGCTATGCTTTTGAATTTAGCAGTAACTTCATTAACGATTGGTGTTCCATATGTTGTTATTCATGTTTTGAAATATAGCTCAGTAGTCAGTGGAGATATTCAAAGTTTGTATTCTATTGGAGTAGTTCTAGGAGGAGCAGTAATAGCTGCAATTAATATAAAGAATATTACTAGATTTATCATAAGACTATATTCTTCTTTTGCGGTAGCGTTATTGATCTTAGGGATCTCATTATCATTCTTTAAACATGAGACTTTGATAATCTTCATCGTATTTGAACTAATTTTAGGAATTTCAACTGCATTATCCGATCCTCCATTATTTACCTATGTTCAAGAAGTAATTCCTAAAGAAAATTTAGGAAAAGTTATGACATTCTTGTATACATTAGCACAACTTCTCACACCAGTTGGAGTGCTGATTTACAGTACTTTATTCGCTAAAATTGATTATCCAACAGTCTTTCTAATTAGTGGAATTGTAGTTAACATCATCGTTATCGTTGTACTACTTTTCTTAGGAAAAAAATCTAAGAATTTAGTATAATTGTTAGAAATTAAAGAGAATACTAAGAACGCAATCTAATCTTGATTAAGATTTATTTTGACTTCAGTTTCAAACCTTGTTATCAGTGGTAAAAATAGAGTATGATACAGTAGTAAATATTAATTTGACAAGGAGAAATATTATGACTTCTAAATATGCTATCATCTTGGCTGCTGGTCAAGGAACACGCATGAAATCAAAGCTATATAAAGTACTACATCCAGTATGTGGAAAGCCAATGGTAGATCATGTATTAACTGAAATTGAAAAGAATAACATGGATGAAATTGTGACAGTTGTAGGTCACGGTGCTGAAATGGTTGAAAAGACTTTAGGTGATCGTACAAAATACGCTTTACAAGCAGAACAATTAGGAACAGGTCATGCTGTTTTACAAGCTGAAAAGTTACTTGGTGATAAAGATGGTATGACTTTAATTGCTTGTGGAGATACACCTCTTTTTACAGCAAAGACATTTGAAGAATTATTTGAATATCACAAATCTAAAGGTGCGGTAGCTACAGTTTTAACAGCTCATGCTGAAAATCCATTTGGCTATGGTCGTATCATCCGTAATGAAATTGGAATTGTGGAAAAAATTGTTGAACAAAAAGATGCAACAGCTGAGGAAGCTGCAGTAAAAGAAATCAATACTGGTGTGTACTGCTTTGATAATAAAGAATTATTTGCAGCATTACACCAAATTAAAAATGATAATGCACAAGGTGAATATTACCTTCCAGATGTAATGGAAATCTTCCAAAAACAAGGTAAAGTTGTTGCTGCTTACCAAATGAAGAACTTTGAAGAATCAATGGGTGTTAATGATCGTATTGCTTTATCTAATGCAACCAAAGTAATGCGTCGTCGTATTAATGAAAACTTGATGCGTCAAGGTGTAACTTTAATTGATCCTGATACAACTTATATTGATATTGATGTAAAAGTAGGATCAGATACAGTTATCGAACCTGGAGTACAGTTAAAAGGTAAGACAGAAATTGGTGCTGATTGCTATATTGGTGCTCAATCTGAAATTATAGACAGTATAATTGAAGATGGTGTAAAGGTTACAAGTTCTTATATTGAAGATGCTGTAATGCATAAGAATTCTAACATTGGTCCATACAGTCATTTACGTCCTAAAGCTGAAATTGGCGAAAATGCTCATATCGGAAACTTTGTAGAAGTTAAGAAAGCTACAATTGGAAAGAATACTAAAGTTGGTCATTTAACATATGTTGGCGATGCAACATTAGGTAGAGATATTAATGTTGGTTGTGGCACAGTATTTGTTAACTACGATGGAATTAACAAGCACCATACAACAGTTGGAGATTACTCCTTCATTGGTAGTGCTTCAAATATTATCGCACCTGTAAATATTGCTGATCATGCTTATGTAGCAGCAGGTTCAACAATTACAGATGATATTGATGCACATGATATGGGAATTGCTCGTGGACGTCAAGTTAACAAAAAAGGTTATTTTGACCGTTATCCAGTAGCTGAAGCTGCACGTATTGCTGAAGAAAAAGCTAAAGAAGAGTAAGAAAAAAACTAAATTTGCTTGATTTTAGACTATATTTTGACGTACTATTGTAGTAGGTAAAATAATAGGTATAAATAATTGGAGGCCGTTATGTCTGGACAATATTCTGATCCAAAGCTTAAAATTTTTGCTTTAAATTCAAATAAGCCTTTAGCAGAAAAAATTGCTGAAGCTGTTGGGGTACCTTTGGGAAAAATCTCTGTTGATCGTTTCAGTGATGGTGAAATCCGTATCAACATTGAAGAAAGTATTCGTGGCGATGAAGTATTTATCGTTCAATCAACATCTGCTCCTGTTAATGATAATTTAATGGAACTATTAATTATGATTGATGCTCTTCGTCGTGCTAGTGCAGCAACTATCAACGTTGTAATTCCTTACTATGGATATGCACGTCAAGATCGTAAGGTTCGTTCACGTGAACCAATTACAGCTAAATTAGTTGCAGATATGTTAGAAAAAGCTGGTGCAACTCGTGTGGTAGCTCTTGATTTACATGCTGCTCAAATTCAAGGATTCTTTGACATTCCTGTTGACCACTTAATGGGTGCACCATTATTGGCTGATTACTTCTTAACTAATGGTTTGGAAAAAGACGCAGTTGTCGTTTCTCCTGACCATGGTGGTGTTACACGTGCTAGAAAATTAGCAGAATTCTTGAAAGCACCAATCGCTATTATTGATAAGCGTCGTCCTAAGGCTAATGTAGCTGAAGTTATGAACATTATTGGTTCTGTTGATGGTAAACGTTGTATCTTAATTGATGATATGATTGATACAGCTGGAACAATTACTTTAGCAGCTCAAGCATTGAAAGATGCTGGTGCAGTAGAAGTATATGTTTGTGCTACACACCCTGTATTCTCAGGTCCAGCCATTGAACGTATTGAAAAATCTCCAATTAAGGAAATGGTTATTACAGACTCTATTAATCTTCCAGAAGACAAGAAGATTGACAAAGTTGTTCAAGTTTCTGTAGGTCCACTTATTGGTGACGCTATTAAACGTATTCATGAACACAAGCCAGTTAGTCCATTGTTCAAGAATCGTTTCCACAAGGAAGATTAATAATAAACATGTTGATAAGTCAGTTACTTTATGTAGCTGGCTTATTTTTTACACAAAAAGGGGGAATTTAGGTGGATAATGTAAGAATTAGGTTAATAACTGAAGCTGATAGTGGAGAATTATATCAATTGATTGTGGATAATCGTAATAATTTGGAAAAATGGATTGAGTGGATAAGAGATATTCACAATGAAGATGAGATGCATACATATATTCAAAAAATTATCCACACTGAACGTAAAGAAGCAACAATAACTTTTGTAATTTTACTGAATGAAAAAGTTATTGGAATGGCAGATATTAGCGATATATCACCAGATGGCAAAATGGGTGAGGTTGGACTTTGGCTAAGTGAAGAGTATCAGGGAAAAGGTATTGCAGGTGCTGTTATAAGTGAGATTGAAAAGTACTCTAAATCAAAAACAAAGATAAATACTCTGAAAATGTTAATTAAAGCTAATAATGTTAATAGTTTGAAAATGGCACATAAATTAGGATATCAAGAGGTTGAAAAATTAACATCTTGGAAAAACGGAGAAGTTAAATGGATAGTATGTGCTAAAAAATTCTAAAAAAGTCAAAATGTCAAATCTAGACATAGGACCAATTCAAAAATTGACGCAAAAATTGTAGAATTTGCAGAAATTAAAAAATTGGTCCTGTGTCTAAAACGCAAATTAGACAAATTCGTATAATAAAAAAGCATCTATTATTTTTTAGATGCCTTTTTATTTGGATCTTAATTTTAGAATTCTTGGTAAACAGCAGGATCTTGATTCTTAGTTCTGCCATTAGGTTTATCCAAATTAGTAATAGCTGCGACTTCATCAGCTGATAATTCAAAATCAAAAATATCCAAATTGGATAATTGGTGTTTTGTAGAGTTAGCTTTAGGAATAATACCTACACCTAATTGGAATTCCCAACGCAAAATTACTTGAGCAACAGATTTATGATGCTTCTTGGCAATTTCAACGATTACAGGATCTTGTAATACTGAATTAGCTCTACCTAGTGGGCTCCAAGCTTGTGTGAAAATACCATGTTCTTTATCATATTCTCTTTGAACAGCTTGAGACCAATATGGATGTAATTCAATTTGGTTTACAGCTGGCATCACACCTGTTTCATTAGCTAAACGATCAAGATGTTCAGGTAAGAAGTTGCAGACCCCAATTGAACGAACAAGACCGAATTTTTGTGCATCAATTAAAGCTTGCCATGCTTCAACATAATGATCTTCTTTAGGATTAGGCCAATGGATGAGATATAGATCATAATAATCTAAGCCTGCACGATAAAGTGATTCTTGAATAGTAGGGATAGCTTCTTCGTATACTTGATGTCTTCCTGGAAGTTTAGATGTTACGAAGATATCTTCACGCTTAAGAGATGAACGTCTGATTGCTTCGCCGACTGCACCTTCATTTTCATAATTAAAAGCAGAGTCTAATAATGAATAACCATTATTTAAAGCACTATTAATAGCGTTAACTCCTGTAGTACCATTCAATTTATAAGTACCAAATCCAAGTACAGGAATTTGATTACCATCATTTAAAGTATAGTTAGGAATTTTTGCCAAAATAATCACTCCTTATCATGGGAAACACGTTTGATTACAGAATACTTCTTGCCTTCAGCTGCTTCTTGTTGTAGAGCTTTAGCTTCATCAAAGATGACATAAGGTTGACCATCTTTTTCTTGAACGATCAGAACAGAATTATCAGCTTTCATATGATAGATTTTAGCTGCAGTATAAGCTTTATCGAAATCATAAGAGCTGGAAATTGATTGTCCTGGATTGAAAAATACATTTTCACTCATAAGATCACTTCCTTATAAATTGTGTAAATGATTTCATACTATAATTGTACCATTATTGTCAAAAATTTCTATATTCCAAACTTGTGAGAGTGATACTGATATGCTAAGATTGTGTAAATTAATTTTGAAATGAGATGATAGAATGGACTATCAAAAATTGCCATTATTTATACATGATTATCCACAGGACGCAGTAATCAATCCAGACCATGAGAGTTTGAATTATAAGCTGCCAAAAAAATTAATTTATGCTTTTGTAACTAAAGAAAATATTGATAAATTTTTAGCAAGATATTCTTATCGAATTGTAGGGAGCATGGAGACAATTTCCTTTAATCCTAATGTCTATGAAATTGATTATGAAGGACAAAAAATAGGATTATGCCAAGCTCCACTTGGGGCACCAGCAGCTACACAACTATTAGATTGGCTAATTGGTTATGGAGTAAAACAGGTATTAGCTGTTGGTTCTTGTGGTTCACTAGAAGATTTTGAAGAAAATGAGTTTGTTATTCCAACAAAAGCAATTAGAGATGAAGGAACATCGTTGCATTATTTACCAGCTAGTGAAAGTATTGAATTAAATTCAAAGTTTGTACAGCGAGTAGAACAAATACTACAAGATTTTAACTATCGAATTCATGAAGTTATAACATGGACAACCGATGGATTTTATAGAGAAACTATAGAGTTAGTCAATCATTATCGTAAACAAGGAGTCGCTACAGTCGAGATGGAATGTGCTGCTTTAGCCGCATGTTCACAGTTTAGAAATGTGGATTTTGCCCAGATTTTATTCACAGCTGATTCACTGAAAGATGTTGATAATTATGATGAACGAGATTTTGGAATTGATTCACATCTAAAAGTATTAAAAATAGCGACAAAAGTTATGGCGAAATTAAAAAACTAATAATTTAGCTTGTCTTTAACAATAGAATTATGCTAAATTGAACTTATTACTTTTAATGAAACGAGGAAATTTATTTGATTACTGTAAGTGATTTAAGTTTAAACTTTTCTGGACGTTTACTCTATGATGATGTTAATTTGAAATTCACTCCAGGAAACTGTTACGGTATTATTGGTGCTAATGGTGCTGGAAAGTCTACTTTCTTAAAGTTACTTGAAGGAAAGTTAGAACCAACAACTGGAAATATTTCAATTGGTAGTAATGAACGTATTTCAAGCTTGAACCAAGACCACTTTGGTTTTGAAGAATTCACAGTAATGGAAACTGTCATTCAAGGCCATAAAAAGCTCTATCAAATTATGAAAGAGAAAGATGCGATTTATGCTAAGCCTGACTTCTCTGAAGAAGATGGGATTAAGGCTGCAGAACTTGAAGCTGAATTTGCAGAGATGGATGGTTGGAATGCAGAAGCAGAAGCATCACAACTTCTACAATCTTTAGGCATACCAGAATCCTTGCATGATGCTAAGATGAGCGAATTACCTGAAAGTGATAAGGTTAAAGTTTTATTAGCACAGGCTTTATTTGGTGAACCTGATATTTTATTATTAGACGAACCAACAAACGGTTTAGATGTACATACAATTTCATGGTTAGAAGACTTTTTGGCAGATTATCAAAATATCGTAATTGTAGTATCTCATGACCGTCATTTCTTGAACCAAGTATGTACACATATGTGTGATGTGGACTATGGCAAGATTAAGTTATATGTTGGTAACTATGACTTCTGGTTAGAATCTAGTCAGTTAGCTGCTAAACTTCAAGCAAATGCAAATGCTAAGAAAGAAGAAAAAATTAAGGAATTGCAAGAATTTATTGCACGTTTCTCTGCTAATGCTTCTAAATCTAAACAAGCTACATCACGTAAGAAACAACTTGAAAAAATTACTTTGGATGACATTAAGCCATCATCAAGAAAATATCCATTTATCAAATTTGAAATGGAACGTGAATTAGGAAATGACTTAGTTAAGGTTGAAAATGTTAGCCATACTATTGATGGTGAGAAGATTCTTGATAACGTAAGTTTTATTATTCGTCCTGGCGAAAAAGTAGCTTTATTATCACGTAATGACTTAGCAACCACAACTTTAATGCAAATCTTAGCTGGTGAAATTGAACCCGATGAAGGTACTGTAACTTGGGGACAAACAACAAGTCAAAGTTACATGTCAAAAGACTTAAATGCTAGTTTTGATAATGATGAATTAAGCATTTTAGATTGGTTACGTCAATTTGCTACTAAAGAACAAAATGATAATACTTTTTTACGTGGTTTCTTAGGTAAGATGTTGTTCTCAGGTGATGACATTGATAAGCAAATTAAAGTATTATCTGGTGGCGAAAAGGTTCGTTGTATTCTAGCTAAAATGATGTTAGAACGTGCTAATGTATTATTGATGGATGATCCAACTAACCATTTAGACTTAGAATCAATTACTTCACTTAATGATTCCATGATTGATTTCAAAGGTTCGATTATTTTTACATCTCATGATCATGAGTATATTCAAACAATCGCAAATCATATTATTGAAGTAGGTCCTAAGGGAATTGTTGATCGTTTTGACACTACTTACGATGAATTCTTGGCATTAGATTCAGTTCAAGAACAAGTTGAAAAATTATATTAAGAAAATACAAGGTCATGCCTTTCTGTTGGAAGTGCATGGCTTTTTTTCTTATAATAAATTTGAGGTGATTAATATGAAAATTACTTGGCATGGACATGCTTTTATCGAAATTCAAGTTGATGGAAAGCAAATCTTAATTGATCCTTTTATCACAGGAAATCCATTTACTAAGACTAGACCAGAAGATTTCAATCCAGACTATATTTTATTAACTCATTCACATCATGATCATGTAGGTGATACAGAAGAATTAGCTAAAAAATCAGGTGCGACAATTGTAACAGAAATGGATATGGCTAATGATTACGCACAAAAAGGTTTCAAAGTTGAAGGTCCTAATTATGGTGGAACAGTGCATTTTGATTGGGGCGATGTTAAGATCATCCCAGCTTGGCATACTACTGCTAATGTGCCTTTAGGTATGGCAACAGGTTTAGCTTTAACAATTGAAGGAAAATTAATTTATATCGCTGGAGATACTGGTTTATTCAGTGATATGAAGCTAGTTGGACGTAAGCAACAAATTGACTTGGCATTCTTACCAATTGGCGATTATTATACAATGGGACCTGACGATGCTGCTTATGCTGCTTCATTAATTGATGCTAAAAAAGTTATTCCATATCACTTCAATACGTTCCCACCAATTAAGCAAGATGTAAATGATTTTTGGAAAGACGTTCCTGAAAATATGAAATTTATAACTGAAATTGACAAACCATTTGAATTATAAAATACTAAATTGACAAAAAAGCCTGGAATGAAAATTCCAGGTCTTTTTCTTAATATCTAATTTTGGTAACTTCACCAGAACTGAAAATTTGTCCGTCAGTAAGAACAATTCTTCCCAAATCATCAATGGTAGAAACTACACCAGTTATTATTTTATTTCCTTGTTTAATGCGAACTTCTTTACCGATAACAACAGATAATTTACGATATTCATCCATAAAATCAGCAGAAGTATAGTTACGATAAATAGCGAAAAATTCATCTAAGCAACATGCAATAAACATATTTCTGGATACATGGTATTTTTCAGCTAACTCTTTAAGTGAACCAACTCTTTCCCTAAGTTCAGCAGGGAATACTTCTAGGGGAGTGGTATAGTTTATACCAATTCCGATAATAACTTGTGAGATACTTTGAGTTTCAAGGTTAGCAACACCCTCAGTTAAAATGCCACAAATTTTCTTACCGTCAAGTAATACATCATTAACCCATTTAATTTCTGTATCTTTGTGGAATAACTTTTTGATAGTACGACTAACCGCAATAGCGACAGCAGTAGTCAATAAACCAGGATTTAAATCATTTTGATGTTGATTTTCAAGCAAGATGCTCATATAAATACCGGTATTCTTAGGTGATTCGAATTTTCTGCCATAGCGTCCGTAACCTGCCGTTTGTTGGTCACTAATAATTACCAGTGGCTCAGTAGAATGACGTTGACTACTGATATTTTTAGCTTCAGAATTAGTAGAGTTAATAGTTTCATAAACATGTAAATCAAGATTATCAGTATGTAAATATTTGTTAATAAACGCAGTATTCAATACTCCATTATCAACTAGACAATATCCTTTTCTTGTTTTACTGGAAATTTCATAGCCTTGTTCTTTTAATTGTTTGACAGCTTTCCAGACCGCTGTGCGAGAGATATTTAGTTTATTTGATAATTCTTCTCCAGATGTATAATTTCCTAGATTTTGGATAAAATAATTTAAAACAGCTTTTTCAGTGTTCATGTAATACACCTCGATATCAATGATATACTAATTGTAGCAAATTCAAAGACTTAGTAAAGTTTAATTCAGATTCTTTTTCTGAGAAATAAAAAGTGGTACGTTAGTAAAGATTGAGAGGTGTAGAGTTGATGAGAGTAAAGAAAAAATATTTAATAGAATGGCTATTAATAATTTTAAGTGGTATTCTTATCTATTTTTTTGTTAATAATGATGCTTTTTTTTATAAAGATCCTATTGCTCAGATTGTAAGTGTAACAAATTCAAAAGGAACTAAAACGGAAGATACATACAAAAATAAGGATATAACGACGGAACAAACCTTAAAAGTAAAAGTTCTCAATGGTCATAGAAAAGGAGAAGTGTTAATAGCCAAGAATACTTTTTCTAAATCAGGTGGATATGATCAGAGATTTTACCGCGGACAAAAAGTTTTCATAAAGTTTGAAAAGTCAGACGGTAAATTGATGGCAATGATAAATAATTATAAACGAGATGTTTACTTAATAATGTTATGTTGGGCGGTAGTAGTACTACTATTCTTAGTTACACAAATTCGAGGATTTACATCGCTAATAAGTGTTATTTTAAATTTCATAATTTTTCTATTATGTGTACAACTAGATGTTAAGTGGAATATCAATAATTTCTTTTGGATATTTGCTACAGTTGCAGTAATTTTCCTTGCTTTGTCTTTAATATTAGTAATAGGTTTCAATTGGCAATGTCTAGTAACATTTAGTTCAATATTTATCGGAACAACTTTAGCGATGATAATTGGAGTAGTGGCGATGCAAGTAACCAATGACAAGGGAGTACATTATGAAGCTTTAGACTTTGCTACTCAGTCACCAAAACAATTATTTTTAGCAGCTACTGTGATTGGATTATTAGGGGCTGTTATGGATGCAGCTACTGATATTGTATCAACCTTATTTGAAATGAAACGTACTCAACCTGAAATTTCTAGAAAACAATTATTTATTTCAGGACAAAATGTTGGAAAATCAATAATGGGACCTTTGGTAAATGTTTTGTTATTAATCTTTTTTGCTGAAACAGTAACAATGGCAGTCTTATTCTTCAGGACTGGAAATTCAATTGCATATACATTTGAATGGACAATGTCATTGGGAATTATTCAAAGTTTAATTAGTGGAATAGGGATTACGTTAGTTATTCCTTCGGCTAGTTTACTGAGTTCATTAGTATTGGGTGGTGATAACAAATGAGTACAATCACACTACTAACAATAATTTTATTTATACTAATGTGGATAGTTGGTGGAAAAAGAGGATTAGCCTCTTTTTCCAGCGTAGCATTAAACTTCATACTTTTATTTCTAACTGTAATTTTTATTTCAATAGGGGTACCAGCTTTGTGGACAACTATTTTTGCAGGAATTGCGATTTTAGCTGTTACTATTTATATGGGAAATAGCGATGAAAAAACCACTAATATTGCTTTTGAAGCTACTTTGATTTCATTAGCGATAGTTGTTGTAGTTATGGTTCCTTTCATTAAACTAGTTGGAATTCAAGGCTTTAGTCCGGAACAATCTGAAGAAATAGAAGCTTTTAATTTATTAATCGGAGTAAATTTTGAAAGTATCGTAATTTCAACTATGATCTTGAGTACTTTAGGAGCAATTGCAGAAGCTGCGATTGCTATTGCAAGTGGTTTAGATGAAATAATTGAACAACAACCAGACATAACGTTGCCCGCTTTATACACAAGTGGACGAAATATAGGATTACAAATTATGGGTATGACATTTAACACTTTATTTTTTGGAATGTTTGGTGGAGATTTAGCATTGTTCATCTTGCTATATAAATTAGATGCGACATTTGGATATTACTTAAATTCCAAAATATTTGTAGCAGAATCAATGGAAGTTTTATTCTCATCGATTTCAATAATCTTAGTAATTTGGATAACAACTTATATGATGGGAAAGAAAGTCAGACGGACATAAAATTCTCTGAAAATATTGACAAAATTTTCTTATCAAGAGTAGAATTTGAACTAAGTTAGTACAGTTAATCAGCATTAATAAGATGCTGAAATTATATAAAAATGAAGAGTCTACTCTAAGTTATCCGATAAGAAAATCGAATAGTAAGTAAAGCATAAAATTAGATGGGGTTTTCTTATCTAGTTTTATGCTTTTTATATGGACAGGATGTGATAATTATGGCGTATTCAACAATTGTTACTAAAGATGAAGGGGCAGTTATTATAGCTGATAATATTGATACCAAACGAAATAAAGCTGAACATAAAATAATTCAATTAAACAAAGAAGCCAAAATATACTTAGTTTCTTTTGGAAAGTATGAATTAGATGGGTTAGTTTGGGACAGTTTGATAAAAGGATTTCAGATGAGAGTTAACCAACCAATAGCCACGTTTAAAGAATGTATACTTAGATTTGAAGAATATCTAAGAAGTTTAAAAGATAACTATAGAAAAGATCTTTATATTCAAAGAATAATTTGGACAGTTTTAAATAACCTAACTATAAATGGCGGAATCCAAAGTTTGGTCGAAAATATTAACCGAATATATGATACATTATCAATTGATAAACAAGTAAATGAAGAAACTACTCCAATTTTGATTAATGAACTAATTAACTTTTTAAATCAAAATCAAATCTCCATTAATCAGGAAAGTTTTAATAAATTAGTAGAAATTGTTAAGGACGCCTATTTATATCCTAGAAAGAATTTGCAGGATTATATGGGAATTTGTCTTGTAGGTGTGGGCAATGACGAAACCAGTATTAGTGCAACAAGTTATAGATTATATGGAGTAACAGAAAATAATAAATTATTAGTTAGTGTTCAACAGATAGGTAAGGGTATTATCAATCTTGAAAAATCTGAAGCAACTGAAATTATGATTGGTGGCATTTCTCAAACTTTTATGGATGATTTTTACTGGAATTTGAATAATAGAAATAATCCTAATCTATTACAAGCCACAAGTTCATTATCTGAAATTGCTCAAAATGAATATAATATCTCACAAGAAATTTTAAGAAATAAGAGTTTAGATGATATCAGTGATTTTTTATTCAATGTATATGGGATACATCGCCAGTTAGAAATAGCACAGGTAGGGGAAGATTTACAAGCAAATAAAGTAAAGCTAGTAAAATTTTCTTTATTAGATGAACCGATAGTAATAGAAAAAGAGTTAGGGGTGAACAATTAATGGAAAAAATGACGGAAAAACAAAGAATATTCTGCAGTATATACCCATATACGACAAAATATATAGAGGCTTTTAATAATGAATATTCCGATAATAATTTGAGAGATGAAGTTATTGATTATTTAAATAAGGTAATTCATAAGTTTAGCAATAGTAGTGTTTCTCAAAGTATAGATATAAATATTTGTTTAGTTTCTAATGGAAAAGAACAATCAGAAGTCTTTTTAGACATCTTATATAAACTCATTAAGGTACTCAACCCTAGTTTTGGTGATAAAACTTATATTATTCCTGATCAGTATGAATATCTGGAAAGTGTAGAAAATAATGCATTTATAATAATTCAAGATGCTAAGTCTGCCTTTGGTGGAGATTTACCTGAAGATAGACGTGGATATAAGATCGATTATAAAAACTATGTAATGGGAATACTTGAAAAATCTGATAGTCAAAAAATAATCTTGTTAGAAGATACGGAAGAAAATATTAGCTATATAAATTCTTTAGAAGAAGTGAAAAACAATCTTACTAATTATTTCGTAATTAGAGATTTGACAATTGAAGAAGCTATCAATTATGGCAAGAGTCTCCTATATAATCAAGGTCTAAGTTTAGAAGATGATATTTTATATGGAAATGTATTAAAGTCATATGTGCAAAAAAGCAAGCATTTGACCAAGCTTGTTGTTGAACGTTTTAATAAAAAGATATTAAATAGTTTTGCTAAAAACAGCAGAATGTCGAATGTAATTGACAAAAAATCGATTTTGGATGCCACAAGTGTATATAATCCTAAGCTAGTTAAGCAAATCTTGGATGAATTAGATAGTCTACAAGGATTGGATAATGTGAAGCAACAAATTCATGAGATTTGTGAGGCAGTGGAAGTTTCACAGGCAAATATTGGAAATATGGAATTATCTAGAAGACATCATATGATTTTTGAAGGACCACCTGGAACTGGTAAAACGACGGTTGCTAGAATAGTTGCACGTTTATTCTATGCACTAGGCATTTTAGAGAATACAACGGTAATTGAAACTAAACGTAATGAATTAGAAGGTAAATGGGTTGGTGATTTAAGTGGAAAAATCAATGAAAAGGTAGATTCTGCTTTAGGTGGAGTACTTTTCATTGATGAAGCCCATCAACTTTATAACAAAGAGGATCCTTATGACAAAGGAAAACAAGTTATTCAGGCTTTTGTACCTCGACTAGAAAATGACGGAGAAAAGTTTATCGCAATTATTGCAGGATATACTAAAGAAATGGAAGAATTTTTGAAATTTGATCCAGGATTAGCTTCACGTTTTCAACATAAAATAATTTTTGAATCATATAAGCCCCAGGTTGTAGCTCAAATAGTGGTTAACATTTTAAAGAAGAACAAAATAGAGTTTAATGAAAAATATGTAAAAGCAGTGGCGATTAATCTTTATGATCAAATTCCAGATGACAAAAAGTCTAATGCGCGTTGGGCAAGAAATTATGCTCAAAAATTGATAGAAAAGCAATTGAGTTATTGTGCTAAGCATCCACAATTTCCTAGAAATAGATTGTTTAATGAAGTTCTAAGAGATAGCGTTAATTGGCAAATAGGGGGTTAGACTATGACTGCAGAATTAGGAATAACAAATGGTTATGGAGTAGTTCTGGCTGCTGATAGTAGTCTAACAATGCAAGACCATAGCGCCCGAAAATATTATATAACTGGCCAAAAAATTTTTAAGTTATCATTGAAGCATAGTGTAGCTATTATGTTTTATGGAAATGCTACAATCAATGGTCAAAAAATACAATCAATTGTTGAAGGGTTTAACCAATACTTAGGTGAAGAGCCATTAAATAAATTTACAGAATACGTTCAGTTGTTTAAGGAATATTTGATTAAATCAGCAAACAGAGAATATGAGCAATATATTAAGCAGAAACTAGAAGATATATTGAACAACTTACATAGCACTTACAAAACTCAAGACTTGTTAGGAAATCTGATTGAAGTAAAAAAAGAAATTCAAGAAGAAAAAATACCTTATACTTTTCAAGAGTTTCAGAAATTCGTGAATCAAGATCGAATGAGTCAATTTTTGATTAGTGAAGACAATAAATATACTACTGAGGAACTAGAGTATGCGTATTATATGCTAGTTAGTCAAACTGTATCCAATTTTTATACGACAGGAATTGTATTAGCAGGAAAAGGCAAGGAAGAAAATTATTGTTCATTATGGAATAATGAATTATATGGTGTTTTAGACAGTAAAATTTTCTCAATAAAAGAAATATTAAGTTCTCCTAATTATAGTAATTTATACAAATTTGCCCAAAGTGATGGTGCCGATGCTTTATTGTTAGGTGTAGATAGAAAAGTTAGCGATGCCTTTTATGATAAGTTGTATATGAAATATCAAGGTACGGATACTATCGAAATAACAAAAGCATTTCAAAGAACAGTTGATGATTACTATAACAAATTTTATCGAGCATACATTAATGGTTTAACCTTAGATAAGGTGGCTAATTTTGCTAAACAATTAGTTTTAGCTACTATGATTAGGCGTAACTTTTTTGACAATAATCAAACAGTAGGTGGAAGCATTGATGTTTTAACTATCGCAAGTAATGGTAAAGTATCTTGGATGCAAAAAGGGAAAAATGTACGAGATATAGAGTTAAAAGTTACGAGTGAAGAAAGAACAGGTCATAACTTAAAGAAGCCGAGAATTTCAGATGAGCCTGAATTAACATTTGACGAGTGGATAGAAAAGCAAATAAGTTTAGCTGAAAAGGTTGTTAATAGAGAAGAAAAGCAAGATGATGAAGACTCAAAAGATGAGATATCATTTAAAGAATGGATAAATCAGCAAATAAAAAGTGCTGAGGAAATCGTAAAGAGAAATGAGTGAAACTATGGATAACGAGAAATTTGAAAAAGAAGCGTTGCAAGTAGTAGAGAATTTTTTAAAGAGTAATACGCAGGTATTAATAGTATCTGGGCGAGCTGGTAGTGGAAAGTCGACTTTAGCTGGAAAAATTTATGAATTAGCTAATAAGAATAATGGGTATGAATATTTCCAAGCACAGATCTTATCTCCTACGGGGCAATCTGTAGGTCTAATTAAACAAAAATTTCCTCAAATTCCAGAACAAGATTGTCAAACGATCTATCGTAAAATCTATCGAAGAGCAACAAAAAAGATTGATGATGGAGATAATTTGATATTTGATTTCAAATTAAACAAACAAGAAGATAAGAATGTTTTTATTATAGACGATGCTTCTTACATTTCTGATGAAGAAAACAATAGGGGAAATTTGCATTTTGGTTCTGGAAAATTATTAACGGACTTGTTGACTTCTACTCAGATTTTTGAAAAAGGTAATGTCAAAATAATATTTATTGGCGATGAATATCGATTATTACCAATTAGAGATACTAGTGCTAAAGCTTTAAAGCAAACTTATTTTGAAGAGTTAGGCTTAAATACTATGAAATACGAATTGAAAACCCAATATCGTATGCATGGGGAACTAGCTAGAGGTATAGATAAATATGCCGAATTGATTACTAGTGTAGAAAATCATCAAAAAATAATACCTTATGAATTTAAAAATACTGGTAATGTTAGAAATATTGATGAGGCTGATTGGAGCAAGGAAGAAAAGAAACAAAAGATTGCTGGGCAATTTAATCGTGACAATAAGAGAAATAAGGTAGTAGTAACTTATTCAACTAGAGCAGCTCAAGAATATAATAAATTGATTCGTAGAAAACTTCAAAATATGGAAGATGCACCGATTAGTAGTGGTGATTTAGTAGTATTTTCTAAAAATCAATATGATTTACTTGTAATGGATGCTGCAAGTAATGAGTTCAATGAGGACTTTTTCACTGGAGATATTGCTGAAATAATCGCAACCTATGATCGAAAATCAAGTAATGTAAGAGTTAATAACCAAGATGTAACTTTGTCTTATGTAAAGGTTAAATATCGTTTAGAACGAACAGGAAAAGAGTATGTGAGCTACTTATTAGAAAATGTTCTAAATTCAGATGACTCTCAACTTTCATCAGATGAGAGGACAGCACTATTTTACGATGCTGAAGAACGTATAGGAATTACAGAAACTCCAGAAGAACATCGTCGTCATATTAAAAGTAATAATGAATACTGGGAAACAGCCATAAAGAAATTAGCAAATGTTGGAGAAAGTGGATTATCTGTATCAGATAAGGATAGGATAAGAGAACTTTTGAGAAAACATCCGATTTGTGATCCTAAAAATGAATGTGAAAGATATCAACTACTAGACAAGATTTATCAGGATAAATTTTATAATAGTATCCAAGTGAAATATGCTTATGCGATGACTGGTCATAAAGTTCAAGGAAATGAATGGAATGATGTATATGTAGATTTTACTGACAGAAATGGATTAGATGAATCTAGTTTACGTTGGACTTATACAGCTTTATCAAGAGCGATAAAGAATGTATTAGTATTTAACGCAACCAGTTTATTTGGTAACTTTGATATCTCAAATGAATTTATTGGCAAAAAGAAGAATCTTGAAAAAGAAAGAGAAATGGCAACTAAGATTGAAGAGTATCAATTTAATGATGAAAAGATTGCTCGCTTAGTAGATAAGGTGGAAGAAATTTCTGAAAATAATGGTTTAGTTGTTACTAATATCGATGATAGAAATTTTGAAAAACAATATTTTGTTTTGATTTATCTAAGTGATGTTGAAAATAACAACTATGTCATGCAAGCATATTATAATAGTCGAAAATTTTGGACTAAAGCAACACTTCGTAGCAAGCTAGAAATAGCTGATAAATTAGAGTTGATTGGAGCAGAATTTAAGAAGATAAATCCAAATTTTAGAGGAAGTGCGGACAATGAATGATGTTGAAAAAATGATAGCAGTTCGCGATGTTGATGGATTAAATGATGCGATTAGTTTTTTAAGAAAAGATGGTAGACTAGCAGAAGCTTACCATGTATGTAAATTGGCACAGCAAAACAACCTAGATGTAACTGCATCTGCAGTATGGGTATTGTATGATTTTCTAAAAGCTGATAGTGAATTTACGAAATACATGAGAATTGTTCAAGAAAACTACGAGATTCAAAAGACTATATTCTCTGATGATTATGAAATTGGATATTTCTCATTGTATATAAAACTCACACAAGCACAAATAATGAGGAAAGCTTGGGAACTTAGTAAGCAAGAAAAATGGGATAAATTACATGAGTTAGTAACAACCTCATTTACATTTTTTGTAAATCAAGAATTTAATTTATCTGATTGGGATAGCGAATTAACAAGTACCTATAACTATTATTCTGGAAAAAATCAAATGGTAGGGATAAGTGGCTTTTTAAGCGATTTAATAAGTTGTTATGTAAGAAGTGAGCATTTTTTACATGCTGATATCCAAACTATTATGAATGAAGTTTTGAATTTCTATTCAAAGTATAAAGATAACTACATTTATATGGGTAAAGTCCTAGGAATAATGCTAACAGCGGTCATTTGGAAAAAATATAAATCCAAAGATTATGCAGCAATTGATAGATGTTGCAAGTTGGTTGTTAGAGAAATAGATAGGGAGCATCTTTCTGAAACACCATTTGAGTTGATTCTGGTCTTATCACAGATTAAATACTACCAATTGGGTAACAATAAAGCTGAGATTACTAAAAGAGAAAATGGATATATTTATCTAGTAGAAAAAGTATTAGATTTTAGCAAAATACCTGATGATTATTTGTCGCCTACTAAAAATGTGATGGAAGACAAAGAGTATTCTAGTAAAATTATCCAGATTATGCAAGGCTACGCAAAATCGCTATGTAATAGAGCAGATAGTGTAGAAAGATACTTAAAGGTAGTGCTTGAAATCTTTGCTTTGGAAAAGACGAAAAGATTACGCGAATATAGAGGACATTATGGCAAGAACTTGATTAATGATTTTATTCGAGTTTATGGATATGTGGAATATGTGCAAGATAAAAAAAATTTAATTCAAGAATATGGTAGCTTTTTGAAGAAAAAGGAACAGTTATCATATAACGATGACTTGGTACGTGAAAGTATTGGTGAGAATATAATCTATCTCGTGTATAAAACTACTCCTAAGGAATTAGAGAATTTAACAGATACATTGATAGCTGAATTGCCAGTAACAATCTTTGAAAATAGAGTCACAGAATTTAACAAGGCTTTAGTAATTACTAAATTTAATATCAGCAACCCTAAAGAATACCTCAGATTAATGACTTGGGTACTATCGAATGATGAGTCATTTGTAGCTGAAAATTTTAAAGAAGTAGAGAATCCTGATGATCCCTCTCGCCCTTATCCAAGCGACTTTGCAAAATTATTGAGTAGTTATTATGCAGCAGTATCAAGAACAAATACGGATGTTTTAGCGAGCTTGGATTTATGGCTAGAGCAACTTTCTGAAGTGAGGAAAGTTTATACTAGTAATAAAGCTGTTGGAGAGTTTTTAAGGATATTCTTGAAATTAGCTAAAGAAAAATCTGCTTCTCTAACTCAACAACAAGTACAAGTTATTATCGATAAATTAGGTAGTGTAGTTTTTGAAAACTATAAGGAAAATAAATGGATTGGATACTATTATTGCAAGATTTTATTGGATCATGACTTTGATGAAGAAACTGGTAAAGCATTCGATAAATTCTTGGTAACTGATAGAGGTAATAGTTGGCTCTGGAAAGCTTATGCAGATTTTGTAAAAGATGATAATGAGCTTAGAATAGCAGCTTTATTTGAATTCCTAAAGACTAAAGGTGATAGCGATGAAGTTAGAAAAGAAATTATAGAATATTTAATCGCAGCTAAAAATTCAGAATACTATGGTCCAATTAAGTTTGAATTATCTAAGATTAAGGATAAAGAATATAAGGCTAAGTTTGAAAATCTTCCTTGGTATGCAGAAACTCAATTGCCTGAAAGTAACCAGAAATTTTATCGTAAATTTACTAAGATGATTGAGCAGAAATTCAATGAGAAAATAGAAAAGCGTAATTTTTATGTTGCTGGTTCGGATGGAAAGAAATTCATTGATGTTGTCGTTTTAGACAAAAATGGCGAAAAAGTTGAAGGAATTATTATTGACGAAGAATTGCTGAAAAAAATAAGCTTATATGAATGTTATTTCGCTAGATTGGTACCTAAGAAAGTGAAAAAAGCTGGAATGAAACCACGCTTTGAATTGGTGGGCGATGTAGAAGAAACTACAGATTATACATTTAAAGTGAAGTTTATCCAAAATTATGAGGGTGTTTATAAACAAGGTTTGGATCCTTGGGATAATAGAGATCTCATTGTGACAGATTATGAAAATAAACGTATCCCAGCATGGATGGTTGAAGAATATCATTTACAAAATAATGATAAAGTGAAGGTAACCCAAAAGATTAAGCAAAAGAAAAATAAACTACTGTGGCAAATTGTTGATATTAAAAAATTAGAGACTGAGTGATAGTTAGATTTGATATAATGGAAGTGGATACTATAGAAAAGGATAGATTGCTTATGAAAAAACTCACTATCATTAGTTCAGTCATACTAAGTTCATTACTCATATTGACTGGTTGTGGATCTAATTCTAGTAAGAAGTCAAATGTAACTTCTAAGGTTAAAGTTGTTAAACAATCATCAAGTAAAAAGAGTCAAAAAGGTGTAGCTAAGAAGAAATCAGGTTCTTTATGGAATAACGATAAGGACAGCCGCCTAGAAGATTTTATGAAACAATGGGGAGAGGTCATGAACCAAACCTACACAAAGTATGATGGAACCAATAATATTCAAACGGCTTCGGGAATGAATTATCCTCAAGATTTTAATAGTACTACAGTAAATGGACAAAATGTTTCAATGGCATGGGATAAAAAAGGAACAGGTAAAAATGATTACAATGTTGTAGCCATCTATAACTACAATAAATCTTCAAGTTCTAGTATAACTTATGCATTTACTTTAGCTGATGGTGAACCTATTGTTTTAGTAAATGAGGGCAGTGGGAATAACTGGAGTGAAACTAAGAATAAATCACTTAAAGAAAATTTCGTGAACATCTTTGATGGTAAAGCTACTCATGTTGAAAAGCCAAAAGTATCATCAAGTAGTAGTGCAAAAAGTTCGAGTTCGACTAAAGCAACAGAAGATTTAGGCGAAGGACGTGGGGGATATGTGACTACGCCAGAGGCAATGAGAGGAACATGGTATTCTAAAGGCGAAGATGGAATGAAAAAATTAGTGATTTCTGAACATGAAATTACACTTATTAGTGCAGATGGTGAAACAAACCATGCTGTTTTATATAAAAGAACTAAAGATACTCCTTCTGATGTCAGTGAATCTGAACGTCAAAGTAAGGAAGAATGGAGAAGTGCTGGTAATATAGGTACTAATGGTATCAGTATGAGAGGCTGGTATCAACTTCAAGGCGGTGGTGAACATTTCTTTACACATGAAGAAGAAATTGACGGACAAAAAGTACCACTTGTTCTTTACGGTTTTGGGGCAAACAATCTTACAGATTATGTTTACTATCCAAGTGAAGATTTGGCTAACCAACAAAGTGATGCTAAATATGATGATATAAATTATAAATTTTAAATCATAGCTAATAACAAAAGACTGATAATCTACAAAACTAGAATAGATTATCAGTCTTTTAATATTCTTTATATAAAGTGAAGTACAACTACGCCAATAAACATAGTAATAAGTCCCAAAATACGCATTAGATTAATAGGATTAACTTTGGAATGGAGAAGTCCCCAGTTATCAATTATTGCACTGAAGAAAAGTTGTCCGAATAATACTAATACAATTACTTGACCAGTACCAATTTGTGGAACTAACCAAGAGCATCCTAAAACGTATATGGCACGTCAACTGCCCCAGTCTAAAGACATGGGGCTTGTAGCTCACGACCTTACGGTCAGTGGTAATAGCGCAACTTCGTTGCTCCCACACTATACGTGGCTACATTTGGGTGGTTGACAACACCCTAGATTACCAACATGTCAGTCGGTAACGTTAGTTAATTCAAATTTAGGGTTTTCAATTCCAGAAATATATTGCTTACCTAATTCGTACAAGTTCATAGCTCCAACACGGTCATCATTAGTTTTAAACCCACAGAAAACACAGTCATATCTATGTATTCTATGATTACGATTTTCTTTTCTAATTTGACCGCATTTAGGGCATCTTTGGCTAGTGTATTTAGCTGATACAATCAAGACTTGGCTTTGGCTTTTACGTGCTTTATAAGCTAATTTAGTTTGTAAATCATAAAAAGCCCATGAATGTAATTCTCTAGTTTGATTCTTGTTAGAATTAGTTTTTTCAAAAGTAACTCCAGATAAATCTTCCAAAACGAACAAGCTATTTTGACCGTAAGTGTCAACAAGTGTCTTAGATAGGCAATGGTTAACATCACTTATCCAACGGTTCTCTTTTTGACTTAGTCTTTTTAGTTTTCGCTTGGCAGATTTAGTTCCTTTACTTTGGAGTTGACTACGTAAATAGGCATACTTTCTACGTTTATAAGCAATAGCTTTACCATTTTTAAAACTGGTTTTACCTTTTTCGTCATAGCTAGTAACAATTTGTCTTAATCCACGATCAAGACCGATAATGTGTTGATTATGTTCTTTTTCCCAGTCATCAGTTTCAATGGTAACTGGAATGTGTAAAAACCAATGTTTTTTAAGCTGAACTAACTTAGCTGTACCTAGTTTGTAATTAGGATCAAAAAAGTTTAAATAATTGCCATTAAAAGCAACTTTTATTCTTTGTCCTAAGACATTCATAGATATTTTTGAGCCTTGTTCAACAAAAGAATAGTTGATATTACGCACATAATCAGCTTGTGGACGTGAGAATTTAACTGCTTTATGTAGCCAAGATAAATCACGCTTTTCATGGTACCATTCACCAGTATTTTGGTCTTGATAACGATAAGGACGTTGTTTTAATTGAGTTTCAACAGTCTTGTAACGAGCTTCAACGGTACGGTAGGTAGACTGAACCATAGCTGAATTAATTTCTTTAGATTCAGCACGTAAATAGTGATACATCTCTTTGTTGAATTTTTTACGATTTACCTTACAATCATTATCAAAATACCACTGACTAACAAGGTTACATAAACGTTGATATTCCTTAGTTACGGCTTTAAATTGAGCAACTTGTTCTTGATTAGGATATAAACGTACTTTAGCTATAATTACTGTTTTCATTTGATTTCACCACCTTTTATCCATATTTTTATTATAACATATTGGATAAAAAAGACACAAAATAGCTCCAAAAGGAGCTATTACTAGAGGCTGGAAAAAAACTATATTTTCAGATAAATTTTAGAAAATAGTTATATTAAAAACTGCTAGGAATCAACGTTTTTAGTAACGTGATTTCTAACGGTTTTTAAGTCTTGAGACTTTTTTCCCAGCCTCATTTGTCACTAAAAATCCTCCAATCCAAAGCCACCATTGCTTACTAAAATTTTGGTAAGCTAACTTTAAATTTGAAATCTGTACAGGAAGGATCAACACAATAATTATTAGCAATAGAGCACCAACAGTAAAAGAAATCATCGCAGCGTGTAATGACGATTTTAAAATAACACCTAAGTGACCGTTAATAGCTGTTTGAGTAGCCATTAGGACACCTGCGAAGATTCCTAACAATTGATAAGGTAGTAAATGATGTTGCTTTTTAGCCATTTTATCTTTAGGCATGAAAGCTCCTGTTGCTAGTAGCATGCCACCTGCTACTAATAATAAACCCACCATTTTAATGAAAGTGAATTTAGAAATTGGAGATTCAAATAAACCAAATTGATCAATAATTTGCCCCATGACAATTTGACCAAAGATAGGTAATACAGCAGTCTGTACACTACCTAATTTAGGAAAAAGTAAGATATTAGTAGTTAGTCCAACTACTCCTAAAACACCACCTAGCCAAATCCACCAAGGGTTGCTAGTAATTGTGGTTATATTTACTAAAGGAGAAGTACCTATAAGTATGAGCAGGATATTTAAAAAGATAGCTCCAACTACAAATGAAACCATTGAAGCAAGAAAGGAAGAGCCAGATACACTACCTAGTCTGGAATTAATTGCAGTTTGAATAGCTAGTCCACTTCCCATAAAAACGGGAATTAAAGCTAGTAGTAACATGTAATCACATCCTAATAATTATTACTCTTACTATACAAGTTGAAGTTAGCTACAAGTCAATAGCTAATTATCAAAAACAAATTGTTCAATAGCCTTTGCTAAACCATCGTTATTATTTGTATCAGTGATATAATCAGCTTTTTCTTTAATTGTATCGATTGCATTTCCCATCGCAATACTAAATCCGCCTTTTTCAATCATGGAAAGATCATTATTTTGATCACCAGCTGTTAAGATTTCATCAGCACTTATACCTAAATGTTTACCTAATTCAATAACAGCATTTCCCTTAGTTGCTAATGGATTCATAAATTCAAAGAACCATTTTTCACTGCGAATACAATCAAATTTGTCACGTAAGTCTTTTGGCAAGTTTGGAAGGGCTGAATCGATATTTTCTGGATAATCTGCCCACATAATTTTAGCAATTTCAATATCTTCAGGTATTTCTGTTACAGGACGATACTTCAGCTGCATATGTGTATAGAAAGTATCTAAAACAGAATAGTAGTTAATATCAGGAGAAGTAACAAATAATTGAGAATCAGTAGTAATTGTCTGCATATTAACTTTTAATTCCTTACTAATAGTGTCAAGACGTTTGAAATCAGAAAAGTCTAATAAATGTTTAAAAATAGCCTTGCCAGATTTAGCACTGACAGCTTGGGCACCATTGTGTGTAATCACAAAATTATCATCATTATCTAAACCTAATTGAGATAGGAGATTAGCGACGCCACTTAGCGGACGTCCAGTACATAAGACAACATAAATGCCATTAGCTCTTGCTTTTTTTAAAACGTCGATTGTCTTAGGTGAAAGATTTTTGGCATCATCAACTAGTGTTCCATCGATATCAGTTGCGATCAGTTTGATTTTACTCATGGTTAATTTCATCCTTTATTTTTTGATTAATGTGTCATTTTTTAGATAACTCTGAAATTCAGAATATATTGGACCGAATAATTCCAATTGCTGTTCAGATGATTTCATTTCTTTCGGAAAGAAGAAACGTTCATCGCCAGAAACTTTACCAGAAATAGCGGCTACTAAATTACTTACTTGAGATAATTCAACTAATAATCCATCTTTTTGCATAAGCTCTATTTGAGTGCGATGTTTATTTTGCGATGGTGAATAAGTGTCGTAAGGCAAGTCAAAACTATCATTGGTAGCCGTATAATATTCACTATCAAATCCGGCGTCAGCTACTAATTTTCGAAGAGTAGGGAGTAAGTAACGAGTATCTTCGCTTACTCTTACAGATTTGAAAGGTTTGCGATTTAAGAATCGGTCTGCCAGATCACTCAAAATTTTATCATCGCTATCTTGCCAAAGGGAGAAGTAAGAATTTAAAACACCATCATCAAGTTTCAAGTAGTCTGATAAACTAAAATTATCTTCGAAAAACGGAAAGAGTAGATTAGTTGGACCGAGACAATTTGTTTTACCATTTTTATAAAGATATTTGGCACGTTTTAATAAGTGACTCAGAATAACTTCAATTGAGCGTGATACAGGGTGGAAATACACTTGTTGATACATTTGAAAGCGACTAACGATATAATCTTCAACAGCGTGCATACCACTCATATCAAAGCTAATTCCATCAGGGTATGGTTTCATAACTCTTAAAATTCTAGTTAGATCAAAAGTTCCGTAATTTGTACCAGTGAAATAAGAATCTCTTAAAAGGTAGTCCATTCGATCAGCATCAATTTGACTAGAAATCATTTGAACAACTTGAGGGTTAGGATAGCTTTTTTCAATAACACTCGCAACTTTTTCTGGAAAATCGGGAGCCACTTTGCGTAAAACAGCATTAACTTCAGAGTGAGATGAAGTAATAATTTCAGTCGTCATTTTTTCATGATTGGTATGAAAAATATGTTCAAAAGTATGTGAATAAGCTCCATGACCAACATCATGTAAAAGTGCTGCACATAAAGCTACTAATCTTTCATCATCATTCCAAAGACCGTCTCCTTTTTCTTTTGAAGGGTAGTTACGTTGAAATAAATCACAAATTTTGCGAGTTATCTCGTAAACACCTACAGAATGAGTAAAACGGGAATGCTCAGCACCATGAAATACATAATTTGCGACGCCTAATTGTCGAATACGACGTAAACGTTGAAATTCTCTAGTGTTAATTAAATCTAAAATAACTTGGTGTTGAATGTAAATGTAATTATGGATTGGGTCACGAAGAACTTTCTCCATAGGTAACATTTGATGTTTGTAATCGGAAATCAAAAATTCGCCTCCTAGGTTCCAAATATAATGTAATGGATTTCAATATTAATACTAGCATAAAATACTAATTGAAATCAGATTAATGCCGTTTAAATTGAAAAAAATAATATCTAAGCTATAATATATTTGTAAATATAGGTATTTGCAGGCGAAACCTACTCACAACCTTGCCGTTGATAGAAAGGAAAAACATGAAGATTACTGTTTTGCAGCATACACCCAATGAAGGTTTAGGCATGATTAGAGATTATGCTCATTTGCATAAGCATGAGTTATATGTTTATCATCCTTATCAATTTGGGATTTTACCACAAGCAAACGAGATTGACTTTTTAATAATTTTAGGTGGACCTATGAGTCCTAATGATGATTTAGATTGGATTGTGCAAGAAAGAAAAATAATTGCAGAACTGTTAGCTAGAAAGAAGCCAATTATTGGATTCTGTTATGGGGCACAACAAATTGCTAAAACTTTAGGGTATAAAGTAACTAAATCACCATACAAGGAAGTTGGTTGGGCAAAAGTTTATCGACAATGTGATATTAATTTAGAATTACCTGATAGTTTTACTGCATTTCATTGGCATGAGGAAATGTTTGAGGTACCACAAGAAGCTAAATTGTTATTTAGTAGCGATTTAGTTAAAAATCAAGGCTTTATATTGGGAGATAATGTAGTCGGTCTGCAATTTCATTTTGAACAAGATGAAGATTCTGTGCGAGAAGTAGCTTTGAATGACGGTAATTATGCACTACAAAATAATGCATTACATCAAACTCCAGAAGATATAATAAAACATGGAGTACCTAAGGAAAATAAAGAAATTTTGTTTAAATTATTGGACTATTTATTAGTTTAAGATAGAAAATAAAGGGCAATTTAACTTTTATTTTGGAAGTGTTAGTTGTCTTTTTTGAATGTAATCACAAAACATATAATTAACTTTGAAGGAAGGATCATATGGAATTAAAGAATGGAACACCTATTGTTGTAAAAGTGGAAACAATTCGTAAACAAGATGGTGAAGTATCCAAGTATACTGAGACTTTTAATGGACAATATGTAAAAATGGGATCAAATATTTATTTGCGCTATCAAGAAAAGCATGATCAACACGAGGATGCAACAGTAACCTTTAAGATCACTGATGATGGTGAAGTTCAATTAAACCGTCAACAAGGTGAGATGAAGATGCGATTATATTTTGCTGGTCAAAAAAGAGTATCTACAACATATAAAACACCATATGGAGTAATCCCAATTGAAACTTTGACTAATAAAGTCAATATTTCCAAGAAAGATATGCCAATTTCTGCTAAAGTAGAAGTAGATTATTTACTATATTCCCAAGAAAAAATTGTTGGGGAATACAAAATTAGATTGCAATTTACTGCTTAATATTGTAGTATGAAGAGTAAACTGTTTGAAAGGACGTGTACCAGTTTGGAGCTTGAAAAATTCAAAGATGCAAATAAAGATGAATTGTCTATGATTGAAGTAGCCCACGAGATTTTACATCAACGTGGCGAAACAATGGCATTTGTTGATTTAACTAACGAAATCCAAGTCTATCTTGGTAAGTCTGATGAAGAGATCCGTGACCGTCTAGCACAATTCTATACAGATTTGAATATTGATGGTAGCTTCATTTCATTAGGGGATAATGTTTGGGGGTTACGTTCATGGTATCCATATGATTCCATTGACGAAGCACTCGTTCATGGCGAAGACGAAGAAGACGAGGAACGTCCACGTAAGAAACGTAAGAAAGTTAACGCCTTCTTGGCCGATGTTTCTGATGATGATGATGTTATCGACTATGATGACGATGATCCAGAAGATGAAGATCTTGACAATGATTATGATGATGAAGATGATGACGACGATGAAGGTAGTCATGAATTAAAACAATATACTAAAGATTTAGATGATATTGATGATGGCGATGATCCAGAAGATGAATTAGCTGACGGAATTGAAGGTCAATTAACAGAATTTTCTGACGCAGATCTTGATGAAGAAAATCAAGATTAAGATTTAATTCTTGACGTGTGCCTAAAGAGTATGTAGAATACAATACGGGCACTTCATATGAGTTATGAAGTAAAGAACGGATAATAAGGCTCCCTATTCAAAGATAAGCGAATAGGGAGTTTCTTGTTTTTGTGATAGTCCTTAAATAATTAATTTAACACAAGGAGAGTTATAATGACCAAGTATATTTTTGTTACTGGTGGTGTTGTTTCCTCATTAGGTAAAGGAATCGTAGCTGCATCACTCGGACGTTTGTTGAAGAATCGTGGCTTGAAAGTTACAATTCAAAAGTTTGACCCTTATATCAACGTAGATCCAGGGACAATGAGTCCATATCAACATGGAGAAGTTTTCGTGACAGATGACGGTACAGAAACGGATTTAGACCTTGGTCACTATGAACGTTTTATTGATATTAACTTAAACAAGTATTCTAACGTAACAACAGGTAAGATTTATTCTGAAGTGTTGAAGAAAGAACGTCGTGGCGATTACTTAGGTGCAACTGTTCAAGTTATTCCACATATCACTAACATGATTAAAGAAAAAATCATGCGTGCAGGTACAATCACAGATGCTGATGTAGTAATTACAGAAGTTGGTGGTACTGTTGGTGATATTGAATCATTACCATTCTTGGAAGCTTTACGTCAAATGAAGTCTGAAGTAGGTAGTGAAAATGTAGTTTACATCCACACAACACTTGTACCTTACTTACATGCTGCTGGAGAAATGAAAACTAAGCCAACTCAACATAGTGTTAAAGAACTACGTGGTTTAGGAATTCAACCAAATATTTTAGTTGTACGTACTGAAAAGCCAATTTCTCAAAGCATGCGTAATAAGATTGCTAACTTCTGTGACGTTGAACCAGAAGCAGTAATTGAATCTATGGACGTAGATACACTTTACTCAATTCCATTGAATCTACAAGCTCAAAACATGGATGAAATTGTATGTAAGAAATTACACTTAGATACACCAGCTGCAGATATGACTGAATGGGCTGCTTTACGTGATAAAGTTAAGAATCTTTCAGGTGAAGTTAAGATTGCTTTGGTTGGTAAGTATGTTCAATTACCAGATGCTTACATTTCTGTTAACGAAGCATTGAAACATGCTGGATACACAATTGAAGCTAACGTTAAGATTGATTACTTCGATTCTGAAAAGTTAACTGCTGAAAATGTTGCTGATGAATTGAAGGGTTATGATGGTGTCATTGTTCCTGGTGGCTTTGGCGATAGAGGTCTTGAAGGTATGATTCAAGCAATTCGCTATGCTCGTGAAAATGATGTACCTTACTTAGGTATTTGCTTAGGTATGCAAATGGCATGTATTGAATTTGCTCGTGATGTTGCTGGTATTGAAGATGCAACAACTGGTGAAGTAAATCCAAAGGCTGCTAATAAGATTATCGACTTGATGGCTGATCAAGAAGATGTTGAAAATATGGGTGGAACACAACGTTTAGGTCTATACCCATGCAAGTTGAAGGCTGGTTCTGTTGCTTCTGCTGCATACGGTAACCAAGATGTAATTCAAGAACGTCACCGTCACCGTTATGAATTTAACAACAAGTATCGCGATGAATTGGCAGCTAAAGGTTTAGTATTCTCTGGTACTTCTCCAGACAACCGTTTAGTTGAAGTTGTTGAAATTCCAGAAAACAAATTCTTTGTTGCTGCACAATACCATCCAGAATTCTTATCACGTCCACAACGTCCAGAAGGTCTATTCCAAGCATTTATTAATGCTAGTGCTGGTAAGTAATATTGATTTAAAGACAATATATCTGTATTTGATTATGGATATATTGTTTTTTATTATCCAATTCTGTAAATTGTGCTATGATTAAATTGTATAGAATTGGAGGTAGGGAAAATGGTAGCTAGAGAGTTAAGTCCATTTGCAAAATCAATCATTGAATATCAAGAAAAAAATCATTTAACAGATGCTGATTTTTCTTTGGAAAGTCATCGCTCAGTTGAAAGAATCCATGCCTTGAAGACAATGGAAGCTGAACCTACTAACGATGAGTATCGCGAAATTACAGCAGTCATTAATGGACAAAAGCTGGATTAAAAATAGATAGAGACTACTTTCGAATCTGTTGATGATTTGGAAGTAGTTTTTTTAATATATTGTTATATATGTAATAATTATTCCAGTAATATTAGTTATTGTTAAATATTAATGAAAACGCCGTATTATCGTTGAAAACAGAGCGTCAATCTTGTAAGATAAAGAGAAGAGTACGCTCTGTGCATCATGAAGCTTTATAGTGATTAAGGATGCACCATTTAATGATATTAATTTAGATAGAGGATAGATAAATAAATGAAAAAAATGATTGTTAAAGGTAAGCAGACCTTATCTGGAGAAGTAACTGTTGGAGGTGCTAAAAACAGTACAGTGGCACTGATTCCAGCAGCTATTTTGGCGGACACAGTTGTAAGATTTGATAGTGTACCGGATATTTTAGATGTACATAATTTGATGATTATTTTAAAGTCTATGAATGTTTCTTCCCATTTTGGACATGGGGAATTGATGATAGATCCTACTGAAATTAAGAAAGCTCCACTTCCTGGTAAAGCTATTAGAAGTTTGCGAGCTTCTTATTATTTCATGGGAGCTTTGTTAGGTAGATTTGGTGAAGCAATTGTTGATTTTCCTGGTGGCGATAATATTGGTCCACGTCCTATTGATCAACATATTAAAGGCTTCGAAGCTTTAGGTGCAAAAGTTGTAGAAGAAAAAGATAAAGTATATATCAAGACTGGTCCTGAAGGTTTGAAGGGTGCAAGAATCTTCTTTGACTTAGTTTCAGTAGGGGCTACAGTTAATGTCTTATTAGCAGCAGTTAAAGCTAAAGGAACTACAATTATTGAAAATGCAGCTAAAGAACCTGAAATTGTCGACTTAGCTACATTTTTAAATAATATGGGAGCTCGAATTCGTGGAGCAGGTACAGATGTTATTAGAATTGAGGGTGTAGATGAATTAAGAGCTACAAATACTCATACAATTATTCCTGATAGAATTGAAGCAGGTACATACTTAGCATTTGCAGCAGCAAACGGTAACGGTGTATTAGTAAAAAATGTTATTACAGAACATTTAGATCCATTCATCGCCAAATTACAAGAGATGGGCGTGCGTTTAGAAATTCATGAAGATAGCATCTATGTTCCTGGTGGCGATTTATTAGTCCCTGTCACAGTTAAAACAGCTCCTTTCCCAGGTTTTGCGACAGATTTGCAACAACCACTAACTCCACTATTATTAAAAGCACAAGGTAGTTCTAGAATTATTGATACATTATATCCTGAACGAGTTAAACATATTCCTGAAATGCGTAAAATGGGTGCAAAGATTTCTAGTAAAGATGGAATTATTACTGTTAAGAGATCTAAAGACTTACTAGGAACAACAGTTGAAGCTAGCGAAATTAGAGCTGGAGTATCATTACTAGGTTTAGCATTAATGGCAGAAGGAACAACTGTGATCACAAAGGCTGATAATATTTTACGTGGTTATGACAGAATAGTAGATAAATTAAAAGGTCTGTCTGTAAAAGTAGAAATTATTACAGATAACCGAGAATAGGGGAAATGTAATGGCGACATCTGAAAATAAAGATATCAAAGAATTAACAATTGCTGAATTGGAAAACATGACGCTAAAGGAAATTTATAATTACGCAAGAATTTATAAAATTCCTTACTATAGCAAAATGAATAAAAAAGAATTATCTTTAGCGGTAATTCGAGCACAAGCAAATAAAAATGGTTTCTATATGAAAGGAATTTTAGAAATAGTTCCTAATCAAGATGGTTATGGATTCTTGAGACCTATCAATTATGGACCATCACAAGAGGATATCTATATTTCAGCATCACAGATTAGACGATTTGGTTTAAGAAATGGTGATGAAGTTGCAGGGACAGCTCGCCCACCTCGACAAGGCGAAAAATTTTATGGAATTTTACACGTTGATTCTGTAAATAATAAGGATCCTGAAGAAGCCAAGAAACGCGATCATTTTCCAGCTTTAACGCCAATTTATCCAGATAAACAGATAGAATTGGAAACAATTAAGGGACAATTATCTACACGTGTAATAGACTTGTTTGCACCGATTGGATTTGGTCAACGTGGTTTAATTGTTGCGCCACCTAAAGCTGGAAAGACTAGTTTGTTAAAAGCAATTGCCAAGGGAATTTCTGCAAATTACCCAGATGCGAAATTGTTATTATTACTAATTGATGAACGTCCAGAAGAAGTTACAGATTTAGAAAGAACAGTTAACGGTGAAGTTGTTTACTCAACTTTTGACCAACGTCCTGAAAATCATGTACGTGTAGCAGAATTATTGCTGGAAAGAGCGATGCGATTAGTTGAAGATAAACAAGATGTTATTATCTTATTGGATTCTTTGACTCGTTTAGCCAGAGCTTATAACTTAGTAGTTCCGCCAAGTGGACGTACACTTTCTGGTGGGATTGATCCGGCAGCCTTATATAAACCAAAGAAATTCTTTGGTGCAGCACGGAATATTGAAGAGGGCGGAAGCTTGACGATCTTGGCGACTGCATTAGTAGATACTGGTTCTCGTATGGATGATGTTATCTATGAAGAATTTAAGGGAACTGGTAACCAAGAACTTCACTTATCACGTGAATTGGCAGAAAGAAGAGTCTTTCCTGCTGTCGATATAAAGCGTTCAGGAACAAGAAAAGAAGAATTATTATTATCACAAGAGAAATTGGATGCATTATGGAAATTGCGTAAAAACTTGAGTAATGATTTAGTTTCTGACACTGAACAGGTGCTACAACTTTTACGTAATTCGCAAGATAATGTTGAATTTTGTGGTAAAATTGAAAAAATGATGAAATAAAAAATTTATTGCAGAATGTTTTGAAACATGTTATTATGTTTCTTGTTGTAATACACAGAATAACTCTGACTCAGCAAATGACTCAGGGCAAAGGAGCGAAATGAAATGAAACAAGGAATTCATCCAGATTACCATGAAGTTGTTTTCATGGACTCTGCAACAGGTTATAAATTTTTATCAGGTTCTACAAAGAATTCTGAAGAAACAATTGAATGGGAAGATGGCAACACATATCCATTGATTCGTGTTGAAATCTCTAGTGATTCACATCCATTCTACACAGGTCGTCAAAAGTTTACACAAGCAGACGGACGTGTGGATCGTTTCAACAAGAAGTACGGTTTCACAAACTAAGATTGTGGATAACTTGTCAAAATCTGTTACTTGCCTCATAATTGAGGTGGGTAACAGATTTTTTTGTTGTGAGGTGAATTATAATATGAAAAAATTTAATTGGTCATTTGATATAATTATGCTAATATTTATTGAAATTTCAATGCTGGTATCATTAGTTTCAAGTTTTATTGAACATAAAAGTATGTTATACATAGCAGAAACAATTGCAGGGATTTTACTAGCTTTGGCTCCTGTGATTGCCTCAAGCCTTTTTAGATTTAACTTGCCTAAATTCCTAAATGCGTTTTATTTATTATTTATATATGGTTCAGTTTATCTAGGTACATTATTACATTTTTATAGCGTGCCTTATTGGGATAAGGGACTTCATTTAATAAGTGGTGCCTTATTGGCTAGTTTTGGATTTTCACTATATGGCATGCTTGTTCCTAAGCACTTAAGAGAACATATGCCAGCTGGATTCTTAGTACTTTATGCATTATCATTTGCAATTTTTTGTGGAGTGTGTTGGGAATTTTATGAGTTTACTTGCGATGGTTTATTTGGAATGAACTTACAGCGTTATGCTAGCAGTGCAGGGAAAGCTTTTCTAGGTCGAGCAGCATTGATGGATACTATGGGAGATCTAATTGCTGATACAATTGGTGCAGGATTGCTATGTATTTATGCATATTTTAATATTAAACGTTCATCACGATGGTTACAGGGATTTTATTTTCATAAGTCATTTAGATTTTAAAAATACAGGCAGCTAATTTGAATTTTAGCTGCCTGTATTTTTATTATCCCAAAATTTAAATAGGTTATTTTGTAATTCGAGCTTATTGTGGACTATATGTGCATATTTCCAATGTGGTGGAAAAAATTGTGTATAACGAGCTGTTGAAAAACGAGAATCTATTAAGAGTACAACACCAATATCAGTAGAACTTCTGATGACACGACCAGCAGCTTGGAAAATATTATTAAGTCCAGGCAGCTGATAAGCGTATTGAAATCCATTCTTTTGCTTATTATCGAAGTATTCTTTTAGTTCATTAGTTTCTGAATTCAACATTGGAAGTCCAACGCTAACTATAGCTACGCCATTTAGACGATCACCTTTCAAATCAATACCTTCAGCAAAACTACCACCTAATACGGCAAAACCAAGTAAAACTTTAGATGGATTTGAAACAAATTGCTTTAAAAATTCCTCTTGTTGTATTCTAGTCATATTAGTTTCTTGAATTATAGTATCTACATGTGGATAAGCTTGATTGAAAGCTACAACCACTTGCTTTAAAAAAGTATATGAAGGTAAAAATACCAGATAATTACCAGTTTTGGCAGTAATCATGGTATAAATAGCCGTAATAATTTTAGTTAAACTATGTTGTCTTTGTTGATAAGTCACAGGAATGTATGAAGTTATCAACAAGTTAAGATTACTTTCATTAAAGGGTGAAGTTAGTTGATATAATAAGCTGTCATCAATTAAGCCAAACATTTCTTGATAGTAATTTAAAGGAGATAGGGTAGCTGAAAATAGTATAGCACTACCCCCTAAATTAAGACTATTAGCAATTAAGCTGCTAGAATCTAAGCAAAATACCCTAATTAATAATTCAGAATTTTTTGTAATTAACAGGTGTGTTCTGAAACTTTCAGTATAATAGTCGCTAACTTTGACAAAAGTATAAGCAGTGAAGAAAAGTTCCAATAACTCATCTTTAAGTGAAAATTCTGGATTTTCTTTTAACCATTCTGTAATAAAGTCACAAAAGTACATCAATTTTTTTGTTATTGAAGAAAGCTTTTCTTTAATTATTACATCCTGTTGTTGATAATTTAATAGTGGTTCCTTAATTAAATCAAAAGCATTTAAAAGTGTGTTTAACTTATTCACAACTTCTTGTGGAGGTTGTGGAAGTGAGTGAAGTTTATCTAATAAGTTTTTAACTTCTTCAGAAGAAATTTCCTTTGTGTACATGGCTCGAGAGCGATCAATTAAATTATGGGCTTCGTCTATCAAAAATGTATAGCCATAATTTTTTTCTGTAAAGAAGCGTTGTAATTTAACTAAGGGATCGAAAAGATAATTATAATCACATATAATTAAATCGCAGAAATTACTAACATCTAAAGAAAATTCAAATGGATCTAGTAAATGTTTTTTAGCGTAAGTTTCAATGACTTGTCGAGTGATAATTTTTTCATTGGTTAAAATATCCATTAAAGCTGGACGTAAACGGTCATAATAACCTAAATAATAGGGATTTTCATCATCTGGTATATCTATTTCTTCAGCGAAGGTAATTTGTTCTTTGGAAGTTAGAGTAATAGTTGAAATAGAAAGACCATGGTCTACTAATAACTGCAAAGTTTCTTCTGCTACCTGTCGAGTACTTTGTTTGGCAGTTAGATAGAATATTTTTTGACATTTACTGGTACCTAAAGCTTTAATTGCAGGAAAAATAGTTGAAATAGTCTTTCCAGTTCCAGTGGGAGCTTCAACCAATAATTTTTTATTTAAAGCAATTGTTTTATAAACTGCAGTAGCAAATTCATATTGATTCTGTCGATAAGATGAAAAAGGAAAGTCTAAATTATTAATTGACAAATCACGTTCTTTTTTTAGTTGATGTTGGAGTTTTATCCAATTGGTAAAGGATTCAATAACTTCATTAAAGAAGTCTTTAGCTTTATTTTGGTTTATAACTTGAATTTTTTCAGTTGTTACATTAGTAGTTGTTTGGACATAAATTAATTTAAGTGATAATTCTGATAAACCTTCTTTTTCCATGATTATGTGAGCGTAAATTTTAGCCTGTGCCCAATAAAGTTCAAGTGTATTAGCAGAGAGTTCTTCAAATTCGAGACTAGAAGTTTTAATCTCAACGATTTGACTTGGAATGTCATCAATACATTTAAGACCATCAGCTCGTCCATGAAGTATCCAAGACTCGCCATCGATAAGCAATTCTTTTTTTAAAGAAAATTCAGCTTTAGTATCTTTAGAAAATTTTTTTTGTAATTGTTGGTGGATATTAATTCCATCTAAGGCAGTATTCTGAGAATTAACACTAGATATTAGATTTCCCTTCTTTAAAATAAATTCAACTAATTTTCTGACACCAATAGAAGTTTGCAAACTAACACCATCCCCTTACATATTAAGTATCAAAAAAAGATTCATAGATATCGTAGCATAAATTTTATAAGTAGTCATTATGCTTGTGTTATAATTAAATATTTATCATTTATATAACTTTATAATAAAGAGTGAAGTTTTTATTTTACATTAAATATTAAGTTTATATAAAGAAGTTATAGTGACTAATTTACATTTTTAAAAATACAATAAAATTATAAATAAAATATTTTGACATAATTGGTTACAGTTGATAAAGTTTATATACCAAGCTTTATCGGAAAAATTTCTATTTAACATAATCAACACAGTGTTGATTATAACTGTAAAAAGCTTTACATTATAGCTTTTTTTAGTTGTTTAATAGGGCTATTTTTTTTATTTTTTTGACATTTTTAAATATTGAAATAATTGTGTGAAACGTATATAATTAGGGGATAGATCGATTAAAATATTTTTGTTTTGATTGATTCTATAATTCAATTTAGATATGGGGGATTGAACATTGAAATTCAGAAGAAATAAGAAAGATTTCTTTGAATTTGAAAATGATAGAAAGACACACGTCAAACTCTATAAAGCTGGCAAGCAATGGGTAAGCTCCTTAATCTCTTCTATAGGATTAATAAGAGTATTTAAAGGTAAATTAGATAAATCTACTATGAATACTCAACTTGTTAGCAAAGAAAAGGATAAGAAATCAGAGGATAAATTAAGTTCAGATGGCATAACCGCAGCATTGAAAGGTGCTGCGGCATTGGGAGCAGTTGCCGGAGGTACGGTATTAACTGCTAACACTGCTTTAGCTGATACAAAGCAGTTAGACAGCAATCAAAATTTAGTAAATAAAGAGACTGTTAACTTAAGTTCAGGATCTGGTAGCAGTAGTGTAAGTGATAGTTTAAGTACAAGTGAAAGCGACGTGCAATCAGAAGCATCTGTTTCCAAGAGTGAATCTGTATCTCTAAATACTAATAGCAGTTCAACAAGTGAAACTAAATCAAATAGTAATTCCAGTAGTGAATCTATTTCTGAAAGTAAGTCTAATTCACAAAGTCAAGCAAGCACTTCTCAAAGCATTAGTAGAAGTGAATCACTAGCATCTTCTAGCAGCATAAATAATAGTAGTAATGTAACAAGTTCTAAAGCACAACTTGAACAAATGCTTATGCAAGCAGATTCAATGATGCATACAGAAGGCTTCCAAAATGCGAGCCAAGAATATCAGACTGCTTACATTGCGGCTGTTCAATATTATCGAGAAATTTTGTCTGATTCTGCAAACAATTTATCAGAAGAAGATTACCAATATGGTGTTGCAAGTTTAGGTGAACTACAAGGCGTATTTACCGGAACAACAACGCTTCAACCTCAAGTATTTGCTGTGGGAGCAGCGCAAGATACTCAACAAACTGCCACAATGCTTGAAAATGGTAAGGGTGGTAGATATATTGTTGGTGATAAATACGGACGAATTTGGACCGATTTTACTACTGGTTCGCCACAGCCTCATTTAGTTGCTTCGCGAGATTCAGGCCAAGGATGGGGTTATGTTGAGGCAAATATTAAGGTCAACCGTGAAACATTAGAGAATGGACGCGATAGATGGACGGTAACCTTCTTTCCGGAAAAAGCATTTAATAGTGGAAATCCAGGAGATAAAGGCGGAAATGGTCTTGTTAATGCGAAATTTGGTATTGGATTAACCAGTGATTACAATGTTGTTTCACCAGTAAAGATTGTTGTAGATACTGATCCTAATGATTTGACATTCGGGACTGAGTATCAACAAGCTGATGTGGAACCACATAAGGAAATGGAATTTGATCCTAATAAAGATGTTGATGCAAATAGTGGTGCGGTTACAACACTTAATCCATCTGCTACTGTAATGAACCCATATTTGCAAAAAGTGTATTTTGTCTCTGACAAAGTAACGCCTGATATTTTCACCAAAACGATTCAGTCTGCATTAATTACAGAAGGTAAGACGGAAGCCGGAACAGGTATTGTTACAGATGGACTTAATTTACAGGGGCAAACAGCTAGAAATAGCAGTAATGCAGTTTCTACCAACGATAAAGTACTCATTACCAATGGTGGGAAGGATGACCCTGGACACTATAGTTCAAATAACTACCACACCATGATGTACTTTAAGTCATGGGGAATAACAAGTGGTTCACAGCGTTCTTCATTCACAATAAGTTTTGAAACAGAGCATAATCTCCAACATCAAGCAAATCTACAAGTAGGAAAAGATGGTTACCAAACATTTTCTGGTTTAACAGCAGCCGTTAAATCTTATCAAAATGCATGGCAGAATATGTTCTCGATTTATGAAGGAGAAGAAGCAAGTAGCCGAACTACACCAATTAGAGTCATATTTAAGGAAAAATACGTTTTAGGCGGACAATCTAGTATGGAAATTCCGCAACATCAGTATGTGATGAGGGGAATTACTAATAATAAAACTTTTGATGTTACTAACTCCGCTGTTGTAAATGGAGAGGAACGCAATGTAGTTGATTTCACGGATATTGATAGTAAATATACCGCAGAACAAATAAAAGAATATTTCCAAAAAGTCTTAAATGATTCTACCTTACCAACTATTGAAGGGTTTAGAAGAAGTCTTACCTCAGAAATTAAGATTATTGATGGTATTCAAACGCAAGTAAATACGTTTACATTTACCAAAATAGATACCAGTAAAATTAATGATACAGGACAATTGCGAACGGATATTGGTAACTTACAGGAAAAAATTGTAGCATTTACAAAAAATGTAGCAAATCAAACAAACCAGCTGAAAAGTTTAGATGGAACTGCCCTTTCAACTTTAAACGGAAGTGATTTAGAAAGTAAAGTTAGACAGGATTATTATGATATTGCCGAAATGAAAGGGAATATTATTTCGGAAATCAATGCACTATTGGCTACTAATCCTAGCAATGCCGAAGAATTAAAAGTTCTCAAACAAATAACCGAGTCCATGGAAAAGGTTGCAGAGCTTACTGGTGAACAGTTAGGCGATGTTAGAGACTTATATCTTGATTCGGTAAAGGGTTTAAGACCTCATATTGGAAATGATGCCTATAAGAATCTTAAAACAGGGAAGAATCTAGCCAATGAAGCATTACAGGATTGGCAAGACATTTTTAGATCATATAATGCGTCTGTTACACAAGAAGCTAACCGTTTACTGGATATTACACAAAATGCTAAGGGTGTAACTGTTGAAAAAGCAAGTGCTGCGACTAGAGCAGAGTATGAGAAAGCTAAACAAGAGGTTATAGATCTAATTCAACCTGGACAAATGGGGAATGCTGGAGCAACAGGAACTTACTCACAAATATTTGATGCTCTTTCAGGTTTGAATGATGCAATTTACAATTTAAAAGATGAAAAAGAAGAAAGTTTAAGCTTGTCTACAAGTTCGTCACAATCAATGAGTGTATCTCAATCGCTAAGTAAGAGTGCAAGTGAATCCTTGAGCGCAAGCACATCCCTAAGTGAAAGCTTAAGTGCAAGCACATCCTTGAGTGAGAGCTTGAGTGCAAGCACATCCTTGAGCGAAAGCTTAAGTGCAAGTACATCCTTGAGTGAATCCTTAAGCGCAAGCACATCCTTGAGCGAAAGCTTAAGTGCAAGTACATCCTTGAGTGAATCCTTGAGCGCAAGCACATCCCTAAGCGAAAGCTTAAGTGCAAGTACATCCTTGAGTGAATCCTTGAGCGCAAGCACATCCTTGAGCGAAAGCTTAAGTGCAAGTACATCCTTGAGTGAATCCTTAAGCGCAAGCACATCCTTGAGCGAAAGCTTGAGTGCAAGTACATCCTTGAGTGAATCCTTGAGCGCAAGCACATCCTTGAGCGAAAGCTTGAGTGCAAGTACATCCTTGAGTGAATCCTTGAGTGCAAGCACATCCTTGAGCGAAAGCTTAAGTGCAAGTACATCGTTGAGTGAATCCTTGAGCGCAAGCACATCCTTGAGCGAAAGCTTAAGTGCAAGTACATCCTTGAGCGAGAGTTTGAGTGCAAGCACATCCTTGAGTGAAAGCTTAAGTGCAAGTACATCGTTGAGTGAATCCTTGAGCGCAAGCACATCCTTGAGCGAAAGCTTAAGTGCAAGTACATCCTTGAGCGAGAGTTTGAGTGCAAGCACATCCTTGAGTGAAAGCTTAAGTGCAAGTACATCCTTGAGTGAATCCTTGAGCGCAAGCACATCACTAAGTGAAAGCTTGAGTGCAAGTACATCGTTGAGTGAATCCTTGAGCGCAAGCACATCGTTGAGTGAATCCTTGAGCGCAAGCACATCCTTAAGCGAAAGCTTGAGTGCAAGCACATCGTTGAGTGAATCCTTGAGCGCAAGCACATCCTTAAGCGAAAGCTTGAGTGCAAGCACATCGTTGAGTGAATCCTTGAGCGCAAGCACATCGTTGAGTGAATCCTTGAGCGCAAGCACATCCTTGAGTGAGAGCTTGAGTGCAAGCACATCCTTGAGTGAATCCTTGAGCGCAAGCACATCTCTAAGCGAAAGCTTAAGTGCAAGTACATCCTTGAGTGAAAGCTTGAGTGCAAGCACATCTCTAAGCGAAAGCTTAAGTGCAAGCACATCCTTGAGTGAATCCTTGAGCGCAAGCACATCCTTGAGCGAAAGCTTAAGTGCAAGTACATCATTGAGTGAATCCTTGAGCGCAAGCACATCGTTGAGCGAAAGCTTAAGTGCAAGCACATCCTTGAGTGAAAGCTTGAGTGCAAGTACATCATTGAGTGAATCCTTGAGCGCAAGCACATCATTGAGTGAGAGCTTGAGTGCAAGTACATCATTGAGTGAATCCTTGAGCGCAAGCACATCCTTGAGTGAGAGCTTGAGTGCAAGTACATCCCTAAGCGAAAGCTTAAGTGCAAGTACATCATTGAGTGAGAGCTTGAGTGCAAGCACATCCCTAAGCGAAAGCCTAAGTGCAAGCACATCCTTGAGTGAGAGCTTGAGTGCAAGCACATCATTAAGCGAAAGCTTAAGTGCAAGCACATCGTTGAGTGAATCCTTGAGCGCAAGCACATCTCTAAGTGAAAGCTTGAGTGCAAGCACATCCCTAAGCGAAAGCCTAAGTGCAAGCACATCCCTAAGTGAAAGCTTGAGTGCAAGCACATCTCTAAGCGAAAGCTTGAGTGCAAGCACATCCTTGAGTGAATCCTTGAGTGCAAGCACATCCCTAAGCGAAAGCTTAAGTGCAAGCACATCCTTGAGTGAATCCTTGAGCGCAAGCACATCCCTAAGCGAAAGCTTGAGTGCAAGCACATCTCTAAGCGAAAGCTTGAGTGCAAGCACATCCTTGAGTGAATCCTTGAGTGCAAGCACATCCCTAAGCGAAAGCTTAAGTGCAAGCACATCCTTGAGTGAATCCTTGAGCGCAAGCACATCCCTAAGCGAAAGCTTGAGTGCAAGTACATCATTGAGTGAATCCTTGAGCGCAAGCACATCTCTAAGTGAAAGCTTGAGTGCAAGCACATCCTTGAGTGAATCCTTGAGCGCAAGCACATCTCTAAGCGAAAGCTTAAGTGCAAGCACATCCTTGAGTGAGAGCTTGAGTGCAAGCACATCCTTGAGTGAATCCTTGAGCGCAAGTACATCCTTGAGTGAATCCTTGAGCGCAAGCACATCCTTAAGTGAAAGCTTGAGTGCAAGCACATCCTTAAGTGAAAGCTTGAGTGCAAGCACATCCTTGAGCGAGAGTTTGAGTGCAAGTACATCATTGAGTGAGTCCTTGAGCGCAAGCACATCCTTGAGCGAAAGCTTAAGTGCAAGTACATCCCTAAGCGAAAGCTTGAGTGCAAGTACATCATTGAGTGAATCCTTGAGCGCAAGCACATCGTTGAGTGAATCCTTGAGCGCAAGCACATCCTTAAGCGAAAGCTTGAGTGCAAGCACATCGTTGAGTGAATCCTTGAGCGCAAGCACATCCTTAAGCGAAAGCTTGAGTGCAAGCACATCTCTAAGCGAAAGCTTGAGTGCAAGCACATCGTTGAGTGAATCCTTGAGCGCAAGTACATCTCTAAGCGAAAGCCTAAGTGCAAGCACATCGTTGAGTGAATCCTTGAGCGCAAGCACATCTCTAAGCGAAAGCCTAAGTGCAAGCACATCTCTAAGCGAAAGCCTAAGTGCAAGCACATCCTTGAGTGAATCCTTGAGCGCAAGCACATCTCTAAGCGAAAGCTTAAGTGCAAGCACATCGTTGAGTGAATCCTTGAGCGCAAGCACATCTCTAAGCGAAAGCTTAAGTGCAAGCACATCGTTGAGTGAATCCTTGAGCGCAAGCACATCGTTGAGTGAATCCTTGAGCGCAAGCACATCCTTAAGCGAAAGCTTGAGTGCAAGCACATCGTTGAGTGAATCCTTGAGCGCAAGCACATCCTTAAGCGAAAGCTTGAGTGCAAGCACATCTCTAAGCGAAAGCTTAAGTGCAAGCACATCGTTGAGTGAATCCTTGAGTGCAAGCACATCGTTGAGTGAATCCTTGAGCGCAAGCACATCTCTAAGCGAAAGCTTAAGTGCAAGTACATCGTTGAGTGAATCCTTGAGCGCAAGCACATCTCTAAGCGAAAGCTTAAGTGCAAGTACATCGTTGAGTGAATCCTTGAGCGCAAGCACATCTCTAAGCGAAAGCTTGAGTGCAAGCACATCGTTGAGTGAATCCTTGAGCGCAAGCACATCCCTAAGCGAAAGCTTAAGTGCAAGCACATCGTTGAGTGAGAGCTTGAGTGCAAGCACATCGTTGAGTGAGAGCTTGAGTGCAAGCACATCCTTGAGTGAGAGCTTGAGTGCAAGCACATCCTTGAGTGAGAGCTTGAGTGCAAGCACATCGTTGAGTGAATCCTTGAGCGCAAGCACATCCTTAAGTGAAAGCTTAAGTGCAAGCACATCCCTAAGCGAAAGCTTGAGTGCAAGCACATCGTTGAGTGAATCCTTGAGCGCAAGCACATCCTTGAGTGAATCCTTGAGCGCAAGCACATCCCTAAGCGAAAGCTTGAGTGCAAGCACATCCTTGAGTGAATCCTTGAGCGCAAGCACATCCTTGAGTGAAAGCTTAAGTGCAAGCACATCCTTGAGCGAATCCTTGAGCGCAAGCACATCCTTAAGTGAAAGCTTGAGTGCAAGTACATCCTTGAGTGAATCCTTGAGCGCAAGCACATCCTTGAGTGAAAGCTTGAGTGCAAGTACATCGTTGAGTGAATCCTTGAGCGCAAGCACATCCTTGAGTGAATCCTTGAGCGCAAGCACATCCTTGAGCGAAAGCTTGAGTGCAAGTACATCCCTAAGCGAAAGCTTAAGTGCAAGTACATCCTTGAGTGAGAGCTTGAGTGCAAGTACATCCCTAAGCGAAAGCTTGAGTGCAAGCACATCGTTGAGTGAATCCTTGAGCGCAAGCACATCCTTGAGCGAAAGCTTAAGTGCAAGTACATCATTGAGTGAATCCTTGAGCGCAAGCACATCGTTGAGCGAAAGCTTAAGTGCAAGCACATCCTTGAGTGAAAGCTTGAGTGCAAGTACATCATTGAGTGAATCCTTGAGCGCAAGCACATCATTGAGTGAGAGCTTGAGTGCAAGTACATCATTGAGTGAATCCTTGAGCGCAAGCACATCCTTGAGTGAGAGCTTGAGTGCAAGTACATCCCTAAGCGAAAGCTTAAGTGCAAGTACATCATTGAGTGAGAGCTTGAGTGCAAGCACATCCCTAAGCGAAAGCCTAAGTGCAAGCACATCCTTGAGTGAGAGCTTGAGTGCAAGCACATCATTAAGCGAAAGCTTAAGTGCAAGCACATCGTTGAGTGAATCCTTGAGCGCAAGCACATCTCTAAGCGAAAGCTTAAGTGCAAGCACATCGTTGAGTGAATCCTTGAGCGCAAGCACATCTCTAAGCGAAAGCTTAAGTGCAAGTACATCCTTGAGTGAAAGCTTGAGCGCAAGCACATCCCTAAGCGAAAGCTTGAGTGCAAGCACATCGTTGAGTGAATCCTTGAGCGCAAGCACATCCCTAAGTGAAAGCTTGAGTGCAAGCACATCGTTGAGTGAATCCTTGAGCGCAAGCACATCCCTAAGTGAAAGCTTGAGTGCAAGCACATCCTTGAGTGAATCCTTGAGCGCAAGCACATCTCTAAGTGAAAGCTTGAGTGCAAGCACATCATTAAGCGAAAGCTTAAGTGCAAGCACATCCTTGAGTGAATCCTTGAGCGCAAGCACATCTCTAAGCGAAAGCTTAAGTGCAAGCACATCCTTGAGTGAATCCTTGAGCGCAAGCACATCCTTGAGTGAAAGCTTAAGTGCAAGCACATCTCTAAGCGAAAGCTTAAGTGCAAGCACATCCTTGAGTGAAAGCTTAAGTGCAAGCACATCCTTGAGTGAATCCTTGAGCGCAAGCACATCTCTAAGTGAAAGCTTGAGTGCAAGCACATCTCTAAGCGAAAGCTTAAGTGCAAGCACATCCTTGAGTGAGAGCTTAAGTGCAAGCACATCCTTGAGTGAATCCTTGAGCGCAAGCACATCCCTAAGTGAAAGCTTGAGTGCAAGCACATCCTTGAGTGAATCCTTGAGCGCAAGCACATCTCTAAGTGAAAGCTTGAGTGCAAGCACATCATTAAGCGAAAGCTTAAGTGCAAGCACATCCTTGAGTGAATCCTTGAGCGCAAGCACATCCTTGAGTGAAAGCTTAAGTGCAAGCACATCCTTGAGTGAATCCTTGAGCGCAAGCACATCCTTGAGTGAGAGCTTGAGTGCAAGCACATCCTTGAGTGAATCCTTGAGTGCAAGCACATCCTTGAGTGAGAGCTTGAGTGCAAGCACATCCTTGAGTGAATCCTTGAGTGCAAGCACATCCTTGAGTGAAAGCTTGAGTGCAAGCACATCCTTGAGTGAATCCTTGAGTGCAAGCACATCCTTGAGTGAATCCTTGAGCGCAAGCACATCTCTAAGTGAAAGCTTGAGCGCAAGCACATCCTTGAGTGAAAGCTTAAGTGCAAGCACATCCTTGAGTGAATCCTTGAGCGCAAGCACATCCCTAAGCGAAAGCTTGAGTGCAAGCACATCCTTGAGTGAATCCTTGAGCGCAAGCACATCCCTAAGTGAAAGCTTAAGTGCAAGCACATCCCTAAGTGAAAGCTTGAGTGCAAGCACATCCTTGAGTGAGAGCTTGAGTGCAAGCACATCTCTAAGCGAAAGCTTAAGTGCAAGCACATCCTTGAGTGAAAGCTTAAGTGCAAGCACATCCTTGAGTGAATCCTTGAGCGCAAGCACATCTCTAAGCGAAAGCTTAAGTGCAAGCACATCCTTGAGTGAGAGCTTAAGTGCAAGCACATCCTTGAGTGAATCCTTGAGCGCAAGCACATCCCTAAGTGAAAGCTTAAGTGCAAGCACATCGTTGAGTGAATCCTTGAGCGCAAGCACATCTCTAAGTGAAAGCTTGAGTGCAAGCACATCCTTGAGTGAAAGCTTAAGTGCAAGTACATCCTTGAGTGAATCTTTGAGCGCAAGCACATCCTTGAGTGAAAGCTTAAGTGCAAGCACATCCTTGAGTGAATCTTTGAGCGCAAGCACATCCTTGAGTGAAAGCTTAAGTGCAAGCACATCCTTGAGTGAATCCTTGAGCGCAAGCACATCCCTAAGCGAAAGCTTGAGTGCAAGCACATCCTTGAGTGAATCCTTGAGCGCAAGCACATCCCTAAGTGAAAGCTTAAGTGCAAGCACATCCCTAAGTGAAAGCTTGAGTGCAAGCACATCCTTGAGTGAGAGCTTGAGTGCAAGCACATCCTTGAGTGAATCCTTGAGCGCAAGCACATCCTTGAGTGAGAGCTTGAGTGCAAGCACATCCTTGAGTGAATCCTTGAGTGCAAGCACATCCTTGAGTGAGAGCTTGAGTGCAAGCACATCCTTGAGTGAATCCTTGAGTGCAAGCACATCCTTGAGTGAAAGCTTGAGTGCAAGCACATCCTTGAGTGAATCCTTGAGTGCAAGCACATCCTTGAGTGAATCCTTGAGCGCAAGCACATCTCTAAGTGAAAGCTTGAGCGCAAGCACATCCTTGAGTGAAAGCTTAAGTGCAAGCACATCCTTGAGTGAATCCTTGAGCGCAAGCACATCCCTAAGCGAAAGCTTGAGTGCAAGCACATCCTTGAGTGAATCCTTGAGCGCAAGCACATCCCTAAGTGAAAGCTTAAGTGCAAGCACATCCCTAAGTGAAAGCTTGAGTGCAAGCACATCCTTGAGTGAGAGCTTGAGTGCAAGCACATCCTTGAGTGAATCCTTGAGCGCAAGCACATCCTTGAGTGAGAGCTTGAGTGCAAGCACATCCTTGAGTGAATCCTTGAGTGCAAGCACATCCTTGAGTGAGAGCTTGAGTGCAAGCACATCCTTGAGTGAATCCTTGAGTGCAAGCACATCCTTGAGTGAAAGCTTGAGTGCAAGCACATCATTAAGCGAAAGCTTAAGTGCAAGCACATCCTTGAGTGAATCCTTGAGCGCAAGCACATCTCTAAGTGAAAGCTTGAGCGCAAGCACATCCTTGAGTGAAAGCTTAAGTGCAAGCACATCCTTGAGTGAATCCTTGAGCGCAAGCACATCCCTAAGCGAAAGCTTGAGTGCAAGCACATCCTTGAGTGAATCCTTGAGCGCAAGCACATCTCTAAGTGAAAGCTTGAGTGCAAGCACATCCTTGAGTGAAAGCTTGAGTGCAAGCACATCATTAAGCGAAAGCTTAAGTGCAAGCACATCTCTAAGTGAAAGCTTGAGTGCAAGCACATCCTTGAGTGAAAGCTTGAGTGCAAGCACATCATTAAGCGAAAGCTTAAGTGCAAGCACATCCTTGAGTGAATCCTTGAGCGCAAGCACATCCTTGAGTGAATCCTTGAGCGCAAGCACATCCTTGAGTGAAAGCTTAAGCGCAAGCACATCCTTGAGTGAAAGCTTAAGTGCAAGCACATCCTTGAGTGAAAGCTTAAGTGCAAGCACATCCCTAAGCGAAAGCTTAAGTGCAAGCACATCCTTGAGTGAATCCTTGAGCGCAAGCACATCTCTAAGTGAAAGCTTGAGTGCAAGCACATCATTAAGCGAAAGCTTAAGTGCAAGCACATCTCTAAGTGAAAGCTTGAGTGCAAGCACATCCTTGAGTGAAAGCTTGAGTGCAAGCACATCATTAAGCGAAAGCTTAAGTGCAAGCACATCCTTGAGTGAATCCTTGAGCGCAAGCACATCTCTAAGCGAAAGCTTAAGTGCAAGCACATCGTTGAGTGAATCCTTGAGCGCAAGCACATCTCTAAGCGAAAGCTTAAGTGCAAGCACATCGTTGAGTGAATCCTTGAGCGCAAGCACATCCTTGAGTGAGAGCTTGAGTGCAAGCACATCCTTGAGTGAAAGCTTAAGTGCAAGCACATCCTTGAGTGAAAGCTTAAGTGCAAGCACATCCCTAAGCGAAAGCTTAAGTGCAAGCACATCCTTGAGTGAATCCTTGAGCGCAAGCACATCCTTGAGTGAATCCTTGAGCGCAAGCACATCTCTAAGCGAAAGCTTAAGTGCAAGCACATCGTTGAGTGAATCCTTGAGCGCAAGCACATCCTTGAGTGAGAGCTTGAGTGCAAGCACATCCTTGAGTGAAAGCTTAAGTGCAAGCACATCGTTGAGTGAAAGCTTAAGTGCAAGCACATCCCTAAGCGAAAGCTTAAGTGCAAGCACATCCTTGAGTGAATCCTTGAGCGCAAGCACATCCTTGAGTGAATCCTTGAGCGCAAGCACATCCTTGAGTGAATCCTTGAGCGCAAGCACATCCTTGAGTGAGAGCTTGAGTGCAAGCACATCCTTGAGTGAAAGCTTAAGTGCAAGCACATCCTTGAGTGAAAGCTTAAGTGCAAGCACATCCCTAAGCGAAAGCTTAAGTGCAAGCACATCCTTGAGTGAATCCTTGAGCGCAAGCACATCTCTAAGTGAAAGCTTGAGTGCAAGCACATCCTTGAGTGAATCCTTGAGCGCAAGCACATCTCTAAGCGAAAGCTTAAGTGCAAGCACATCCTTGAGTGAATCCTTGAGCGCAAGCACATCTCTAAGCGAAAGCTTAAGTGCAAGCACATCCTTGAGTGAATCCTTGAGCGCAAGCACATCTCTAAGTGAAAGCTTGAGTGCAAGCACATCTCTAAGCGAAAGCTTAAGTGCAAGCACATCCTTGAGTGAGAGCTTAAGTGCAAGCACATCCTTGAGTGAATCCTTGAGCGCAAGCACATCCTTGAGTGAATCCTTGAGCGCAAGCACATCCTTGAGTGAGAGCTTGAGTGCAAGCACATCCTTGAGTGAAAGCTTAAGTGCAAGCACATCCTTGAGTGAATCCTTGAGCGCAAGCACATCGTTGAGTGAATCCTTGAGCGCAAGCACATCCTTGAGTGAATCCTTGAGCGCAAGCACATCCTTGAGTGAAAGCTTAAGTGCAAGCACATCCTTGAGTGAATCCTTGAGCGCAAGCACATCCTTGAGTGAGAGCTTGAGTGCAAGCACATCCTTGAGTGAAAGCTTGAGTGCAAGTACATCGTTGAGTGAATCCTTGAGCGCAAGCACATCCCTAAGTGAAAGCTTAAGTGCAAGCACATCCTTGAGTGAAAGCTTGAGTGCAAGTACATCATTGAGTGAATCTTTGAGCGCAAGCACATCCCTAAGCGAAAGCTTGAGTGCAAGTACATCCTTGAGTGAATCCTTGAGCGCAAGCACATCCTTGAGTGAAAGCTTAAGTGCAAGCACATCTCTAAGCGAAAGCTTAAGTGCAAGCACATCCTTGAGTGAATCCTTGAGCGCAAGCACATCTCTAAGCGAAAGCTTAAGTGCAAGCACATCGTTGAGTGAATCCTTGAGCGCAAGCACATCTCTAAGCGAAAGCTTAAGTGCAAGCACATCCTTGAGTGAATCCTTGAGCGCAAGCACATCCTTGAGTGAGAGCTTGAGTGCAAGCACATCGTTGAGTGAATCCTTGAGCGCAAGCACATCTCTAAGCGAAAGCTTGAGTGCAAGCACATCGTTGAGTGAATCCTTGAGCGCAAGCACATCTCTAAGCGAAAGCTTAAGTGCAAGTACATCGTTGAGTGAATCCTTGAGCGCAAGCACATCCCTAAGCGAAAGCTTGAGTGCAAGCACATCGTTGAGTGAATCCTTGAGCGCAAGCACATCGTTGAGTGAATCCTTGAGCGCAAGCACATCCCTAAGTGAAAGCTTGAGTGCAAGCACATCCTTAAGCGAAAGCTTGAGTGCAAGCACATCCTTGAGTGAAAGCTTGAGTGCAAGCACATCGTTGAGTGAATCCTTGAGTGCAAGCACATCCTTGAGTGAATCCTTGAGCGCAAGCACATCCTTAAGCGAAAGCTTGAGTGCAAGCACATCGTTGAGTGAATCCTCGAGCGCAAGCACATCCTTAAGCGAAAGCTTGAGTGCAAGCTTGAGTGCAAGCACATCTCTAAGCGAAAGCTTGAGTGCAAGCACATCGTTGAGTGAATCCTTGAGCGCAAGCACATCCTTAAGCGAAAGCTTGAGTGCAAGCACATCTCTAAGCGAAAGCTTGAGTGCAAGCACATCGTTGAGTGAATCCTTGAGCGCAAGTACATCTCTAAGCGAAAGCCTAAGTGCAAGCACATCGTTGAGTGAATCCTTGAGCGCAAGCACATCGTTGAGTGAAAGCTTGAGTGCAAGCACATCCTTGAGCGAAAGCTTGAGTGCAAGTACATCCTTGAGTGAATCCTTGAGTGCAAGCACATCCTTGAGTGAAAGCTTGAGCGCAAGCACATCTCTAAGCGAAAGCTTGAGTGCAAGCACATCTCTAAGCGAAAGCTTAAGTGCAAGTACATCGTTGAGTGAAAGCTTGAGTGCAAGCACATCGTTGAGTGAATCCTTGAGCGCAAGCACATCTCTAAGCGAAAGCTTAAGTGCAAGCACATCGTTGAGTGAATCCTTGAGTGCAAGCACATCGTTGAGTGAATCCTTGAGCGCAAGCACATCCTTAAGTGAAAGCTTGAGTGCAAGCACATCCTTGAGTGAATCCTTGAGCGCAAGCACATCTCTAAGCGAAAGCTTGAGTGCAAGCACATCCTTAAGTGAAAGCTTGAGCGCAAGCACATCTCTAAGCGAAAGCTTGAGTGCAAGCACATCGTTGAGTGAATCCTTGAGCGCAAGCACATCTCTAAGCGAAAGCTTAAGTGCAAGTACATCGTTGAGTGAGAGCTTGAGTGCAAGCACATCGTTGAGTGAATCCTTGAGCGCAAGCACATCTCTAAGCGAAAGCTTAAGTGCAAGTACATCGTTGAGTGAGAGCTTGAGTGCAAGCACATCTCTAAGCGAAAGCTTAAGTGCAAGCACATCGTTGAGTGAATCCTTGAGCGCAAGCACATCTCTAAGCGAAAGCTTAAGTGCAAGCACATCGTTGAGTGAATCCTTGAGCGCAAGCACATCCTTGAGTGAAAGCTTGAGTGCAAGCACATCGTTGAGTGAATCCTTGAGCGCAAGCACATCCTTAAGCGAAAGCTTGAGTGCAAGCACATCGTTGAGTGAATCCTTGAGCGCAAGCACATCTCTAAGCGAAAGCTTGAGTGCAAGCACATCCTTGAGTGAAAGCTTGAGTGCAAGCACATCCTTGAGTGAAAGCTTGAGTGCAAGCACATCCTTAAGTGAAAGCTTGAGTGCAAGCACATCGTTGAGTGAATCCTTGAGCGCAAGCACATCTCTAAGCGAAAGCTTGAGTGCAAGCACATCCTTAAGTGAAAGCTTGAGCGCAAGCACATCTCTAAGCGAAAGCTTGAGTGCAAGCACATCGTTGAGTGAATCCTTGAGCGCAAGCACATCTCTAAGCGAAAGCTTAAGTGCAAGCACATCGTTGAGTGAATCCTTGAGCGCAAGCACATCTCTAAGCGAAAGCTTAAGTGCAAGCACATCGTTGAGTGAATCCTTGAGCGCAAGCACATCCTTGAGTGAAAGCTTGAGTGCAAGCACATCGTTGAGTGAATCCTTGAGCGCAAGCACATCTCTAAGCGAAAGCTTGAGTGCAAGCACATCGTTGAGTGAATCCTTGAGCGCAAGCACATCTCTAAGCGAAAGCTTGAGTGCAAGCACATCGTTGAGTGAAAGCTTGAGCGCAAGCACATCTCTAAGCGAAAGCTTAAGTGCAAGTACATCGTTGAGTGAATCCTTGAGCGCAAGCACATCCCTAAGCGAAAGCTTGAGTGCAAGCACATCGTTGAGTGAATCCTTGAGCGCAAGCACATCCCTAAGCGAAAGCTTGAGTGCAAGTACATCCTTGAGTGAGAGCTTGAGTGCAAGTACATCCTTGAGTGAATCCTTGAGCACAAGCACATCCTTGAGTGAGAGCTTGAGTGCAAGCACATCCTTGAGTGAGAGCTTGAGTGCAAGCACATCGTTGAGTGAGAGTTTGAGCGCAAGTACATCCTTGAGTGAGAGCTTGAGTGCAAGCACATCATTAAGCGAAAGCTTAAGTGCAAGCACATCCTTGAGTGAAAGCTTAAGCACATCAAGTTCATTGAGCACATCCTTGAGTGGAAGTTCTTCAATGAATACAGATGAATCAGATAGTTTGAGTAGATCCTTGAGCGAAAGTGAATCCTTGAGTGAAAGCTTAAGCATATCAAGTTCGTTGAGTAAATCCTTGAGTGGAAGTTCTTCAATGAATACAGATGCATCAGATAGTTTGAGTAGATCCTTGAGTGAAAGTGAATCCTTGAGTGAAAGCTTAAGCACATCAAGTTCGTTGAGTAAATCCTTGAGCGGAAGTTCTTCAATGAATACAGATGCATCAGATAGTTTGAGCAGATCCTTGAGCGAAAGTGAATCCTTGAGTGAAAGCTTAAGCACATCAAGTTCGTTGAGTAAATCCTTGAGTGGAAGTTCTTCAATGAATACAGATGCATCAGATAGTTTGAGTAGATCCTTGAGCGAAAGCGAAAGCTTAAGTACATCAAGTTCGTTGAGTAAATCCTTGAGCGGAAGTTCTTCAATGAATACAGATGCATCAGATAGTTTGAGCAGATCCTTGAGCGAAAGTGAATCCTTGAGTGAAAGCTTAAGCACATCAAGTTCGTTGAGTAAATCCTTGAGTGGAAGTTCTTCAATGAATACAGATGCATCAGATAGTTTGAGTAGATCCTTGAGCGAAAGCGAAAGCTTAAGTACATCAAGTTCGTTGAGTGCAAGTGCATCTCTAATTGATAGTTTGAGTGAAAGTCTATCTAATACTATTTCATCTGAAAACATGAATGATGGAAATAACGGAAATATGATAGGAACTACAAATCCTGGAGCAGTGAATAAAGTTTCAAGTGATAGTTTGAAACACACGGTACAACGTAAAGAATTACCACAAACAGGTGATAGTTCAACTAATGCAGGAGTTCTAGGTGGACTATTCGTATTGACAAGCTTAGCATTAATGAAAGCTAAGAAGAAAAAAGACTAATAAACGATAATCCCCCCTAAATATCGTTGAATTAGATTGAATCTAAGAAAGGGCAAGCAGTTATAACTGCTTGCCCTTTTTGAATATAATAACTTTATCATTAAATAATAATTAATTAAATTATAAAAAATATCATTAATTAAAAGGCTTATTGAATATCAGTAAAAGTTAAATTAAAAGAGTGGAATTGTACAATTCTATTAGATTAATTCAATAAATAAAGATAATAAAAAACATTTATAAAAAAATGTATTATCAATTTTTTTATAAATAGTGCTATAATATGACTGTAAAGAATATAATTTTTTTGGGGGAATTAACACAATGAAGTTATTTTCAAAGTTAAATTTATTAACGTTAGTACTTGGTGGAACTTTGGTTTTGAGTGTACCAATGGTAAAAGCTGATACTACTAATCAACAGAGTACAGCAACTCTTAATATTCAAGATGAGAATACAGATACAACTGCTAAATTATCATTAGACAAAGTACCAAGTTTTCCATTTAATAATGTTAAAGCAGGTACTATTTTTAGTGGTCAATCAGTGGATCAAGGATTGACTAACAATAATAATGTAGTAGTTACTGACACACGTTTAAGCAATATTGGATGGAATTTGGCAGTTACTAATACGACAGCGTTTGTGAATGGTGATAGTAAAATTAATGGTACTATTCAATTTACACCATCAGCATTCCAGTTTAGTGACGGTGCGGCAGAAGGCTGGACTTGGTCTAAAGCACAAACTAGTTTGGAATTACCAAGTAGTGTATCTAATCAAGTAGCAACTTCAACAGGTGCTAAAAAAGGTACAGCAACTTCAACAATTCAACATGCAACTTTGAAATTTAATGGGCATGATGCAATTGTTCCGGGTAGCTACACAGCTAATTTGACATGGAATTTAACTGCAGCAACAAAAGATTCATCAATTGAGAGTGAATAATAATAAATAGATAAGGTATGGTAAGATTGAAAACAAATTCAATAGTAAAACTATTTCTGTGTATTGTACTATGTATTTGTTTTTTCAAGGTACCAAATGTAAGTGCTGATAGTATAGCTAACAACGCGGCTGAATTTACGATAAGTCCTGTATATCCTCGTGAACAAAAGGAGGATGATGCAGGATATTTTGATTTAAATGTAAAAAAATCAACGAAGGTACCTGTAAAAGTAAAAATTTCTAATTTAAATAAAAATCAAGATATAGATTATATTGTAAAAGTTGGAAATGCAATTACAAACAATAATGGGACGATTAATTACACAGATTTTAAAAATAAAAAAGATAAAACTGCAAAATATCAACTTACTGATTTAGTATCAAAGAAAGAATTGAAACAAAAAGTTACGGTAAAAGCAGGAGAAAGTACAGAAGTTATAGTAAATTTAAATGTACCCAAACAAGCTTTTGCTGGGGTAATCGTTGGAGGAATTTATGTAGAACGGTTAACCAATTCTTATGACAATACTAAAAATGGTGTAAATACTAAGAATCATTTTTCTATGACATTACCAGTTGTCATAACTGAACAGGCAAAAGCTAAAAGAATTGCAAAAATGAAGTTAGATAATGTAGTTGTAAAAAAAGGACCAGAAATAACTGCTAAATTACATAATGTAAAGCCAGTAATGTTTGGAAAACTATCGATAGATTCAAAAATAACAAAAAAGAATCGTTCAACGGTATTAGTACATAAGAAAGTAAATAATTATCAAGTAGCTCCTAATTCTAGTTTTGATTATTTAGTTTCTGATAGTAGTAATCAGCTTGGAGCAGGTAAATACACATTAGATATGCATCTGCAGTCAGGAAAAAGAAAATGGCATCTGGTAAAAGATTTTGTAATTACATCAAAACAAGGAGTACCATTGACTAAGCAAACAGGATGGTTAGGTATATCAATGATGCTGTGGATAGTAGTAATAATTTTAATTTTGATTATTGCAAGCCTAGTTGCAGTTATTATGTGGCAGAGAAAAAAATTAAAAAGTTAGTGTGATACAAATGAATACTAAGAGAAAATTACTATTATTTATTTCAGGTATGGCATTAATATTGCTATTTACTATAATGAATACCAATACTGTTAAAGCAGCGGTAACTTGGCCGACAACTTCATTTGCAACTTGGACACAAGGTAGAAGGTTAGATGGAAGTTTAACGAGAAATATATATGGTTTTATAATTAATAAAGATGAAGGTTACTATATAGTTAATTTTAATTATTTATTTTATATCAAACTATGTTATATGATATAATCTATGGTATGAAAGCAAATGAAGTAATGAAATTATTACAAATTAGTCGTTCCACTTTACTAAGATGGCGAAAAGATGGAATTTTAAAAGCTACTAAATTGCCTTCTGGGCAATATGATTGGGACGCTAATTCTGTTTTTAAAATATTAAATAAAGGTGAAGTTCGTGGTGTTTATTTATATGCTAGAGTGTCTACACCTAAACAAAAACAAGACCTTGAAAACCAAATTGAAAACCTGCAAAGTTTTGCGATGAAAAATGGTTATCAAGTTAAAGGTCTATACAAAGATATAGCTAGTGGAATTTCTTTTGAAAGAAGAAAGGAGTTTTTTGAATTATTAGACCTTGTAATTAGTGGTAAAGTATCAAAGGTTATTATCACCTACAAGGATAGATTAAGTCGTGTTGGTTTCGATCTGTTTAAATACTTATTTTCCAAGTATCATACCGAGATAATTGTGATGTCAGAATTAACCGATAAAAAGACAGACCAACAAGAAATATTTGAAGAAATCATTAGCTTGTTGAATGCATTTTCAATGAGAATGTACTCGAGTAGAAGAAAGAAAATTAAAGAAGCTTTGGAAGATAAGGAGGTGAACAAGGATGGTTAAAAAGCAAAAATCAAAGAAGAAAGTCATAAAAACTTTTAAAGAAGTAAGAGCAGAGAAAACGGAAGTTCAATATGAGTATTTGGTGGAAAAGCATATTATTAAATCTAATGATGCACGTTATGCTATTTTAGATAAATACTCTCATCTATCCAATAATATCTACAACCAAGCTCTATATCGTTTTAGACAAGCTTTCTTTAAGGGTAAGTGGCTGAGTTACGAAAAACTAGACAAATCATTTAAACAATCTTTTAATCAAAAGGACTGTATGCTGTATCGTTCTATGAAAAGTGTACATTTAGCTCAACAAATTTTAAAGTTAGTCAATCAAAATATGACTTCTTGGAATAAAGCTCGTAAAGCATATTTAAAGACACCGCAAAAGTTCACTGGCAAGCCTAAAATACCCAAATATAAAACTAAAGGCGGTAAAAATATTGTTATCGTAGATAACCAAACTGCTAAATTAAGAGCTAATGGAATTGTAGAAATACCTGTGATGGATAGCTTGAAAATTAAGTTACAACACAAAGAAACTAATAAAATTCAACAAGTTAGAGTCATTCCTAAAAATAATACTTTTGTAATTGAAATAGTTTATAAAACTAACAAGGTTATTGACTACAAAGAAGATAATGGACGCTATTTAACGATTGACCCAGGACTTGATAATGCTTTTACGTTGGCATCTAATGTTAAAGGATTTAAACCTGTCATTATTAATGGACGTCCTTTAAAGTCAGTCAATCAATACTATAACAAGCAAAAAGCTAGATTAACTAGAATTTATGACTTGTCAAAACAAAATCGTAATACTAAACGTTTAAATAAACTTGATTTTTATCGTAATCAAAAAATGTTAAAATTCGCTCATGAAGCAAGTAAACGCATTGTTGAGATAGCGTTAAGCCATGAGTTAAACACGATTGTTATTGGTAAAAATAAAGGACAAAAACGCTCTAGTAATATGGGAAAACGAATAAATCAAAACTTTATTGGCATTCCACATCAAAAAATGATTGAGATGATTGAATATAAAGCTAATTTAGCAGGGATAGTCGTAATTCAAGCTAACGAAGCTTATACAAGTCAAACCTCATTTTTAGATAATGAATTACCAATTAACCAAAATGGCGATAAAGCTCGTAAACGTAAAGGGTTAAGTCCTGTCAAAAGACGCATTAAACGTGGTTTATTTAAATCGAATAAGGGTATCTTAATTAACGCCGACGTTAATGGAGCGTTACAGATATTAAGAAAAGTAGTACCGAATGCTTTTGCTGACGGTATAGATGGAATCGGATTAGTTCCAGTTAAGCTAAACTTAAATTTCTAATTTAGGAGGCTTACGAACAATTTTCGAAACAAAACACGACTGCCAAACGAGTTGTAAAGTTGTCCACGAGAACTTTTAGAATTAGTCCAAAAGTTTGTAGACTGGTTGACTCTATTAGGTTGAGTGAAGTGTCTTTTTAATTAGTATCATTTGATATGATTTGTTTAAAAAGACTAGAAAATTATTAATCTTAATTGGAATCTCTCACCTGAGACACCGATCATGGCATCGAATTAATCATGAAGAATAATGGAAACTCAATGAAAAAAGAGTTTCCATTATTTTTTTTAGAATGTTTTGCTAAATACTATTTACAATATTCGGTTTTTAGTGTATATTTACATTGTAAGTTAAGTCTAATGTACTTATTTCTTATTAAAACCGAAAGAGGAGAATTATTTTGAAAGATAAAGTTATTTTATACTTTGGCATTGATAAGCACGGTTCTACTATCAAACGTGAAATTTTAGCCGGCTTTACTACATTTATTTCAATGGCCTATATTTTATTTGTTAACCCAACAGTTTTAGGTGCTGCTCATATGGATAAGGGGGCCGTATTTACAGCTACGGCATTAGCTAGTGCCTTTGGATGTTTAATGATGGGACTCTATGCTAAGTATCCTATTGCAACAGCTCCAGGATTGGGTGTTAATGCATTCTTCGCTTATTCAGTTGTTATTGGTATGGGTATTCCATGGCAAACAGCATTAGCTGGCGTATTCGTTGCAGCCATTATTTTCTTATTAATTACAGTATTTAAGTTACGTGAAATGATCATTGACTCTATTCCGCAAGACTTGAAATATGCTATCTCTGCTGGTATTGGTTTATTCATTGCTTTTATCGGTATGAAGAGTGCAGGAATTATCGTTGCTAACAAATCTACATTAGTTGGTTTAGGAACATTCCAAGGTCAAACATGGTTATCAATTATAGGTTTTGTTTTAATGGCAGTATTAATGTTATTAAACGTTCCAGGTGCAATCTTTATCGCTATGCTTGTAGCTGCAATCATTGGTATGGTAACAGGTTTAATTCCAGCACCACATCAATTCATCTCATCTGCTCCAAGTTTAGCACCAACATTTGGTCAAGCAATCAAGCATGTTACAGATATTAATACAATGCAATTAGTCGTAGTTGTAATTACTTTCTTATTGGTAACATTCTTTGATACAGCTGGTACATTAGTTGGTTTAGCACAACAAGCCGGTTTTATGAAAGATAATAAGATGCCTCGTGTAGGTAAGGCTTTACTATCTGACTCCAGTGCTATGTTAGTGGGTTCTGTTTTAGGTACATCTCCAATTGGTGCTTATGTTGAATCATCTGCTGGTATTGCGGTAGGGGGACGTACAGGTTTAACGGCTGTTACAACTGGTGTATTGTTCATCTTAGGTATGTTCTTCTCACCATTGTTAACAGTAGTTACATCATACGTTACAGCACCAGCTTTGATTATGGTAGGTGTTTTAATGGCAGGTAACATGGCACGTATTAGCTGGGATAAGTTGGAAATTGCTATTCCATCATTCGTTATCCTTGCAACTATGCCATTGACATATAGTATCGCTGACGGTATTGCATTAGGTGTTATCTTCTACCCAATCACAATGATTACTGCAAAACGTGGTAAAGAAGTTCCACCTTTGATGTATGTATTATTCTTCGTATTTTTAATCTTCTTATGGATTTTGCAAACAGGCGAATAATTAATTTAAATGAATATTAAAAAGCAGCATTAACTTGATGAATAATCTTGTTAATGCTGTTTTTTTGCTACTAAGATAAGAAATTTGAGTTTTATTTTTTATATGATAAAATTAAAATTAGATTAAAAAATAGAGGGGTGAAATGATGAATAAAGAGAGATTACAATTATTAGCGCATAAAACGATGAATATATATCAAGTAGAAATGCGACAACTACCACAATCTTCGGAATTAATTACAGAATTACCTGTAGAAACGGAAACATTAAATCAATATGAAACTAAGATAGTGGTAAAGGATGAAAATTTACTTTATAGAATTTTTAAGGTTCCTGAAGATAAGAAACTAGGAGTAATGAGTTTTGCAAGTCCGGTTACAATTGGCGGAAATTTTCAATATGGTGTAAATGCGCAAGAACAAACAATTTGCCGAAATAGTTTTCTATACCCAGAGTTAAAGAAGTACCGCAGGACATATTATTATCATAATATTCAAAACCCCAATGATTTTTTATTTAGTCCATATTTAATTTATGCTAGTGATATTAAATTTATTCGCGATGAAAAAGAAGACCAAATCTTGAAAGGAAAGTTTGCTGATGTTGTATCTGTGGCAGCACCTGATGTAACTTCAATGCGAGAAAATAATAAAGTTTTACCGGCAGAAAAGATTGCTGAAGATATATATAATAAAGTTTTAGCAACTTTGCGTGTTTTCAAAAATCATGAAACTAAAGTTTTAATATTAGGTGCTTTTGGTTGTGGTGCATTTGGAAACGATCCACAGATGGTAGCAAAAATATTTAAGCAAGTCCTAGATAGATCAGAGTTCGAGGGCGTATTTGAAGAAATATATTTTGATATTATGAAAAATCCACAAGTCTTGAAAATTTTTGAAAATACTTTGAAAGATTGATGATAAATCTAAAGCATTACTCTGGTTAATATGTTACAATGATTTAGAACTCTAAATTGGTAGATTACTATAATTATAATGATTAAGAGGTTAAATATACCTGCAAATTGATAATATTGAAAGGGAGAGGTTTGAGCATGAAAATGCAATTAGCCGAAGTAGCACGAGCACTCAATATCGAAGCTAAAGAAGAATGGGAAGATATTTCAATTACAAGTGTTTGCTTCGATAGCCGTAAAATCGAGTCTGGTGCTTTGTTTATTCCTTTGGTGGCTGAAAATGATGGTCATAAGTATGTAGAAGCTGCAATCAATGGTGGGGCAGTTGCTACACTATGGCAAGAAGATCATTCTGAAAATATCCCAGATAGTATTGCAGTATTACCTGTTTCTGATACTTTAGTTGCTCTACAACAATTAGGTAAGCATTATTTAATGAAAATTAATCCTAAAGTAGTAGCTATTACAGGAAGTAACGGAAAAACTACAACAAAAGATATGACAGCAGCAGTGTTGGCTACACAGTTCAATGTTCATAAGACTTTTGCTAATTTCAATAATGAAATTGGAGTACCTATGACAATCTTAAGTATGGAACCTAATACAGAAGTTCTAGTAGTAGAAATGGGTATGGATCGTTATGGTCAATTGGATTTTTTGAGTAAATTAGCTGAACCTGATGTTGCAGTAATTACTATGATTGGTGAAGCGCATATAGAATTCTTTGGAACAAGAGATCATATTGCTGACGCTAAGATGGAAATTACACATGGTTTAAAAGAAGATGGAGAATTGGTAATTAATGGTGACGAACCATTATTGACTACGAAAGCTAAAGAAGTTAGTCAAGAAGTACTAACCTTTGGTAGCCTTGATAATAATGATATGCGTGCAATGGATATTGTTAGTGATGCTACTAAGACAAGTTTTAAAGTAGCAACTTGGCCTGAAGTAGATTTCACGATCAATATGATTGGTGCATATAATGTTTTCAATGCTTTAGCAGCTTTAAGTGTGGGTAATATTTATCATATACCAGTAGATAAGATGCAAAAAGCTTTAGCATCATTTGATTTAACAGCCAATCGAACAGAATGGTTAGAAGCTAAAAATGGTGCAAAGATTTTGAGCGATGTATATAATTCAAATCCAACAGCAGTTAAAGAAGTTTTATACGCTTTTGAACAAGTTCCAACTGAAGGAAAGAGAATTATTGTTCTAGGTGATATGCTTGAATTAGGTGAGAAAGCTGCTGAAATGCACAGTGATTTAGCCCAAGCTATTAATCCTGATAGAATAGACAGTGTCTATCTATGTGGAGAACTTATGGGATATTTAGCTGAAAAATTAAGAGAGAAATTTGATGAAACTCAAATTCATCACTATCAAAAAGATGATTTACTAACTTTAACTTCTGATTTAAAAAATGAATTAATGCCTGATGATATTGTTTTATTAAAAGCTAGTCACGGAATTCATTTGGAAAACGTTGTAAGTGAATTAATTTAAGCATTGAATGCCAATCTAGAGTAAATTTATGATGAGAAAGAAGCCTTAATAATGGCTGAACGTTAATAGAAGCCGAATGAATGGTTATGACGCGCAAGACCATTTCGGTTTCTATTGTTTTTAGGAGGAAGAATTTTGAAATTTGGCGAATTAGGATTAGATAAAAGTTTGTTAAAGGCTGTAAAGAGAAGTGGTTTTGAAGAAGCTACTCCTATTCAAGCAGAAACAATACCACTTGTTTTAGCTGGTAATGATGTAATTGGACAAGCACAGACAGGTACCGGTAAAACTGCAGCCTTTGGTTTGCCAGTATTACAACAATTAGATTTGGATTTGAGACAAATTCAAGCAGTAATAATCTCACCAACTCGTGAATTAGCAATTCAAACACAAGAAGAACTTTTTCATTTAGGAAAAGAAAAAAAAGCTAAGGTCCAAGTTGTGTATGGCGGAGCTGACATTAGACGTCAAATTAAGCAACTTGAACAACACACACCACATATTTTAGTAGGAACACCAGGACGATTACTTGATCATATTCAAAGAGGAACAATTAACTTGGCTCATGTTAAACATTTGATTTTAGATGAAGCTGATGAAATGCTAGACATGGGATTCTTGGATGATATTGAAAAGATTATCCAAGCAGTACCAGCTGAACGTCAAACTTTATTATTCTCAGCAACTATGCCTAAAGAAATCTTGAAGATTGGCGAAAAATTTATGGTTAATCCACAAATTGTAAAAATCAAAGCTAAAGAGTTAACAACAGATTTAGTTGATCAATATTTTGTGAAGACAAAAGAATTCGAAAAATTCGATATTATGACTAGATTGATTGATGTTCAAGCTCCTGAATTAACAATCGTTTTTGGTAGAACTAAGCGTCGTGTTGATGAACTTTCTCGAGGTTTAGAAGCACGTGGTTACAATGCAGCTGGCATTCATGGTGATTTGACTCAACAACGTCGTATGAACGTATTACGTAAGTTTAAAAATGGAGATTTGGATATCTTAGTAGCAACTGATGTCGCAGCCCGTGGTTTAGACATCTCAGGAGTTACTCATGTTTACAACTATGATATTCCACAAGATCCGGAAAGTTATGTTCACCGTATTGGTAGAACTGGTCGTGCAGGACACCATGGAACTTCCGTAACATTTGTTACACCTAACGAAATGGATTACCTACGTGTTATCGAGAAATTAACTAAGAAACGCATGGATCCATTGAAGCCACCAACTCAAGATGAAGCATTTATTGGACAAGTTTCAAGTGCTTTAGATGATATTAAAGATTTAATAGCTGATACAGATACAGAACGCTATGAAGCACAAGCACAAGCACTATTGGAACAATATGATGCAGTTGAAGTAGTAGCAGCCTTTTTGAATAATATGACTAAGAAGGATGCTTCTGACGTTCCTGTTAAGATTACACCAGAAAAACCACTGCCTCGCCGTAAAAAAGGTCGTCGTAACGGAAATTATCGTCGCGGTAATGATAACTTTAAGCGTAGTAAGAGATTTAATAAGCACGATAGAAATAATCGTGATAATAAGCGCAGAAGTGGCAAAAAAAATAGATTTACTATTAGAACAAAGAAAGCTTAATTAAGTTTAAGAACTGATGTATACTGGTAAAAAGTATATATCAGTTTTTGTTTACAATAAATTGGTGCAACTTCTTAGATGATTTGGTAAAATAGGTGTGATATTCTGAGGGGTGAGCTAACGATAACTATGATTTATGGAAATGGAATAGATATACAAGAAATAAGGAAAATTCAAAAAGCGCAAGAGAAGCGTGAGAGTTTTGCTAAACGTATACTAACTGTAAATGAGTTAGCTATATTTGAAAAATATAAAGGAAATCGAAAGTATGAATTTTTAGCCGGTCGGTTTTCTGCTAAAGAAGCATTTAGTAAGGCATATGGAACTGGAATTGGAAAAAAGGTTGGTTTTCAAGATATTGAGATTTTAAATGATAGTCAAACTGGAAGACCAGAAATTATAAAATTCCCTGGAGATAATAAATTGCAAGCCAAGATTTCGATTTCTCACTCTGGTGAATATGTAGTTACAGAAGTGATATTAGAAAAATTAACATGGCAGACTAAGATAAAAAAATTCTTAATTAAGCAAAAGTAAGAGAGAAGAAGTGTAGGAATGGTAATTGGAAGACATCGCAATACGCGTGCTATAATTAGCCTAGAAGCAATTAAGCATAATGTAGCAACCCAAATTTCAAAATTAAAGGATGGTCAATCTTTATTTGCAGTAGTTAAAGCAAATGCTTATGGGCACGGAATGATTCCTGTAGCCAAAGCTGCTAAAGAAGCAGGAGCTAACGGCTTTTGTGTGGCTATTATTGATGAGGGAATAGCTTTACGAGAAAGTGGAATAAAAGATCCGATTTTGATCTTAGGTGTAAATCCAGCGAGTGAAGCAGTTTGTATGGCTAAACATGATTTGTCTGTGGCTGTAGGGACTTTAGAATTTTTGACTGAAGCTCAAAAGCTACTTCAAGAAGAAAAACAAAGCTTAAAGATCCACCTAGCATTAGACACAGGTATGGGAAGAATTGGCTTTAGAAATACTGAAGATTTGAAAGAAGCTGTTGATTTTATTGAAAAACATTCTGATCAATTAAAGTGTGAAGGAGTATTTACACATTTTTCAACTGCTGATAGTAAGGACCCAGCATATTTTGAAAAGCAATCTCAAAAGTTTGATGAGTTAGTGGGAGTATTGAAAAAGAAACCAAAATATATTCATCAAGCTAACTCAGCTACAGCTCTATGGCATCCAAATTTTGAAGGAAATCTAGTAAGAATGGGAATTTCAATGTATGGATTAAATCCTTCTGGCGATGTGATTGATGAAACTTGGAATTTAGAGCCAGCATTAAGTTTGGAAAGTGAATTAGTAGCAGTTAAAGAAGTAGAAGCTGGTTCATCCATTGGTTATGGTGCTACCTATACTAGTTCTCAATCAGAATGGATTGGAACTGTGCCAATTGGTTATGCTGATGGTTGGTTAAGAAGAATGCAAGGTTTTAAAGTTTTGATTGATGGTCAATATTGTGAAATTGTCGGTAGAGTTTGTATGGATCAATTTATGGTTAGACTACCTAAAAAGTATGATCTTGGTACAAAAGTAACTTTAATTGGAGAAAATAATGGTAAAGTTATTACAGCTCAAGATGTGGCTAACTATGCCGATACAATTCATTATGAAATTATGTGTAATATAACGGAGAGAGTTCCAAGAATTTACAAGTAGTAGGTAAAAGAATATCTTAATTATAATGTAAGGCGAGGTAATTTTTATGATTAAGAAAAGTGTAAAAGCTATTATTAAAGATAAGAATTTTGTAGAATATTGTAGTTTTTATTCTGTTGACAGCAATGAAGTTGTAAATGATGATAGTTTGATGAATCACATCCAAGAAAACCAGACTAGCTTGGAACAACTGATAGCTGGTTATATGGAAATGGGAGCTTTAAATCAAGAAATTTGTGGTGAATTTTGGAATTGTGAGTGTTCTTCAGATCATGCAGATGAGTTAAAAGAATAGAGTGGAGTCGATGATATGAGTGATTTTGAGGTGAAACGTGGGGATATCTTTTTTGCTGATTTATCACCTGTAGTTGGTTCGGAACAAGGGGGAGTTAGGCCAGTATTAATTATTCAAAATAATATTGGTAATAAATTTAGTCCTACAGTAATAATTGCTGCAATAACTTCAAAAATCTCAAAGCCAAAAATGCCTACACATATAGGATTAGTTGCTAAAGAGGTTGGTTTGGAAAAAGATTCAGTAGTATTACTAGAACAGTTACGAACGATTGATAAGCAAAGATTAAAAGATAAAGTAACACATATAGATGAAAAATTAATGCAGAGAGTCAATAACGCACTGAAAATCAGTGTGGGGTTGGCCTCTATACATAAAAAATGAGGATGATTAATCTTTTATGGTTAATCATCCTCTTATTTATTTTAAAAGAAATTAAGTTGTTCAGGTGGTTTTGGTCCCAAATTATCAAAAGTAATATTTAGAAACTCTTGTAATTTTAAGGCATTAGGAGCAGCATCTTTACCAGAATTATTATTAAAGATTACACAAATTTCTTTAGTATCGCTCTGTAATTTTTGAATTACTTGTTTAAGTTCCAACAACTCATCATCAGAATAGCGATACAATGTACGTTTGGCACGCCAATTTTTTCCGGGATTTTCCCAACCTTCAATGTTACGCCCATGTAATCTGAAAAATGTTAGATCAGGATTAGTTATAACTGGGAGAAAAGGAACCGAAGAGTCTAGACGAGATGGTTCATCAGCAATAACTAAAGTAAAACCTAATTCTCGACAAAAATTAACTAATTTTTTAGTATCGTTATACCAACTTTTATGTCTAAATTCCAGAGAAATAGAAATATTTGGCAATTTCTGCCTTAAATAACGTAAATAATTAGTACTTTTCTTGTTTAAAGTAAAGTACGGCGGAAATTGAAATAGTACAGTTTTTAATTGATTTTTGTCTATTAAAGGTTGTAAACTCTCCAGAAAGTTATGAAAAGTTAAATTAATGTGCTGAATATCACTTTGTTCATGTAAGGTTAGAACTTTGTTAGCTTTGACAACAAATTGAAAAGATTCAGGAACTTGAGCCTGCCAATTTTCAACAGTGGAAATTCTAGGAATGCCATAGAAAAATGTATCTAATTCTACTGTTGGAAAGTAAGCAGAATATTCGGAAAGTGTAACCGGACGATCTTCATTGTGAATCAAAGCAGGATGTTCATTCCAAGTTGTTAGACCTAATGTTATCAAATAATCACATTCTTTACTTAATTATTATTAAATAGACTAGCCAATTTAGCAGCCATTTCAGGATCAAGATTATCAGCGAAAGTACTGCTACTTTCTTCTTTTTCTTGCTTCTCTAGTTTTTTATTGATTTCAAATTGGTGTTTTAAAGCATCAATTACAGCTTGTTCTCCCGTTTCAACAGGATTGAATTCTAAGGTGCCACCAGCTGAATCTGAGTGGCCACCACCATTAAAATATTTTTCAGAGAAGGAAGCAACATCTAACTTACCGTTACTACGTAAGGAAATACTGCGATTGTCTATTACTAGTGCGGCATCGACTGGATGATTCTTTAATAAAGCATGAGCAATTTCAGACTTATAATCACTAGCATAAACAATTCCAAAACTGTGGCCATCAAGTTCAAAGGTAAGCACACTTTTGAGGTGTTTATCTAAATAACGTTGTCTTCTACCATTCAAGGTATTAATCAAAAGACTGTTGTTTTGACGGTATTGTTCCCAACTAGTCCCAAAGACTTCAGTGACAAACATTTCTGAACGACTTAATGGATAGAACCAGAATAATTGGTTTAATTCATCAGCAGCTAAACGTGTAGCACTGTCCATGTTAGGATCATTTTTCCAATCCCATGTATCATAAGCGCGGATAAGTTCTACTAAGTAATGTAAGTCATTTTGACGTTTACTAGGAATATTACTGAAATTAACATTTTGACTTACCCAATCCCAGACTAAACTTGTTGCGCTAGGATTAATATCTGTATTAGTAGGTATAATACAGTTTTGACGATATTTTTGGCGAAGTTTTTCTTTACTCTCATGGTGATCAAAAATTAACCAATGATTTGGAAAATGTTGTTCAAGTTGTTGGAATGAGTAGTCACTATCAGGTGTCATGTCAGCGATGAAAATATCGGTATATTGGTGTAATGAAGGTTGACGAAACCAGTAAGATAACTCTCTATCTAAATTTCCAGCTGAACAAGTAGTTAGGTCAAAGGTAGCATTTTTAAATAAGTATGGTTGAAGTGTTTTAAGTAAAACTGGAGCACCAAAACCATCTAAATCATTATGAGAAAAAATTTTAATATGTTGTTTGTTTACCAAAGTAAGTCTCCCCCTAAATTAAGATACCATTACAGTGATCTATTTCGTGTTGGATAATCTGTGCATTAAAGCTTTCAAAAGTAGCATGAACTTTTTGAAAAGATTGGTTCAAGTAGCTAACTTCAATCTTATTAAAACGAGTGGTTTCACGTTCACCAGTTAAAGAAAGACAACCCTCAGAAGTAGAATATTTTTGAGATTTTTTAGTTATTACTGGATTAATCATAGCAACAATTAAAGGACCGAATTGACACGCAATAATACATTTATTTTTACCAATCATGTTAGCGGCCATGCCAACACAATGATCACGATGATAGGTTAAAGTATCAACTAAATCTTGAACGATTGCTATATCATTTTTTGAAGCAGGTGTACTTTTTTTAGAAAGAATTTTAACATCGTGATTTATATCTCTTATCATGAGTAAACCCCATTTCTAGCGTATTTCTATTTTATTATAGCAAAAGTTGGGTTATATTGGTTAAAGAAAAGTAAACGGCATATAAGAGGTTAGATGTGATGGAAGAAGAATATATTCAAAATTTGAAAAACTATTTAGTGGAATTCGATAAATTACCAATAGCTAAAAAGAAAATAACTGCTTTACTTGAAGCGGATAACTGTTATAAGAAAGGTAATATTCCAACTAAATCGTTGCCTAATTTAGAATTTACGGAAACAGAGATTTTAGAACATTTAACAGAATTCCCAAATATTATGGAACTAGAGAGTCATTTACTAGATTTTAGAGAATATATAATTGAAGAATATGGAATCTGGCATATATATTCGCAAGAGTGGTTACAGGATTTAGAGAAGTTTTTAGGCAATGAATTAACTTTAATGGTAATGGCTGGAAATGCAATGTTGGGAAAATTTTTGAAAAATATTATTTGTACTGACAATTTAGATTGGCGTCATCAAGATAATGAACATCCTAATCCTTGGACTAAGGTAGAGCAATTGGACGCTTTAGAGGCAGTGAAGAAGTATTTGAATAATGTTTCCAATATTATTATAGAATGGTGTCCAGACGGTACTGACATAGACATGCAAATTTTGCATTATTTACGTCAGAAAAAATGGAAGGGAAATTTGATAGTACTTGGAGAAAAACAGGGTGCTACAAACTCGAAAGCTTTTTGGAAAGAGGCTCATCTTGAAAGACCAGTTAACTTGAATCAACATCATAAGCCATTTGATTTTATTAAAGATCAAGTTTATTTAGTTAAATAATAAAATCCCTTATATTATGGAGAAAAAACTACCATGATATAAGGGATTTTAAGCTAGGAATGGAAAAGTAATTGTATCAAAAGAAACAGTATCTAAGTCGATAATACTTGCTTCACCGTCAATATGAATAGGCTGATGAGAGTTGATAGTTATTTTAAACTCTTTACCATATTGATGATGCCAATTTTTACTATTACTAGGATTTTTTAATGGTAAGATTGTACGAAGAAAATTAATTAAAAAGCCTAATTTAGTACTTTTCTCTAAAATAATTGCATCGATACTTTGGTTAAAAACACTAGCTTTAGGAACTAATTTAACTCCACCGCCAAAGAAAGGGTGATTAGTTATCGTGCATAAAAAAGTTTTTTTATATTTCTGGACAGAGGTTCCATCATTTTTAAACAATGTAGGAAAAAATTTTTGAATAATAAGTGCTTTTAAGAAAAAGGATGCATATACTAAAGCTCCTAAATGGATTTTATTCAACAACATTTTTAATTTAGAATGATTAGCTGAATAAACAATTCTAGCATCAAAGCCAATACCAACATTATTTAAAAAGTAGCGTTCTGTATCGTTTATTTTAACTTTTCCAACACAAATTTTTTTAATAGTAGCTTGATGATGAATATATTCCCAAGCTTTAAGAGGGTTAGAAGGAAGTGAAATTGCTCTAGCAAAATCATTTCCAGAACCACAGGCAATGTAGCTTAAAGGATTTTGTAGATGACAATCAATTAAAATATTTAGAATTTCATTAATTGTTCCATCTCCACCAAGTACAACAATTATATGATTTTTATCAACAGTGTTTAAAATCATTTCTTGATTAGATTCTTGGTTTGGAAAAGTATATTTATGAGTATAAGAAATACCTTGTTCTTGTAATGTCTTTCTTATTTTTTTCCATGCTGCTAGTCCACGACCATTGCCAGCGATAGGATTGATAATAAAGAAATATTTTTTTTCAATCATATTTTCCTCCAAATACACATAAAGCTATTATATAGTAAAAAATTTAATTGGACTAGAAAAAATATAGTATAACAAAAAGAAAATTTAGTCTTTTTCCAATACTAAAAATCATATCTATGATAATATAAACATAGAAATATAAAGGAAGGAAGCGTTTAATATGACAGAAAAAATTTTCACTTTAGATGAGTTAAAGAATTATGATGGTAAGGAAGGTCGCAAAGCATATATTGCAGTTGATGGTGTTGTTTATGATGTTACTAACGTTGCTGCTTGGCAAGGTGGGACTCATCATGGAAATAATGCTGGAAATGATGTTTCGGATAGAATCGTCAAAGCACCACATGGTAAGTCAACATTAGAAAAATTAGAAATTGTAGGAAAATTAGGATAGTAAAAAAGCATCTACTTATTATTAATCTAGTTATGATTAATAAAGCAGATGCTTTTTACTTGAAAAAAATATCAAATACATTATTTTTATATTGATTTTTAAGCTTATAATAGCGATAACGTAATTTGGAGTCTTGTAAAATATCCTTCTTTTGAACTTTACCAGAAATTATATCTCTAAATAAGCGACAATTTTTTTCATCTAAAGAGTGAAGAAATGCCTGAATAGCTTCTTTCACCAGAATATTCTTATCAGGAGCGTGATTTTTATAATCAGAACCAATGACGACTTCTTTTAAGTTAGAAGACAATTGTTCGTAGGAGGTTGATTCCTTTTCGGATTTACGCTTATAGGCATGTTCTAGTCGGTAGAGGGAATTATATTTATTGCGAAGATTAATCTGAAAATAATATCCAAAAGTAATATTAGATGGCAACCTATACCGTAAGGCTGAGGAATAACAAACAATTTTAGCTTCTTGAATTAAATCGTCTCGTTCGTAAAAAGTAAAATGATAACTATTTATTAATTTAAAAACAAGGGGAGTATATTTTTGAAATAGTTTGTTAAAATTATCATCGCTAGGTTGTTCTTTGAAGTTCTCTAAAAGAATATTATCTAAATTTAAATTCACGCCACATCCTCCTTTAGAGAAGAATATAGCATATATCAAAATATAATGATGTATATTTTTTTACATAATTATATGTTAGTATCTTCTATTTCATCTAAAGCTGATGTAATATCGCTAAAAGAAAATCCTTGCTTAAAAAGAGCTTGTTGAATCTTAAATTTTCTCTTCTTAATATCTAAATTGTCATAACGTGACCAAAGTTTATTGGCTTTTTCCAATAAAATCTCACGTTCTGTATCATCATCGAAAATTAAATCTAATTCTTGAATGATTGTATCGATAATATCATATGAAAATCCCTTTGTTAGTAATGATTGTTTGATTTTATTTTGTTTATTACGATATGAATCATGATTATAGCGATTAGCTAGTTTTTCAGCTAAAGTGACACCTTTTTCTACTTGTAACTTGTCAGTGTAAAGAATTAAAGCATCTTCAGCTATATTATCATCAACTCCTTTTTTTAAGAGATTAAGTTTAATAACTTTAGGTCCCTTGTCAGAAGTATTCATCATAGTTCTAACATAACTTTCAGCGTAATTTTTATCATTAATTAAATCCAGATCAATAAGCTTGTTGATAATTTCAGGAATATAATCTTCATGAATATCAAGAGAGCGTAATTTATCTTCGACTTCTTTTCTAGTACGGAGTTGATAGGATAGATAATTTAAAGCAGCATTATAGCCCTTAGAAATGTCATCAGCTAATTTAATTTCTTCTATTAAATTTTCGTCAAGTTCTTGTCCTTTATGTAAACGATACTTAATTAGGACACTTTCACTAACTGGAAATGCATATTTATTATTAATATAAATATTGAAACGTCCAACTTTTTTTTGAGTTTGAATCATCGTTATTTTCTTAACCACACAATCAACCTTCCTAAATCAACTAATATTTACTGTTATCATGTTATAATAAATCAGAGAAAAATTCGAGAGGTTAAGATTATTCATGCAAAAGGTAAAGAATGATATAAAAATAAAAGTTGGACAGAAGTTTCCTTTAACAATTAAAAGACTAGGAATAAATGGTGAAGGAATTGGATACTTTAAGCGTAAGATAACATTTGTTCCGCAAGCACTTCCTGGTGAAGTAATTTTGGCTGAAGTAACTAAAGTTCATCCTAAGTATTTAAATGCGAAAATAAAGAAAATTAGAAAAGCAAGTCCTGATAGGGTAGAACCTGTTGATAATTATGATGTTGGCGGGATAGAGCTTGAACATTTAGCGTATAGCAAGCAGTTAGAATTTAAAACGGATGTTATTCGTCAATCTTTAGAAAAATTCAAACCAACCAATTATGAAAATATGGAATTACGTCCAACCTTAGGGATGGAAGTACCTTATGAGTATCGAAATAAAGCCCAATTTCAAGTAAGAAAAGTTAAGGGAAATAAGGTAATTGCCGGATTATACAAACCTAATAGCCATATCTTAGTAGATTTACCAACTTTTAAAACTCAAATGCCATTAACAATGGAAATAATGAGAAAGATAGTTAAGCTATTAGAAAAATGGAATATTTCAATTTATGATGAAAGAAGAAATTCTGGAATCTTAAAAACGGTTGTAATCAGACAAACGCTAAAGACAGAACAAGTTCAAGTAGTATTTGTAACGGCAAGAAATAATTGTGCTAACTTAAATCAGGTTGTAAACGAAATTATGTCAGCATATCCACAAATCGTATCAGTCATGCAAAATATTAATCCAAGCCGTTCTTCCTTGGTTTGGGGTGAAGAAACCTTTAAGTTAGCTGGAACGGATAGATTACTAGAACAATTAGGAGATATAAAGTTTGAATTATCTGCACGTTCATTTTTCCAATTAAATCCTAGTCAAACTGAAGTATTATATACAGAAGTAAAAAAAGCATTGGATTTGAAAGAAGATGAAACACTAGTAGATGCTTATTGTGGAGTAGGGACAATTGGTTTATTTGTTTCACCAGACGCCAAAGAAGTAAGAGGAATGGATATTATTCCTGAAGCAATAGAAGATGCTAAGAAAAATGCAGAATTATCAGGTAGAAAGAATATTCATTACGAAGTAGGGAAGGCAGAAGATCTTTTTGCCAAATGGACTAAAAATAATTTTGTGCCAGATGATTTGGTAGTTGATCCTCCAAGAACTGGACTGGATGATAAGATGATAGAGACTATTTTAAAGTATCGTCCCAATAAATTTGTATATGTTTCATGTAATCCGTCAACTTTAGCTAGAGATTTAGTGAAGTTGGTCAAAATATATAATGTTGAGTACATTCAATCAGTAGATATGTTTCCACAAACAGCAAGAGTAGAAGCCGTTGTTAAATTGAGTAAAAAGTAATTAAATAATATACATTTTTTGTAAATTAATTAGCTCTTTTTGTGTATTTAGAGAAATATCTGGTATAATATCAATGAATATCGGTGTAATTTACATTCGTGTTTATGAAGAAGCGGAGGATTTTCTTATGATGAATATATCTGGTCCGCGAGAGGGCGATTTCATAACTATTAAAAGTTATAAGCATGACGGTAGTTTACATCGAACGTGGCGAGATACAATGGTACTTAAAACCAGTGAGAATGCGTTAATTGGTTGCAATGACCATACTTTAGTAACAGAATCTGACGGAAGAAGATGGATTACAAGAGAACCAGCTTTAGTTTATTTTCATAAACATTATTGGTTTAATATTGTGACAATGATTCGTGAGAACGGAGTATCATATTATTGTAATTTAGCCTCACCTGCTGTATTAGATAAAGAGGCTTTGAAGTATATTGACTATGATTTAGATGTCAAAGTCTTTCCTAATGGTGAAAAACGTTTGCTAGATGTCGATGAATATGAGGATCATGGAAATAAGTGGCATTATTCGGCAGACATTGATAAGATTTTGAAACATAACGTTAGGGTTTTAGTTGATTGGATAAATAATGGTAAAGGTCCATTTTCAAAAGAATATGTTGAAATTTGGTATAACCGTTATTTAGAATTGTCGCGTCAACAGTGAATTACCGCTGTAATGTAATATATTCTAAGGAGTAAAAAGAGGTTGCGATGTTATATCACAGCCTCTCTCTTATTTAGCAATAGTTTTTTGAGGAGGTTTCTATGCCTAATAAAAAGAATTTGATGTTTTGGTCGTTAGAAATTTTGATTGTTGCAACATTAATTTGGGTTTGTATGAAGATAAATTTTGTTTTTCAACCAGTAGCAGCATTCTTTTCAACCTTATTTATCCCGGTAATCATATCAGGATTTTTGTATTACATGCTACTACCATTAGTGAAGTTACTAATGAAGGTTAAGATTGGGAAATTTAAAATTAATCGAACTGGAGCAGTCGCCATTGTTTTTATAGCAGTGTTTGCGATTATTGCGATGTCAATTGCTTTCCTCTTACCCAAAATTATTGTGCAGGTAGAAAATTTAATTACAAAATCTCCAACCTATGTTTCTCAGTTGGAGAAGAATTTCCAACATTTTTTGAAATATGATAGTCGAAGTAGTTGGTTGAAAGATATTGATTTGCAATCTTACTTAAACCGTTTTGAAGGATCCGGTAGTGAGATGATAGCTAAATTTATGAAGTCATTAACTAACAGTTTAGGAAGTATTATCTCCGCAATAACTAATATCACAGTTACAGTTTTAACTGTTCCATTTATGTTATTTTATATGTTAAAAGATGGTTATAAATTAATGCCTAGTATTTTAAAGTTTGTACCGCGTAAACGTACTGCTCAAGTTGAAGCAATGTTACAAGATATGAGCAATACTTTATCAAAATACATTAGTGGGCAAGCAATTGAATGTATTTTTGTTGGTATTTGTACAGCTATTGGTTATGGACTTGCCGGTGTACCTTATGCCTTATTGACAGGAATATTTGCTGGGGCAACTAATATTATTCCATATATCGGTCCTTATATTGGATTAGTTCCAGCTTTGATCCTATCCTTAACTGATTCTTTTAACACTGCAGTAATGGCAATAATAGTCTGCATTATCGTACAGCAAATTGATGGTAATCTGATATATCCAAATGTTATCGGAAAATCAGTCGATATCCATCCTCTAACAATTATCTTATTGTTGTTGGTAGCTGGAAAAATTGCTGGGTTACTAGGTATTATCTTATGTATACCATTTTATGCAATCATCAAGGTAATTGTTAAACATGTAAGGGAAGTTATTATTTTAGAGAATGAATCTTCAGATGAAGCAAAAATTGAAAAATAATTAAAATATTAAGATTTATCTGAAACTATTAATGATTAGTGATAACATATAAGAGTAGAACTCTAAAAAGTAAGGATGAGCGAGATGACAGAAAAAATTGCAGTTCTTGGTGCTGGATCTTGGGGAAGTATCTTGGCTGGTGTTTTAGATGAAAATAAAAACGAAGTATGGTTGTGGACTAATAAAGAATCACAAGCCAAAGAATTAAATGAAAACCATACTAATGAACATTACATACCAGGACACAAGTATTCAGAAACAATTAAGGCTACAACAAATCTTAAAGAGGCAGTTGATGGAGCTTCAGCAGTTTTATTCGTAGTACCTACTAAAGTAATAAGACTAGTTGCTCAACAATTAGTTGAAGTTTTAAAAGAACTAGGACAAAAGCCATTAATTATTCATGCAAGTAAAGGGCTTGAATTAGGTTCTCACAAACGAATTTCTGAAGTAATAGAAGAAGAAATTCCAAGTGAATATCGTAAAGATGTAGTAGTCTTATCTGGACCAAGTCATGCTGAAGAAGTAGCACGTAAAGATATTACTTTAATTACGGCAGCTTGTGAAAACTTAGATTCAGCTAAGAAGGTACAATCTTTATTTATGAATGATTATTTAAGAATTTATACAAATAAAGATGTAATAGGTGTTGAAACAGGAGCAGCATTTAAGAATGTTATTGCGATTGGTGCAGGTGCTTTGCATGGTTTAGGTTATGGTGATGACGCTAAAGCCGCTTTAATGACACGTGGTTTGGCTGAAATTAGTAGATTAGGTGTTGCTTTTGGTGCTGATCCACTAACATTTATCGGTTTATCAGGTGTAGGTGATCTAATCGTTACATGTACTAGTGTTCATTCAAGAAACTGGCGTGCAGGTAATCAACTAGGTAAGGGTAAGGCACTTGATGAAGTTATTCAAGATATGGGCATGGTTATTGAAGGTATCAATACTTGTAAAGCAGCCTATGAATTAGCTCAACAAAAAAATATTGAAATGCCAATTACTGAAGCTATCTATAATGTTCTTTATAATGGTAAAGATATTAAAGATGAAATTAGTTTATTGATGCAACGCGAAGGAAAAGAAGAAATTAAATAATTATTTTTTGAGGTAGTCTGATTGAGGCTACCTTTTTTATATAAGTTAACGATAAAAAACTAGAGTATTTTAATAATCAAAAATTACAGGTATAATGATAATAGTTATTATTAAAATAAAAGGTGAGTAGTGGACATGGAAAAGATAAGTATAAAGTATTTAACTAAAAAAAGTCCGCTTTTAAGCGATAAGAATAAAAAATCAGAAAATAATTTTTGGTCTTTACGAGGGATCACTTTTAGCGTAACTGAAGGCGAAGCGATAGGTTTGATTGGGAGGAATGGTTCTGGAAAAGCCTTGTTACTAAAAATATTAGCAGGGCTAGAAGAACCTACTACAGGATTTATATCAACAAAGTCCCATATATATTTAGCATCAATGACAAATTCTATTAATTTTCAGTTAACAGGACTTGAAAATATAAAAAAACAAGTAGACCAAGCATACGATGATGAAATTGAAGCTGATCATGTAGTTAAGGCGATTATTGATTTTACTGAGATCGGGCAATGGGTATATCGACCAGTATCAGAATACTCAACAGGAATGTTGTCTAGACTAGCATTATCGATAGCTTTATTTAACAAACCTGAAGTAGTTTTGTTGGATGAAGTATTTGCATCGTTAGAAAGAGCATTCTTTGAAAAAGTTATTCGAAAAATTCAAGATTTAAAAGATCATGGAGTATCTTTTATTATTACAGCTACGACTGGTTTAGTATTAGAAACTCTATGTGAACGTTCGATGTGGTTAGACTTTGGTGAAGTAAAAGAATTAGGTCCTACTCAAATTGTAATGAGTAAATTCCAGTATCAAAATGATTGGTATAATGGTCTAACATTACCTGAAAAAAATAAATACTTAAAAGAAAAGCAAATAGAACAAGAAAATTTTGATATTACTAAAGTGTATAATGAGTTCAAAGTTGAACAATTTGAGCATGGATATACTAGACGCGATGAACCTAGAATGAAAAAAGCATTTTATCACAATCATCGCCAAGACCCAGTAATATCTGAAGCAGAGAAAGAAGTAAAAAATAACAATCTGAATAAGAATGTTAAAGGACATAAAAAGAAAAAAGGTAATAAGGGATTAGTTAGAGTTGTAGGTGTTGTACTAGTTCTAATCTTATTACTAGGTGTAGGTAAGGTGTTGCATTCACACCATGAAACAAAAAACAGACAAGTGGAATCTAGTAAAAAAGTTGAAGCTAAGAAACGCTATAGCAAATCAGTATCTATCTCTAAAGCTGAGGAAGCAAGCAAGCAAAGTAAGATTGAGAGTTCAAAGAAAGAGCAAAGTTTAGCAGAAAGTAAACGCGCAAGTGAAGCAGCAGCCTCAAGTGCTGCCGCTGCAAGTGAAAGTGCTAGAAAAGCTAGTGAGAGTGCTGCCAGTGAAAGTAAAGCTTCTATGTTATCAAACTCACAGGAAGTGACAGTTAATGATGGTGATACTTTAGCAACGTTAGCTAGCCAATATGGAACGACAGCACAAGCTATTCAAGATTTGAATGATATGGGGACAAGTAACTCATTAACGGCTGGGCAAACTATTAGAGTTCCAAATAGTAATTAGAAATATAAGGGGTAGGTGTTGAAACCTGCTCTTTTCTTATGTAGTATAGAAAATGGTATTTGAAAAGAATTAATTAGAGAGGTTTAAAATGGATAAAAAACAATTAGAAGAATCAGTTAATAATCGTCGTACATTTGCGATTATTTCTCACCCGGATGCTGGTAAGACTACGATAACTGAACAATTATTACTTTTTGGTGGAGTTGTAAGAAAAGCAGGAACTGTTAAAGCTAAAAAAAGTGGAAATTTTGCTAAGTCTGACTGGATGGAAATTGAAAAGAAACGTGGAATTTCTGTAACAAGTTCGGTAATGCAATTTGACTATGCTGGGAAAAGAGTCAACATTCTTGATACACCTGGGCACGAAGATTTTTCCGAAGATACATATCGTACTTTGATGGCGGTTGACTCAGCTGTCATGGTTATTGACTCAGCTAAGGGTATTGAACCACAAACAAAGAAATTATTCCAAGTTTGTCGTATGAGAGGTATTCCAATTTTTACTTTTATTAATAAATTGGACCGCGATGGTAGAGAACCATTAGATTTAACAGCTGAATTGGAAGATGTTTTGGGAATTGAATCCTATGCTATGAACTGGCCAATTGGTATGGGTAAAGGTTTGAAGGGGTTATATGACATTTATAATCATCGCATTGAATTGTACCGTTCTGAAGATGAAGGTCAAGCCTTTTTAGAATTAGACGATAATGGTGAAATAAAAGGAGATAACCCATTAAAAGATGAAAGTATCTACAAACAAGTTTTAGAAGAAATAGAACTTATTGAAGGTGCAGGTAGTGAATTTGATGAAGAAAAAATCGCTAAAGGTGAATTGACACCAGTATTTTTCGGATCTGCACTGACAAACTTTGGTGTTAAGACATTCTTAGATGCATACTTAAAATACGCTCCAAAGCCTGCAGCACATAAAACAGAAGATGGTTCAGAAGTAGAGCCAGATAGAAAAGATTTCTCTGGATTTATCTTCAAGATTCAAGCCAACATGAATCCAAATCATCGTGACCGTATTGCTTTTGTTAGAATCTGTTCCGGTGAATTTGATAGAGGAATGGATGTGTTCCTAGAAAGAACAGGCAAGAAACTAAGATTATCTAATTCAACTCAATTTATGGCTGATACACGTGAAACATTGGAAACCGCTGTTGCTGGGGATATTATTGGTTTATATGATACTGGTAACTTCCAAATTGGAGATTCAATTTATACAGGTAAAAAAGCTGTTAAATTCGAAAAATTGCCACAATTTACACCAGAATTATTTATGCGTGTGACTGCCAAGAATGTTATGAAACAAAAATCTTTCCATAAGGGAATTCAACAATTAGTACAAGAAGGTGCAGTTCAGCTTTATCAAAGTTACAGTACTGGAGATTATATTTTAGGTGCTGTAGGACAACTTCAATTTGAAGTGTTCCAATTTAGAATGGCAAATGAATATAACTCTGAAGTTGTTATGACTCCAATGGGACATAAGATTGCACGTTGGATTGATCCAGAACAATTAGATGAAAAGATGTCTAGTTCACGAAATCTTCTAGTTAAGGATAGAGCTGGTATGCCATTATTCTTATTCGAAAATGAATTCGCTGAAAGATGGTTTATGGATAAATATCCAGATGTTAAATTAACAGCTAAATTATAATAATAACTAAGTCATTAGAAAAATTTCTAATGGCTTTTTATTTTTATAAAGACAAAGACACTTTCTAAGTAAAATTTTTATTAAATTTACTAATATTTTAGTAAAAATAGGTTGGTTATATAAAAACTATGAGTTATAATCAACAATGTAAGCATTTTCTTAGAAAGGTTGATAGTAATGGAAAATACAAAAGCAAAGTTAAGTTGGCTAGAGAAACCCGATGTTTTTGCAATAAATCGTTTGGAGGCTTATTCAAGTCATAAATTTTATGCTAGTCAAGAAGAATATCAAAATAAGGAAACAAGTTTAAAACAAAGTTTGAATGGATTATGGAAGTTTTCTTATGCACAAAATCCAGATTTAAGAGTAAAAAAATTCTATAAAGAAGATTTTAACGATAGTGGGTTTGATACGATAAAGGTTCCTGGTCACATTCAAACTCAGGGATATGATCATTTGCAGTATATCAATACACAATATCCATGGGATGGATTAGATGAACTACGACCACCATATATTTCAAGAAAATATAATCCAGTTGGAAGCTATGTTAAGACATTTACAGTAGATAAATCTTTAAAGAATAAGCGTATCTTTATCTCGTTTCAGGGCGTTGAAACTGCGATGTATCTTTGGTTAAATGGAAAATTTATTGGCTATAGTGAAGATTCATTTACACCTCATGATTTTGAACTTACTGACTTTATTAGAGAAGATTCAGAAAATAGGTTAGCAGTTGAAGTATATAAACGTTCATCAGCAAGTTGGATAGAAGATCAAGATATGTTCAGATTTTCTGGAATTTTCCGTGATGTATTCCTTTATGCAATTCCAGAGGTTCATGTGCGTGATATATTTGCAAAAACTACTTTAGATGATAGCTATAAGGATGGAATTTTGCTATTAGATACTAAGTTAGAAGGAAATCTAGAAAATACAGAAATTAATGTAGAGTTATATGATGAAGATCAAGTAGTTTGGTCTCGAAAAGAAAAAGCACGTGAGAAAACATTTATGGACATAAAACTGGAAAATATAAAAAAATGGAGTGCTGAAACGCCTTATCTCTACGGTTTGAAGATTACATTGGTAAAGAATAGAGAAGTAATCGAAGTAGCAACTCAAAAAATAGGTTTCCGTAGATTTGAAATGAAAGACGGAATCATGCTAATCAATGGGAAGCGAATTGTTTTTAAAGGGGTTAACCGTCATGAATTTGACTATCTCCATGGTAGAGCAATTTCTGAGGATGTAATGCTACATGATATTAAGTTTTTCAAACAAAATAATATTAATGCTGTAAGAACTTCACATTATCCTAATCAAACACGATGGTATGAACTATGTGATGAATACGGTATTTATGTTATTGATGAAACTAACTTAGAAAGTCATGGTTCATGGCAAAAATTGGGTGAATGTGAACCATCTTGGAATGTGCCTGGAAGCAAAGAAGAATGGTTAGATAATGTCTTAGATAGGGCAAATTCAATGTTTCAGCGTGATAAGAATCATGCATCTGTAATTATATGGTCATGTGGTAATGAATCCTATGCTGGTGATGATATCGTAAAAATGCATGATTTCTTCCATAAAGTAGATGATTCACGTTTAGTACATTATGAAGGTGTAACTTGGAATCGTGATTTTGAGGAAGCAACTGACATGGAAAGTAGAATGTACGCTAAACCTCAAGAAATCGAAGAGTATTTGCAAGGAAATCCTTCAAAACCATATATATCTTGTGAATATATGCATTCGATGGGAAATTCCACAGGTGGTATGAAGTTATATACAGATTTAGAAGATAAATATCCACAATATCAAGGTGGTTTCATATGGGACTATGTTGATCAAGCAATGTTAAAAACTGATGACTTTGGCGAAAAAGTTTTAGGTTATGGTGGAGATTTTGATGAGAGGGCAACTGATTATGAATTTTCTGGAGACGGTATTGTTTTTGCAGATCGTACACCGTCTCCTAAAGCTGCTGAAGTTAAGCAATTGTATGCTAATGTTAAAGTGAAAGTTACTGAAGAAGGAGTAATTATAAAGAATGACAATCTCTTCATTGACACAAGTGCATATATTTTTGAAACTATTGTAAAACGTGATGGTCAAAAAATATGGCAGAAAGATTATTCATTTAACGTTTTACCACAAACAAAACAAGAAGAAGTCATTGATTGGCCAAACATTGAAAAAATCCCAGGAGAATATATTTTTGAAGTAAATGTTTGTCTAAAAGAGAGCGTTGCTTGGGCAAATGAAAGACATGAATTATCATTCGGACAGTTAGTAACTAAAGTATCGTCTAAGGATAATGAAATAGTATCTGGGAAATTAAATGTTGTGCATGGTGATGTTAATATTGGTATAAATGGTGATGGGTTTAGTGTGCTACTTTCTAGAGCTGAAGGTGGAATAGTATCTTTGGCTTATAATGGTAAAGAGTATATTACACGTACACCTAAAACAACATTTTGGAGAGCGATGACTGATAATGATCGTGGTGTTAAGCATGGTTTCGATCGTGGGGTATGGTTGCAAGCAGGTTTATATCAAAAATTAGTTGATGTTAATGTAAAGGAAGAATTAAGTGAGATAACTGTTTCATTTAAATGGAAATTGCCATTAGCTAAAGAAGTATATAACGTAATAAGTTATACAGTTACACCAGATGGAAAAGTAAAAGTAACTGCTAAATATTTTGGAGTTGACGGACTACCATCATTACCTGCATATGGTTATGAGTTAAAATTAAAACGTAAATACAATCAGTATAAATTCTACGGATTAGGTCCAGATGAAAACTATATCGATCGAGATAATGGGGTAAAACTAGGCATATATGAAGGTGATGCTGATACTAATTTAGCTCCATATTTAGTACCACAAGAAACAGGGAATCATCGTGGTACTAGATGGTTGGAAGTAACTGATGTATATGGAGAAGGGTTAAGATTTGTGGCGAACGGTGATACTTTCGAAAGTTCAGTACTTCCATATAGCGAATATGAAATAGAACAAGCAATGCATCAAGAAGAATTGAGTAATCCTCATTATACTTGGGTAAGATTATTAGCTGCTCAAATGGGTGTAGGTGGAGATGATTCTTGGGGTGCACCTGTACAAAAACAATTTTGGATTCCATCAAATAAAGATTTGACAGTATCATTTACAATTGAACCAACAATTTAACAAAATAGAGTCTCTTATTTCTTATGAAGTATGAGACTTTTTTGATACAAAAGAACAGGTGGTAAATATATATGATGTCACTAAAATAACTTTAGTAAAAAATAATAAAAAATACCCTGAAAATTTACTAAATATTATTGACTTAATCGTTGAAATCGTTTACTATAAAGTTGTAAAAAATAGTAAAGGGGATTTCGTTATATGGAAATAAGAAATTCACAAAGTAAAAGTGAGAAGATTACTTCTCGTATTGCATATACCTTTGGTGCCTTTGGTAACGATGTGTTTTATGCAGCGATGTCTACATATTTAATTAATTTTATTACATCTCATTTGTTTGATACAGGGGATAAAACGTTAAATAACCATTTAGTTAGTGCTGTTACATTGATTATCATGGTTTTACGTATTGTTGAATTATTAATTGATCCATTTATTGGTAACGCTATCGACCGTACCAAGACACGCTGGGGACACTTTCGTCCTTGGGTAGTAATTGGTGGTACTGTTTCATCAATTGCTTTATTGGCATTATTCTCAAATATGGGTGGTTTAACTAAAACACATCCATGGTTATATTTAGTAATTTTTGCATTTCTTTATATTGCAATGGATATATTCTATTCATTTAAAGACGTCGGTTTCTGGTCTATGTTGCCAGCGCTATCATTTGATTCAAGAGAACGTGAAAAGACAGCTACGTTTGCTCGTATCGGTTCTTCAATCGGTGGTTCCTTAGTTGGTGTTGTTGTTATGCCTCTTGTATTATTCTTCTCCCTTCAAAGTAATGGAGGAACAGGTGATGACAGGGGTTGGTTCTGGTTTGGCTTTATTGTAGCTGCAGTTGCTTTTGTAACAGCATTAGCAGTTGGTATTGGAACACGTGAAGTTGACAATAAATTACGTGAAAATAAAGAAGATACAGCTGGTGTAAGTGCAGTTTTCAAGATGTTAGTTAAGAATGACCAATTAATGTGGGTAGCTTTGGCTTACTTACTATATGGTGTAGGAGTTAACTTAGTAAATGCTCTAGAACTTTACTACTTCCAATATATTATGGGGAATCCAAAAGGTTTCAGTCTACTACAATTTATAAACATGTTTGTAGGTATTTTTGCTGTAAGTGCCTTCCCTAAATTAGCAGATAAATTAAATCGTAAGCCATTATTTATTTGGTGTTTAGTAACTATGTTAATTGGAATTGGTTTATTCACTGTCGCTGGCAAGAGTTTATTGCTTGTATTGATTGCCGCTGAATTATTCTACATTCCTCAACCAATTGTTTTCTTAGTTATTTTAATGATTATTACTGACTCCGTTGAATATGGTCAATGGAAGTTAGGGCATCGTGACGAATCACTTGCTTTATCAGTTCGTCCTTTAGTTGATAAGTTCGGTGGAGCTGTTTCTAACGGTGTTGTAGGACAAATTGCTGTTTTAGCAGGAATGACTACTGGTGCAACTGCTGCTTCTATCACTATGCATCAACAAATGGTCTTCAAATTTATGATGTTTGGTGTTCCAGCAATCTTCATTTTAATTGGGATGTTTGTTTTCTGGAAGAAGATTACTTTAACTGAAGAGCGACATGCAGAAATCGTTGCAGAACTTGAAAAGACTTGGGGCGATCAATTTGATCAATCTAATGCAGAAAACGATAAGTTAATTAAGTCTGACAAATTAACTGCAATGGTTCCAGTAGCAGGTAAAGTTATTGCTATGAAAGATGTACCTGATGAAGTATTTTCAACGGGTAAGATGGGACAAGGTATTGCAATTAAACCTACAGATGGTAAAGTATATGCCCCATTTGATGCTGAAGTTAAGACAGTCTTTGCAACTCGTCACGCTATTGGTTTGGTTTCTGATAACGGAATTCCAGTTCTAATTCACGTAGGTATTGGTACTGTTTCTATGAAGGGTACAGGTTTTGTAACATATGTCAGAGAAGGACAACATGTCAAGAAAGGTCAACAAATTCTTGAATTCTGGGATCCAGCAATTAAGAAAGCTGGTTTAGATGATACAGTATTAATGACCTTTACACATTCAGATTTATTTAAGGAATTTGATGTAAAAGTACCAGTTGGTTCAGAAGTTGTTAATACAAATACAGCTATTGAAATAAAGAAATAGAGATTAATAAAAAAGTATGAGCTCGATTGAACTCATACTTTTTTTGTGAAGATAAATAATTAATTGATAGTGCTATCTCTAAGAACCAATTTTGTTCCTAAGATAACTTTTTTTGCAACGTTAAATGGATGAGCGATGTAATCCAATAGTAAGTTAACGGCTTCAACGCCCATTTCTTCAGTGAATACTTTAATACTACTTAATGATGGGTAAACATATTTAGTAATAGAAGTATCGTTAAAAGAAATGATACTTACTCGATCAGGAATAGAAATCTTTTCTTCTTGAAGCGCTCTGACTGCGCCAATAGCAATAGCATCATTAGCAGCAAAAAATGCTTCTGGAAGGTTATCGCCTAATTCTACGATAGCTTTTTTCATCATTTTGTATCCAGATTCAGGATTAAAACTTCCAACATATACATTTTGATGGTTGTAAAGATTTAAACGACTAAGATAATCTTTAAATATAGTAAAACGTAAATCAATCAAAGTTTGAGAATTATCAGAAGTATGTTCCTCACCTGCTAATAATCCGATGTTTTTTTGACCTTTTTCTAAGAAGTGATCTAAAACAGTGATAACGGAATTTTGGAAATCAGTTACGACACAACTAAAACCATTGCTTAAGGAATCACTGTCAACAAAGATTAAATTAGCATTTAGATTATCAAGTTGTTGTATTTCATTAGTACTATATTTTCCAATTGCAATGATTCCATCGACATTTTGGATTGCATCTAAAGGATCATCGTGGAAAATACGAACAACTTCATATCCCAATTCTTGAGCTCTTTTTTCGATTCCTAGACGAATTGAATAGTAGTACAAGTCTGTTAATTCTTGAGCTTCAGTATACCATTGCACAATTGCTATCTTATTTAAATGTTCTTCTTTATTCTTCTTTTTATGTTTAGAATAATTTAACTTTTCAGCAGTTTTAAAAATTCTTCTTTTAGTCTCATCACCAACAGATAACGATTCATCATAATTTAAAACACGAGAGACGGTTGCTGGTGAAACGCCTGCAAGTTTGGCGATATCTTTAATAGTAGCCATATAACCCCATCTTTCTAAGTAACTTCAATATATATTGTATCATAGATTGATATAATAATAAATTTTTCTCATATTTTTAGTAAATTTTATTGAAAAGTTTACTAAAAAGTACTACAATAAAATTGTTAATAAAACGTTTTCTTTATACGAGATAACGAGGAGGATTCTATTATGGATAAAAAGGTAATTAATGATAAATTTACAGAAATTTTTGGTGAACAAGCTGAAGCTACATTCTTCTCACCAGGACGTATTAATTTAATTGGTGAACATACAGACTATAATGGTGGTCATGTTTTCCCATGTGCAATTAGCTTAGGAACTTATGGTGCTGCTCGTAAACGTGAAGATAATAAATTACGTTTTTATTCCGCTAACTTTGAAGATTTAGGAATTATCGAAACATCACTTGATGATTTAAAGTACGACAAAAAAGACAATTGGGTAAATTATGCTAAAGGGATGATTTATTTCTTAAAGGAAACTGGTCATGATGTTGATAAAGGAATGGACATCTTTATTGAAGGAAATATTCCTAATGGTTCCGGCTTATCTTCATCTGCTTCATTAGAAATGTTAATTGGTGTAATTGCCCAAGAATTATTTAACTTAGATATTGATCGTGTTGACTTAGTTAAGTTAGGAATGGAAACAGAAAATAAATTTATTGGTGTAAATTCTGGTATTATGGATCAATTTGCAGTAGGAATGGGTAAACAAAACCAAGCAATCTTATTAGATACTAATACTCTTGAATATTCATATGCACCAGTAGATATGGGAAATAACGTAATTGTTATTATGAATACAAACAAACGTCGTGAATTAGCTGATTCTAAGTATAATGAACGTCGTAGTGAATGTGAAACTGCAGTAGGTGAATTGCAAGCTAAATTAGATATTAATACTTTAGGTGAACTAGATGCTCAAACTTTTGATGAATATGCTTACTTAATTGAAGACGAAAATCGTTTGAAGAGAGCACGCCATGCTGTATGGGAAAATCAACGTACAATGCAAGCACAAGCTGCATTAGAAGAAGGTGACCTAGAAAAATTCGGTCGCTTAGTAAATGCATCACATGTTTCACTTGAACATGATTATGAAGTTACAGGAATCGAGCTTGATACATTAGCACATACTGCTTGGAAACAAGAAGGTGTACTTGGAGCTCGTATGACTGGTGCTGGTTTTGGTGGTTGTGGTATCGCAATTGTTGATAAAGACAAAGTTGAAGCATTTAAAGAAAATGTGGGTAAGGTTTATACAGAAAAGATAGGTTATGCTCCTGCATTCTATATTGCAGAAATTGCAGATGGAACAAAAGTACTTTAATAAAGAATAATTAATGGAGGGATTTTGATGGCTACTTTAGTTTTAGGTGGAGCTGGATATATTGGTTCACATACAGTGGATAGATTGATAGAGAAGGGTGAAAAAACAATCGTTGTTGATAGTCTGGTGACTGGACATCGTCAAGCGGTTAACAAGGATGCTAAGTTTTATCAAGGAGATATTGCAGATAAAGATTTTATGCGTCAAGTTTTTAAAGAAAACTCTGATATAGATGCGGTCATTCACTTTGCTGCCTATTCTTTAGTAGCAGAGTCCATGAAAAAGCCATTGAAGTATTTTGATAACAATACTGCTGGAATGGTTAAGTTATTAGAAGTAATGAATGAATTTTCAATTGATAAAATTGTTTTTTCATCTACAGCAGCTACTTACGGTATTCCAGAAGAAGTTCCCATTAAGGAAACAACTCCACAAAATCCAATCAATCCATATGGAGAAAGTAAGTTAATGATGGAAAAGATTATGCGTTGGGCTGATAAAGCATATGGAATAAAATTTGTACCATTACGTTACTTTAATGTGGCTGGTGCTAAACCTGATGGATCAATCGGTGAAGATCATATGCCTGAAACTCATCTTTTACCAATTGTGTTACAAGTAGCAATGGGTAAAAGAGATAAGCTACAAATCTTTGGCGATGATTATAATACTCCAGATGGTACTAATATAAGAGATTATGTTCATCCTTTAGATTTGGCAGATGCGCATATTCTAGCGGTAGATTATCTAAAAGCCGGTAATCCAAGTACGGCATTTAACTTAGGTTCGTCTACAGGTTTTTCTAATCGAGAAATTTTAGAAGCTGCAAGAAAGGTTACAAATAAAGAAATCCCAGCTGAAATAGCACCTAGACGTGGTGGAGATCCAGATGTATTAGTGGCTTCTTCTGCAAAAGCACGAGAAGTTTTAGGTTGGAAACCCCAATTTGATGATATTAGTAAAATCATTGAGACAGCGTGGAAGTGGCACATTTTACATCCAGAAGGTTATCAAGATAAGTAAAGAGAGGTTCTGAGAAAGATGGATGATAAATTACTATTAGATACATTTATAAAACAAGTAATTGAACAAGGAAATTATACAGAACTTGATAGGAATTACTTATATAATCGGATTTTGAATTTGGTAGGAGAAGGTGTTGAAAAACTAACAACTACTAAAAATGAAATTATTGACTTAAAAGATGAGCTAGTCGAATATGCTGTCCAACATGGTAAAGTTGGTGAAACTTTGAATGAACAAGATTGTTTAGGCGCAGAGTTGATGAATTTCATTACTCCTTTACCAAGTAAAGTTAATCAAGATTTTTGGCAAACTTACCAACAAAATTCACCAGAAGAAGCTATTCAGAATTTTTATGATTTAAGTAAGCGAAATGACTATATTAAGACAAAAGCTATTGCGAAAAATATTTATTTTCCAGTTGAAACATCATATGGACAATTAGAGATAACAATTAATTTATCGAAGCCTGAGAAGGATCCAAAACAAATTGCTTTGGCTAAAAAGATGAAGGCAAGTGGATACCCCCTATGTCAACTTTGTATGGAAAATGAAGGCTATCAAGGAAGAGTTAATTATCCTGCAAGAGCAAATCATAGAATTATTCGTTTCGATTTAGATGATAAACAATGGGGATTCCAATATTCGCCATATGCTTATTTTAATGAACATTGTATTTTCTTAGATACAATTCATGAACCAATGGAAATCACCAAGCAAACATTCAATAATTTGTTAGGTATTATTGAGCAATTTCCAGGATATTTTGTAGGAAGTAATGCTGATCTGCCAATTGTAGGTGGTTCTATATTAACACATGAACATTATCAAGGTGGACGTCATACTTTCGCGATGGAAAAAGCACCAATAGAAACAGAATTAAAATTTGCAGGTTATGAAGATATACAAGCAGGAATTGTTAAATGGCCAATGTCAGTTATTCGTTTACGTGGAAATTCAAAAGAAGATTTAGTAGATCTAGCTGATAAAATTCTAAAAACTTGGCGTGGATATTCAGATGAAAAAGTTTCTGTCTTAGCTGAATCTAATGGTGAAAAACATCATACGATTACGCCAATTGCTCGCAAACGAGATGGACAGTTAGAATTAGATTTGGTATTGCGTGATAATCAAACTTCAGAACAATATCCAGATGGTATCTACCATCCTCATCCAGATGTTCAACATATTAAGAAAGAAAATATTGGGTTAATTGAAGTAATGGGATTAGCAATTTTACCTCCTCGTTTGAAAGGTGAACTTCAAGAAGTTGAGAAATACTTATTAGGTCAAGAAAATAAAATGGAAGAATATCATCAAGTGTGGGCTGATGATATTAAACAAAAATATTCAGATATAAATCAAGATAATGTTGATACAATTATTCATCAAGAATTAGGTCGAGTATTTGCTAGAGTGCTAGAAGATGCTGGAGTTTATAAGCATGATGAAACCGGTAGAATGGCATTTAAACGTTTTGTAGAAGAAGTAGGCATTGTGGATTAAAGTAAACTATAGCTAAGGAAGGTTTGGTAAAATGGTAGATTTAATTACAGTAGATAAAGAAAATCGAGTTTTTCATTTGCATAATGAGCAACTTTCATATATTTTTTCAATTGAAGATGGCGATACTATTAGTCATTTATATTTTGGTAAAAGGGTAAAAAGTTATCATGGACAATTACGTTATCCACGAGTAGATAGAGGATTTTCTGGTAATTTACCAGGTAGTTTAGATAGAACCTTTTCCAAAGATACTTTGCCACAAGAATATAGTAGTGCCGGTGAGATGGATTATCGAGTTCCCGCAACAGTAGTGCGTCAAAAAGATGGCTCAAATGGATTAATGCTAAAATATAAGACTTACAAAGTTGAAGAAGGAAAACCTGAATTGACAGGACTTCCAGCAGCTTATGTAGAGTCAGAATCGGAAGCTAATACTTTGATTGTTACGCTAGAAGACGAGAAAAGTGGAGTTTTATTTGACTTACTATATACAATATATCGTGATTATCCAATTATTACACGTTCAGTTAAGGTTAAGAATCTAGGACAAGAAAATGTAAACTTGGAAAAAGTTGCATCCATGCAAATAGATTTCTCTCAACGAGACTTTGATGTAATTAGTTTACCAGGAGCCCATGTAAACGAACGTCATTTAGAAAGACAAAAATTAGGATATGGGATTCAAACATTTGGTAGCATTCGTGGTACTTCTAGTCATCAAATGAATCCGTTTGTTGCTTTGGTTGATAGTAATACTGATGAATTCAATGGTGCTGCGTATGGCTTTGCGTTAGTTTACTCAGGAAACCATGCTTTTGAAATTGAAAAAGATCAACTTGATCAAGTTCGATTATTAGTAGGGATTAATGGTTATAATTTCAATTGGCAATTGCCAGCAGGGGAAAGTTTCCAAACTCCAGAAGTATTAATGACATATACTGATAATGGATTGAATGCTATGAGTAAGGCATTTCATAATATTGTCAGAGATAGAATTACACGTTCCAAATATAAATATAAGGAACGCCCAATTCTAGTTAATAATTGGGAAGCTACATATTTTGACTTTGATGAAGATAAATTAAAGCCAATCGTAGACGAAGCCAAGGAACTGGGGATAGAGATGTTTGTATTAGATGATGGATGGTTTGGTCATCGCGATGACGATAATTCATCATTAGGTGATTGGAATGTATATGAGAAAAAATTCCCTCAAGGCTTAAAACATTTTGCAGATTACGTACACAGCAAAGATTTGAAATTTGGTATTTGGTTTGAACCAGAAATGATTTCAATGGATTCGGAATTATATAGAAGCCATCCTGAATATTTGATGCAAGTTCCAAGAAGACAACCAAGTCCATCACGTAATCAATATATTTTAGATATGACAAGAAAAGATGTCAGAGATGACATAGTTGATCAGATTTCAACTATTATTGCTGATAATGACATTGATTATGTTAAGTGGGATATGAATCGTAATTTATCTGATATCTATTCACAAAATCTACCTGCAGATAGACAGGGTGAAGTTTATCATCGCTATGTTTTAGGGGTTTATGATATTTTAGAAAGAATAACTAGCAAGTTCCCAGATGTTTTATTTGAAGGCTGCTCTGGCGGTGGTGGACGATTTGATGCAGGCTTTGTTTACTACATGCCACAAAGCTGGACTAGTGATAATACGGACGCGATTGCCAGATTAACTATTCAATATGGTACAAGTTTAGTATATCCACCATCAATGATGACAGCTCATGTGTCTGCAGTTCCAAATCATCAAACTGGTAGAGTGACACCAATCGATACTAGAGGTGCAGTTGCTATGAGTGCAGTCTTTGGTTATGAGTTAGACTTAACAACATTGACAGACGAAGAAAAAGAAATTGTTAAAAAACAAGTAAATCAATACAAGGGTATTAGAAAATTAGTCCAATATGGAGATTTCTATCGTTTACAATCTTCTAAAGATGGTAATAAAACAGCTTGGATGTTTATAAGCCCTCAAAAAGATGAAGCAGTAGTAATGGTATGTAAAGTTTTAGCAGAAGCTCAACCTGTATTAACGAAAACTAAATTATATGGATTAGATACCAATAGGAACTACCGTGATGTTGAAACTAATAAGGTTTATGGTGGCGATGAATTAATGGAATTAGGATTCTATGATCCTATTATCCGTAATGACTATGCTGCTACAATGTATCATTTAAAAGCTGAATAAATAAAAAAAGAGATGTAAGTTGAATTTCAACTACATCTCTTTTTAAAATTGTAGATATTCCCAAATTGTCCAACCTAGACCATCAACTTCAAACCAAAGCATATGACCGACACGGTTACGAGCAGTTATGAGCACAGTTTTTCCATTTTCTATCTCATTAATTTTTTTACCGAATGGTCGATCATAAAGAGCAAGTTTTTGGTTAGGTACAAAGTTAATTTCAGCAGTAACAGATAATTTAACTGGTTCAGGAATACTTAGTTCAGGATCATCCTGGATAGGAGCGATCTTTAATGTATCTGATAAAGTATATGGATTGTTTTCTAGTAATTCCATACGTTGTTCATCAAATTTAACCCAGGCATTTCCGCCAATGTTATACCACCAATCATTATTGATAAGCTGAATAGACTCAAATGTTTGCCAAACAGTATCTGGAGCAAGTGTGACAGATATATCATGTCCTTCGGGTTCTGTATAACTTAAACAATAAGAATTGATACGAAGATAATGCACATTATGATCAACAATTTTCCAACGTGATTTACGATAATAGTATGTGACTAATTGTTGTTTATCTGAGAAGACACCACGAGTAGGACCAACAGCTTTTTGTAGTGAATAGTCAGGGATGGTAGGGGCATTTAATTCAAAACGTTCCCCAAAATCTCCTCGGATAAAGACAGGACGCATCAGTAACTTTTGCTTATCAATATCTTGTGAAAATAGCCAAACATCAGCCCCTTGATGTTTACGATAGGTAAGAGTTATAGAACCATATTGATCAACAAAGGCACTGGTAAATCCTGAAATATTAATTAAGTCATAGTTGGGAAATTCTTTGAATCTTAAATGAAGTTCTTCGCCAATATATCCAGAAATAATTTGTGGAGTAGTCAGACTTTGACCACGATCATCTTGATATATGATGATTAAAGTAGCGTTATGTCCAACTTTAGTGATAGGTTCTTTATTTTTATCTGAGAGATCACTTTTTTCAACTGTGGATATATCATTTTTTTGTTTTGCTTCATTATTTTTATTAAACTTCATCAAGTTTTTTACTGAGTCTAAGAATGCCATTATTTCACCTCATTTCATGAAGAACTATTATCTTCTATTATATCATTAAAATAAACAAGATTTTAAATGAATTTGTGAAATAATAAAAGCCCGACAAATTTGATGTAAAATATCAATCTGGGGCTAATAAGTAGTAGTCATATATGAATTAGTTATTAACGATGATTTCAACTAAACTCTTTTGTTTAGTAATCTCCATATTTTTAGTGTCATTCTTCAAAAGTTTTTCAACAACAAAATTTATTTCTTTGTCAGTTATTCCACGTAATTTATTAGAAATTATAATTTCAGAAAATCCATGTTTCTTTTTATATACAACACGTGAATTTCCTAAAGTATAAACTTTAATGAAGTGGACAGGGGTGGCTGCTAATTCACGTTGAATGTCTTTAGCATGACTAGCAGTTACATCAACTAAATGCATCATAATAATCACCGAACCTTTCCTATATCTCTAATTATATTATAGCTAAATATATTAATTTTATCAAAAATATTGAATAAAAAAGCATAAAAAAGAGAGTTAAAAAATTAACTCTCTCAAAAAATTAGTCTTCATTTTTTTTAGACTTAGATTTAATTACGATATCATCATTCTCATCTAAATCAGCAACAAAATTTTGAACATTTGGATTATCAAGATAAAAATCAGCAATTTTATCTTCAATTTGTTCTTGAATTACACGACGAAGTGGTCTAGCACCCATCTTAGGATCATAACCTAATTCTGCAAGTTTATCTGCTACCTTATCACTAACATCAATGTGCATATTTTGATCAGCCATCATTTTATTAACATCATCTAGCATTAACCGAACAATTTTGACTAAATCATCTTTAGACAATGGATTAAATTCAATGATATCATCAAAACGATTTAAGAATTCAGGTTTAAAGTATTTGGTTAATTTATCAATAACTGAATGAGATGAACCATTTGCTTCAGCTCCAAAACCAACCGATACTACAGAATCACCACTACCAGCATTACTTGTCATAATGATGATAGTATCTTTAAATGAAACTGTTCTTCCTTGAGAATCAGTTAGGCGTCCATCATCAAGAATTTGTAAGAACATATGCATTACATCAGGATGAGCTTTTTCAACTTCATCAAGTAAAATTAAGCTATAAGGATGACGACGAACTTGTTCAGTTAATTGGCCAGCTTCTTCATAGCCAACATATCCAGGAGGAGAACCGATTAATTTAGAAACTGAGAATTTCTCCATGTATTCACTCATGTCAAATCGAATCATTGAGTCTTCAGTACCAAATAACTCGCGGGCTAATTGCTTAGCTGTTTCAGTTTTACCTACACCAGTAGGACCAACGAATAAGAATGAACCAATTGGACGTCCTGATTTATTGAAACCTATACGATTTCTTCGAATTGAACGAGCAACCTTATCTACAGCTTCATCTTGACCAATAACATGTTTTTCAAGTGAAGAGCCTAAATCACGAAGTTGTTCCTTTTCTTTAGCTTTTAACTCACCAACAGGAATGTTAGTTTTTTCTTCTATGATATGTTCCATATCTTTTTCGGTAACAACTGGAGTATCTTCATCTGAAGCATTGTCTTTCATCTTTTCAAAACGTGATACTTGGTCACGATAGTAAGCTGCTTTTTCATAATTTTCTTCTTTTAGTGCAGCTTGTTTTTGATTTTCGGCATTCTTAATGCGTTCTTCAATAATTTTTGGATCAGTTGCATGAATCGTTAAATTCTTACGAGATCCAGATTCATCTAATAAATCAATTGCTTTATCCGGTAAGAATCTATCTTGAATATATCTATTAGATAAAGTTACAGCAGCCTTTAAAGCTTCATCAGTATATTTTACATGATGATAAGCTTCATATTTATTACGAATACCATTTAGAATTTTAATAGTTTCTTCTACACTAGGTTCATCAACTTGAACTGGTTGAAGACGACGAGCGAGTGCGGCATCTTTTTCAATTGTTCTGAATTCATTTAGGGTAGTAGCACCTACTAATTGGAATTCTCCACGAGCAAGAGATGGCTTGAGCACATTACCAGCATCCATTCCACCTTCAGCATTACCAGCACCAACAATTTCATGAATTTCATCAATAAATAAGATTACATCTTTTTGTTGTTTCAATTCTTTCATTAGTTGTTGCATTCTTTGTTCAAATTGTCCACGGATACCAGTTCCTTGTACTAAAGAAACAACATCTAGACGAATAACTTTTTTCCCGATTAGTTTTTGAGGAACATCGCCATTAACAATTTTTTGGGCGAGTCCTTCAACAACAGCAGTTTTACCAACACCAGCTTCACCAATTAAAACAGGATTATTTTTAGTACGTCTATTTAGAATTTCAATTACTCTGGCTATTTCTTTATCACGTCCAATAACTGGATCGATTTGACCATTTTTTGCTTCTTCTGTTAAATCTAATCCATATTGTCCCAGAATAGAGGAATCACCATTACGATTACCGTTATTTCCACCTATGCGACCACTTTGTGTAGGTGGCTCTTGAGACATACTTTGTTGGTTAGAAAAATTAGGATTAGATATAGCTTTGAAAATATCATCTAAACTACCAAAACCAAATGGATCTTGTCCGATATTATTAAAGCCGTTAGCTTCATTTTTGATTTCTTGGTAACAATTTTGACAAAGATCAATAGAGGTTTGGCGACCGTTTAAATTAGTTGTTAAGTGAATTGTCGCAGGATTTTTATGACAATTTTGACATAACATTGATTTTCACGACCTTTCTATCAACATATCAAAGTTATTTTGACCAACTTTGACCTTAATGACTTCATTATACAATGTTAGGTATAAAGTTCAAGTATAAAGACTTGGATAAAATATATGTTATAATTTTGTGCGCGAGGTGATTTTTATGGAAAAAGATTATACTGCATTGTTAGACGAACTTAGAGAAGGAACACTAGATAAGTTAGAAATAAATACAGAAGAATTCATGGATTTTCAAAAAGCTTTTATGAATTATAGTCATAGAAAGAATATTGTTGGAACAGCTAAACGAGGTGGGGGAGCTACCTATATTTATAGTAAGGAATCCAAATTAATTTAGTATTAATTATGTTTTGTGCATGATAATGATTTTAGCAAGTATATTTTAAGTATAAATCAGTAAAGACAGTTATTTAACAGTAAAAATACCTAAAAAATATGTATAAATTTAAAATGAAGTAAGTCTTGTCTTACTAAGGTTTTCATGTTATTATCATAGTATCGAGATTGTTATCGTTTGCATATTGTTAATGTAAACGTGTTCTTAACAAGGCTCTTAATCACATATATTTACTTATTCAAAGGAGATTGATTAATAATGGAAAAGAAAGAATTTCACGTAATCGCAGAAACAGGTATTCACGCACGTCCAGCTACATTGTTGGTACAAGCAGCAAGCAAATTTAACTCAGATGTAACATTGGAATACAATGGCAAGTCTGTAAACTTGAAGTCTATCATGGGTGTTATGTCCTTAGGTGTAGGCCAAAATGCTGATGTTGTAATTTCTGCAGACGGTGCAGATGAAGCAGAAGCAATTGCTGCTATTGAAGAAACAATGAAAAAGGAAGGTTTAGCTGAATAATGACTAAGGTTTTAAACGGTATCGCAGCTAGTGATGGTATTGCAGCTGCTAAAGCTTACATGCTCGTTCAACCTGATTTATCATTTGAAGAAAAAACTATTGATAATCCAGATGCTGAAATCGAACGTTTAAGTGTAGCTGTTGAAACTTCCAAACAAGAACTTGAAGTCATTAAGCAAAAAGCTACTGAAAATCTAGGTGCTGAAGAAGCACAAGTTTTTGAAGCTCATTTGACAATTTTATCTGATCCAGAATTATTTGGACAAATTAACGATAAAATTAAAAATGACAAAGTAAATGCTGAAGCTGCTTTGAAGAGTGTAACTGATATGTTCATTCAAATGTTCGAAGCAATGGAAGATAATGCTTATATGCAAGAACGTGCTGGTGATATTCGCGATGTTACTAAGCGTGTTATGGGTCACTTGTTGGGAGTATCTATTCCTAACCCTGCATTAATTAATGAAGAAGTAGTTATTGTTGCTCATGACTTAACTCCTTCCGATACAGCTCAATTGGATCGTAATTTTGTTAAGGGATTTATCACAGATATTGGCGGACGTACTTCTCACTCTGCTATTATGTCTCGTACATTAGAAATTCCTGCAGTTGTAGGTTCTGGTAATGCTACAAGTGAAATTTCTGAAGGTCAAATGGTTATTATTGATGGTTTAGATGGACAAGCATTAGTAGAACCAACTGACGAAGAATTAGAAGATTACAAGGCTAGAGCCAAAGCTTTTGCTGATCAAAAAGCAGAATGGAAATTATTGAAGGATGCTAAGTCAGTTACAGCAGATGGTAAAGAAGTTAAATTAGCTGCAAACATTGGTACACCTAAAGATGTTGAAGGTGCAAATGATAATGGTGCAGAAGCAGTCGGTTTATTCCGTTCTGAATTTCTTTACATGGATGCTTCTGAATTGCCATCTGAAGAAGATCAATTTAAGGCATATAAAGCTGCTGTTGAAGGTATGAATGGTAAGCAAGTTGTTGTTCGTACAATGGATATTGGTGGAGATAAGGAATTACCATATCTTCCATTACCAGAAGAACAAAATCCTTTCTTAGGATATAGAGCTATTCGTATTTCTTTAGATCGCCAAGATATTTTCCGCACACAATTAAGAGCTTTGTTGCGTGCATCCCATTATGGTAGCTTAGCTATCATGTTCCCAATGATTGCTACTGTCCAAGAATTTAAGGATGCAAAAGCAATCTTTGAAGAAGAAAAAGCAAAACTTGTTGCAGATGGTGTTCCAGTATCTGATGATATCGAAGTAGGTATGATGATGGAAGTTCCAGCTGCTGCAATGGTTGCAGATAAATTAGCTAAGTACGTTGACTTCTTCAGTATTGGAACAAACGACTTAATCGGTTATTCTATGGCTGCTGACCGTGGTAATGAAAAGATTTCTTACCTATACCAACCATATAACCCTTCAATCTTGAGATTAATTAAGAATACAATTGAAGCATCACACAAAGAAGGTAAATGGACTGGTATGTGTGGTGAAATGGCTGGAGATCAAGTTGCAGTTCCTATCTTATTAGGATTAGGTTTAGATGAATTCTCAATGAGTGCTACTTCAATTTTGAAGACACGTAGTTTGTTGAAGACACTAGATTCTAAGAAGATGGAAGAATTAGCTGATAAAGCAGTTAATGATTGTGAAACAGCTGATGAAGTTGTAGAACTTGTAAATCAATACACAAAATAGTTTAGTATAACTTATATAAAAGGCTTGAGAGGGGAATACCTTCTCGAGCTTTTTTGATTTGTAAATTATTTGTAAAATTTGGGATATTTGTTGATCAAATTATGGGTTTTAATTGCAATGGTTTTGTTAAAAACATATAATTAACAATGACTATAAAATGACAGAGGGGGATATATGTGAATATCGGAATATTTACGGATACTTATTATCCGCAAGTAAGTGGTGTTGCGACCTCTATCAAAACGTTACGAGAACAATTAGAGAAACAAGGTCACACAGCGTACATTTTTACGACAACTGATCCTAATGTTGACAAAAGTATTTATGAGCGTAATATTTTTCGCTTTTCAAGTATTCCATTCATTTCATTTACAGATAGACGTATTGCTGTAAGGGGACTTTTTCATGCTTATCAAGTAGCTAAAGAATTAAATTTAGATATTATTCATACTCAAACAGAATTTTCGATGGGATTAATTGGGAAATTCGTCGCTAAAAATTTGAAAATTCCATGCATACATACTTATCATACAATGTATGAGGACTATCTACATTATGTGGCTAAAGGAAGATTATTAAAGCCTTATCATGTTAAACAAATGTCTAAATCTTTTTGTTACCACATGTCAGGAATAGTAGCACCTAGTTTAAGAGTTAAAGAGACATTAGAACGATATGGAATTGATGAACCTATTGAAATAATTCCAACTGGAGTAGATATCTCTAAATTTTCTAAAAGTACAAATGAAAATATTAGAGAAAAATATAAAATAAATTCAGAGCAACCTTTACTACTAACTTTGAGTAGATTGGCCTTTGAAAAAAATATAGATAAGTTACTAAATGCTATGCCGGATATTTTAGCTAGAGTTCCAGAAACTAAATTGATGATTTGTGGCGATGGACCTGCTAGAGAGAGTTTGGTACAACAGGTATCTGATATGAATTTAACTGATAGCGTTATTTTTACTGGAGAAATTAACAATGATGAAGTAGGTAGCTACTATAAGGCAGCTGATGTTTTCGTTTCAACTTCAGTATCAGAGTCACAAGGATTGACCTATATAGAAGCAATTGCTTCAGGTACAAAAGTAATTACTACTCACAGTCCATATACAGATTCAATTTTGACAGATGCAAGTATAGGTATGACCTTTACAGGCGAAGATGAATTGGTTAACAAGGTTGTTGATTATCTATTAAATGGTGAAAAATATAATGATTCTAAACCGAGAGAAGAATTGTTGAATAGTATTTCTGCAGATAATTTTGGGAGAAAAGTTGTTTCTTTTTATGAAAAATGCATGCTAGATTTTGATATGAAAAAGAAATTAAGATTTAATTCTGATGAGCTGAACAAAGCGAAAGGAAGATAATTTTGATAAAGATAGGGATGTTTTCTTCGGCAACTAAGGTTAAAGGACAAGGTGTTGGAAGTGCATATACAGAGTTAATAAATTTATTAAAAAAATATTATTCGCAAGAACTTAATATAGAGATTAATAAATTTAACCGTGTAAATATTAGCCATTATCACACTATTGATCCACAATTTTATTTATCTACTTTTTTTCCGGGAAGAGGCTGTAAAATTGGATATGTACATTTTTTACCGGAAACGATAGATGGAAGTTTGAAATTACCTTGGTTAGCGAAAAAAGTTTTTTTTAAATATATAATTTCTTTTTATAAAAGAATGGATCAGCTAGTAGTTGTTAATCCATCATTTATTGAGAAATTGACGGCTTATGGAATAAAGAGAGAAAAAATAACATATATACCTAATTTTGTATCTAGTGATACTTTTTATAAAATTTCAGATTCAAAAGAGAATTTGAGAAAGAAATTGAATTTAGATAATAAATTTACAATAGTTGGTGTAGGACAAGTACAAGAACGTAAGGGAGTACCTGACTTTGTGAAACTAGCTAAACTAAATCCTGGCATACAGTTTGTTTGGGTAGGTGGGTTTTCTTTTGGAGCTATTACTGATGGATATGACGAACTAAAAAAAGTTATAAAGAATCCTCCTGCAAATTTGAAATTTCCGGGAATAGTTGATAGGAATAAAATGAATGAGTATTATAATGCTGCTGATTTATTTTTGCTTCCTTCATACAATGAATTGTTTCCAATGAGTGTATTAGAAGCATTTAGTGCAGGTCTGCCAGTTATGTTACGTGATTTAGATTTATATTATTCAATCATTGATGGTTACTATGAACCGGCTAAGGATGTAAATGATATGAATAGAAAAATTATTAATTTATCGCAAGATAGAAAAAAATTAGAAAAATTGGAAGAAAAGTCTAAAAAAGCTGCAGAATATTATTCTGAAAGAAGACTAGCAAAAATATGGCTAGCTTATTATCAAAAATTTAGTAGGTAAGATTATGACAAGAAAAAATAGAATAGTGTTATTCATAATGTTTGGTATAGGAATAGCGATTTTTTTACTCTCTTTACGAGAAATATCTTTTCGTAGCTTTGTACATGATGTTACCACCTTAAATTTGTGGTGGTTAGGAATAGCATTTTTGTGTATGTTTCTTTCTTTAGTATTTGAAGCGTTAGTCATAAAAATACTAGTTCAAAGGCAGATTAAAAGTTATCCATTTTTTGATGCGTTACGAGTGCCAATGTTAGAGCAACTATTTAATGGGATAACACCTTTTTCAACAGGGGGACAACCCGCACAATTATTTGCATTAATGCAATCAGGCTTAGATGCTGGACGTGCAACGTCAAGTACATTGATGAAATTTATTGTTTACCAAGCTATGATAGTTGTTAATTTTGTATTGTGTTTATTAATAGGTTTTAATTTTATTCAAGAAAAAATACATACGCTAGCGTGGTTGGTAGTATTTGGTTTTATTATACACCTAGCTGTTATCGTTAGTTTGCTAATGGTGATGTATTGGTATGATTTTACTAAGAAGTTTATAAAAGTAACATTATTACCAATAAAATGGATATTTAATGACGAAAAATATCAAAATTGGAATAAAATAGTTGATGAGAAAATTGATAATTTCTATGAAGAGAGTTTAAAATTGAAATCTAATTGGAAATTATTATTAAAAATAAGTGCAATAACTTTTGTACAGTTAGCTGTATATTATATTATTCCATACTTCATCCTATTATCGTTAGGAGTGACACATGTTAACGTCATTATGGTAGTTTCTATGCATGTTTTGATAGTTATGGTTGTATCTTTATTTCCAATACCTGGAGGAGCTGGAGGAGCTGAATATAGCTTTTCGGTAATCTTTAGTAGTTTTATCGGTACTGGAAGTAAGTTAGTTTTAGCAATGCTTTTATGGAGAATAGTTACTTATTATTTTGGGATGCTGAGTGGCTTGATAGCAATGTTAATTCAACCTAAACAAATTGTAACAAAAAAATAGATTGTATAGAAAAGGGAAATTTTTAATAAAATCTAATGTAAAAATATGGTAAACATGATATTATCATGTTTGTATATTATAAGTATTGCAATAACGATTATTGTTTAAAGAAAAGAGGCTGTAATTTATGGAAAATTCACAACTTGTAGCGATTATCACACGTCTTGATGCTATGGCTAAAAGTGATAGCGATGAAGTTCAAGTTAGACGTTTTGAAAAAAATGGCTCTGAACGTGGTCAAGTAGCATATGATCCAACTACAAATACTTACACTCTTGAAGAGATGCAGACACATCAAAAGTTTGAATTTGATGATATTGATCTAGCAGCTATTGAAATTTTTGATTTGTTGGATGATTAGTCTTAACTTTAATTTGTTAAGTAATTATGAAGGATGGCTTACTATTATTTAAATAGGCCATCTTTTCTATTATAATCGTTTTGTATTAATCTGTTATGGAGGCAAAAAGAGATGCGATTAGCATTAAGAAAAATTCGAGATGGATTGAGTACACGAATAGGTTTCTTTACATTAACGCTTTTCCTTTTTTGGATGAAGACTTATATCGTATACAATACTAAATTCACTTTGGGAGTATCGGATGGAATGCAAGAATTCTTGTTAGCTTTGAATCCGATACCGGCAGGATTATTATTATTTGGAATAGCACTTTATTTCAGAGGTAGAAAATCTTATTGGATTATGATAGTCATTAATCTGCTACAATCGTTATGGTTGTTTGCCAATATTTTATACTATCGAGAATTTTCAGATTTTCTATCGATGAGTATCATAAAATCATCGGGTTCTGTTTCAAATAACTTAAGTTTAAGTATTAGTCAGATTATACATGGAACAGACTTTTTAGTATTTTTAGATGTAATTATTTTAGCCCTATTGGTGATTTTTAAAGTAATCAAACCTGATTTGAGCCCTGTGAAAATTTGGAGACCTATAATAATTACGGTGTCTTCACTAGTTTTATTTGCTATTAATTTAGGTTTAGCCGAGAAAGACCGTTCGCAACTATTAACAAGAACATTTGATAATAATTACATTGTTAAGTACTTAGGTTTAGATTTCTTTGCGGGTTACAGTACATATCAAGCTCATCAAGAATCTGCAACTAGAGCTAATGCTAGCAAGAAAGACCTAGATGAAATTCTGAAGAAAATTAATAAAAATAGAACATCTCCTAATATTGAGTATTATGGAAAGGCTAAAGGAAAGAACGTGTTTATTTTCCATTTAGAAAGTTTCCAACAATTTATGATTGATTATAAAGTTAATGGTGAAGAAGTAACACCAAATATAAATAAGTTTTATCATGATTCTAATACATTAGCATTTGATAATTTCTTTAATCAAGTAGGACAGGGTAAGACTTCTGACGCAGAAACTATGTTAGAGAATTCATTGTATGGATTGCCATCAGGTTCTGCTATGACAAGTTATGGAGCTGGAAATACGTTCCAAGCATTGCCAGCAATGTTAGATCAAAGAGGATATACCACAGCTGCATTCCACGGAGATGTAGGAAGTTTCTGGAATAGAGATAATACCTATAAGTCTTGGGGATATCAATATTTCTTTAGTAAAGACTACTATAAGAGTAAGAAAGATTATAATATAGGTTATGGATTAAAAGACAAGATTTTCTTAAAACAATCCGTAAAATATATTGAACAATTGCCACAACCTTTTTATGCAAAAATTATTACTCTAACAAACCATTATCCATATGAATTGGATAAAAAGAATCAATCAATTGCGAAAACAACAACAGGAGATGCAACTGTTGATGGTTATGTCCAAACTGCACGCTACCTCGATCAGTCATTTGAAGAATTTATTAATTATTTGAAGAAGGCTGGATTATATGATAATTCAATGATTGTTGTATATGGTGATCATTATGGTATCTCAAATAACCATAAAAAAGCAATTGCGCAATTATTGGGTAAAAAGAAAGTAACTAGTTATGATTTGGCTATGTTCCAAAAAGTTCCATTCATGATCCACTTAAATGGATTGAAAGGTGGCATTAATCATACATATGGTGGAGAAATTGATGTAATGCCTACGTTAATGGACTTACTAGGAATAAAAGATACAGGAACTGTTCAACTTGGACAAGATTTGTTATCAAATAATAGAAGTCAGACAGTTGCGTTTAGAAATGGTGACTTTGTATCTCCTGTTTATAGTAAAATTGGAAGCAAAGTTTATAATAATAATGGTGAAGTTGTAAATTCTAAGTTAACTTCTAAGGAGTCTAAGGAAGTTGAAAAGCAACAAGATGAAGCAGACAGTGAGTTGAATATGTCTGATAAGATAATAACAGGTGATTTACTGAGATTCTACAATTTGGAAGGCTTTAAGAAAGTAGACAAGTCACAATATACTTATAAGAAGAGTGTAGCCATGAAGGAATTGAAAGAAGCACAGAAGAAAAAGAAAACAAGTTTATTAACAAAGAATAATAGTAAATCGACAGAGGATATGTTCTCAACTGATGCTCCAGAACTAAAAGAGAAATAATATAAATACTGTTAAGTGTCGTAAGAGATACTTAACAGTATTTTTTTGTAAAAAAATAATTGACTCTTAAAAATAAGTTTGCTATTATATTACTTGTCGCTGATTTAGAAAGTGATAAAAAATATTAAATGAAAAAGTTATTGACAAATATATGACAACTTGATATGATATAAAAGTTGTCAGTTGTTGATAGCTGATGAGTAGATCTTTGAAAACTAAACAAAGTTTCGATGAAACAAATGTGCAGGGCTTCTATGAAAGAAGCAAAAACATTTGCGAAGTCAATTCGCTAGTAAAAAATAATGAGTCACAAACTTTAAAATGAGAGTTTGATCCTGGCTCAGGACGAACGCTGGCGGCGTGCCTAATACATGCAAGTCGAACGAAACTTTCTTACACCGAATGCTTGCATTCACCGTAAGAAGTTGAGTGGCGGACGGGTGAGTAACACGTGGGTAACCTGCCTAAAAGAAGGGGATAACACTTGGAAACAGGTGCTAATACCGTATATCTCTAAGGATCGCATGATCCTTAGATGAAAGATGGTTTTGCTATCGCTTTTAGATGGACCCGCGGCGTATTAACTAGTTGGTGGGGTAACGGCCTACCAAGGTGATGATACGTAGCCGAACTGAGAGGTTGATCGGCCACATTGGGACTGAGACACGGCCCAAACTCCTACGGGAGGCAGCAGTAGGGAATCTTCCACAATGGACGCAAGTCTGATGGAGCAACGCCGCGTGAGTGAAGAAGGTCTTCGGATCGTAAAACTCTGTTGTTAGAGAAGAACACGAGTGAGAGTAACTGTTCATTCGATGACGGTATCTAACCAGCAAGTCACGGCTAACTACGTGCCAGCAGCCGCGGTAATACGTAGGTGGCAAGCGTTGTCCGGATTTATTGGGCGTAAAGGGAACGCAGGCGGTCTTTTAAGTCTGATGTGAAAGCCTTCGGCTTAACTGGAGTAGTGCATTGGAAACTGGAAGACTTGAGTGCAGAAGAGGAGAGTGGAACTCCATGTGTAGCGGTGAAATGCGTAGATATATGGAAGAACACCAGTGGCGAAAGCGGCTCTCTGGTCTGTAACTGACGCTGAGGTTCGAAAGCGTGGGTAGCAAACAGGATTAGATACCCTGGTAGTCCACGCCGTAAACGATGAATGCTAGGTGTTGGAGGGTTTCCGCCCTTCAGTGCCGCAGCTAACGCAATAAGCATTCCGCCTGGGGAGTACGACCGCAAGGTTGAAACTCAAAGGAATTGACGGGGGCCCGCACAAGCGGTGGAGCATGTGGTTTAATTCGAAGCAACGCGAAGAACCTTACCAGGTCTTGACATCCTTTGACCACCTAAGAGATTAGGCTTTCCCTTCGGGGACAAAGTGACAGGTGGTGCATGGCTGTCGTCAGCTCGTGTCGTGAGATGTTGGGTTAAGTCCCGCAACGAGCGCAACCCTTGTTGTCAGTTGCCAGCATTAAGTTGGGCACTCTGGCGAGACTGCCGGTGACAAACCGGAGGAAGGTGGGGACGACGTCAAGTCATCATGCCCCTTATGACCTGGGCTACACACGTGCTACAATGGACGGTACAACGAGTCGCGAGACCGCGAGGTTTAGCTAATCTCTTAAAGCCGTTCTCAGTTCGGATTGTAGGCTGCAACTCGCCTACATGAAGTCGGAATCGCTAGTAATCGCGAATCAGCATGTCGCGGTGAATACGTTCCCGGGCCTTGTACACACCGCCCGTCACACCATGAGAGTTTGTAACACCCAAAGCCGGTGGGGTAACCGCAAGGAGCCAGCCGTCTAAGGTGGGACAGATGATTGGGGTGAAGTCGTAACAAGGTAGCCGTAGGAGAACCTGCGGCTGGATCACCTCCTTTCTAAGGAATAATTACGGAACCTGTACATTTATTGAATACTTTGTTTAGTTTCCAGAGATTTACTCTCTGTTAAAGAATGGCTTATGGGCCTATAGCTCAGCTGGTTTAGAGCGCACGCCTGATAAGCGTGAGGTCGATGGTTCGAGTCCATTTAGGCCCATTCTTTTATGAAAATTTCATAATTTTCTTATGGGGCCTTAGCTCAGCTGGGAGAGCGCCTGCTTTGCACGCAGGAGGTCAGCGGTTCGATCCCGCTAGGCTCCATTGATAACGAGAGTTATCAAATGATTTTGTTCTTTGAAAACTAGATATTGATTTATTTCTTAAAAATAAACCGAGAACACCGCGTTTTAAAGAGTTTAAAACAAGAATTATAGTTCTTAATCGCTAAACTCATAACCTATTATCGTTAGATAATATTAGGTTAAGTTATTAAGGGCGTATGGTGGATGCCTTGGCACTAGGAGCCGATGAAGGACGTGACTAACTGCGATATGCTTCGGGGAGTTGTAAGTAAACTATGATCCGGAGATTTCCGAATGGGGAAACCTAACAGGTTTTACCGCCTGTTATCACTAAGTGAATTCATAGCTTAGTTGAAGGTAGACGTGG